>CAVBHN010000067.1:0-2486 GCA_963595425.1 Faecalibacterium sp. CAG:74 | reverse complement strand
CTATACTGCCGGTGGTGGGACTCGAACCCACACACCCTTGCGGATAACAGATTTTGAGTCTGTCTCGTCTGCCAATTCCGACACACCGGCTTATTCACATGCTTATGTATTTTAACATAAAAGGGAAATAAAAGCAACATAAAGCTTTTATTTCCCTGATAATTTTCTGCTTTTTATTAAAGCGACTAAATTCAATTGAAATGATTATTTCAGACAATCTGAATAATCAACAAGTGTTACACCAATTGCTTCATCCTTTATAACATTAGGATCCTCACCTTTTGCATAGGCTTCCTGGAGAAGCTCCTCAAGTGATCTTGCCGGAATTGCTATTTCAATTTCGGAGGATGAGATATCAATTTTTTCTTCCGCTTCAGGAACAGGAGCAGGCTCTTCATGGTGAGGTGTTTGGTTCATTCGTTCATTCTCAAGAACATTTTCAAGAGCATTTCCGATATCTGTAAGCTCTGATGTATTGTCTATAGAGGCTGAAGCAAAATCATTTTCTAAAGGCTCATCTGAAGGCTCTTCCTTTTGAAGCATTTCCTTTAAGGTTTTCTTTTTAGGCTCGTTTCTTTTTAAAGAATCCTTTGATTTAGAAGAAGCATCCTTATCAATAACCGGTTCATCATCTGCCAGGTCATCATATGCATCATCTTCTTCGTCATCAAAATCTTCATCATCAGCCGGCTCAAGAATCAGCTCTGGGTTTTCAAAATCCTCATCAAGCGGAACAGTATCGGATGGAGCGGAATTGCTTTCTTCATCCATAATATCCTTTATAGGCGGAATAGTAATTGTTCCGAGCTCATCGAGCGCACTTGGCTTTTGCTGGCTTGTAGCAAGGTTTCTGAAATATTCGCGATCAACCTCAGCATCCTCTTCATCGTCTATTTTCTGCGATTTTCTGCAAAGTATCTCGGAGATAATAAAGAGAATAACCAGCAGAACAACTACTAAGCCTAAGATTATAAGACCCTCGGTGCTCTGCAGTGCAATAACAATATATCCGATCAGAGGAATTACAAAAAGCTTCTTTGAAGCTGTACGTCTGAGCGTGATGCTCTTGACATCAGATGTATCCGATGATTTTACAGAGAGAGTACCTGTTGAGGCATCAATAGCTGTAACATCATAGAGATAGGTTTCATTGTCTGAATTGCTTATTATTGTATCACCGATTGCCAGCTCATCAATAGAAACTCGTGTGCCGTATGCAACTGAGCCGACCTGCATGTTGGTTGCAGAGTTGGAACCGGCTACAACAGTCGTGATTCCTAAGAGCGGTGGAACAAAAAGTGCAACTAGTGAAGCAATGAACACTATAATAAGAATGTTCATTATTACTTTGAATAGCTTTGCCATATGATCTCCTTTTAAACTGCCCTTTACGGGTTATCTGATAATTAGATTATCACATACTGATTAATTATATCCTAATTGAATTATCAATGCAAGTAACCGTTAGCAGATATTTAATACACGTCACTGTCAAGTAATCGTTGGCAAATCTTTCATACAGATTAACTTACACATTGCAGGGCTGAGATATGCCCAAGGCACGCTGCGTTTTCTACTTGCTATCGTCTTTTGTGGCATATCCTCACCCTTGACATTATTTTTAAAACCCTGCCATTGACATAAGTTTCTTGCGGTCACCTCTTGTTCCTGCATCCAAACCCACTATATGAACTGCTATAGGATATCCATACTCATCACAGGTTTGATAAACGTGACGATCATATGATACTTCACCATAAACTGTCTTTTGGCAGTTCTACGGCATCCTTTGTCCCTATTATTATATTTTTGCACAATCCATTATGATTTTCTGGCACATATCATATCCTAACGCAGAGCTGTTCAATGACAATGTATAATTGCCTGCCATTCCCCACTTCTGTTCGGTATAAAAATTATAATTTGTTCTGCGTCTTTTATCCGTAACATTTATCATTTTTATAGCATCAGCTTCTGTAACATTATATAATTTGCAGATGCGCTGTACTTTTTCCGGCGTGTTTCCATGTATAAACACATTCAGCACATCATCTCTGTCCCTTAAGATAAAATCTGCATTTCTTCCTATGATTACACAGCTTTCTTTTTCAGCGATTTCCCTGATTACTTTTCTTTGTGCTTCATACACGATATCTTCTACTGATTTTCCTGTAATATCACGCCCTGAAAAAGCATAGGCAAACAATCCTTTCTTTGGAGATAATTCACTATTTTCCTGAATATACTCCGGTGATAATCCTGACTGCTCTGCAATCTGTCCAATGATATCCTTGTCATAATATGCAATACCAAGTTTCTTTGCCACTTCTTCACCGATAAATCGACCGCCGCTTCCAAATTCTCTGCTGATCGTAATGATTCTTTTTGCCATAACCGCTTCCTCCTTAACTTAAACTTTCCACTTTGTTCTTTTGGATTCTTTTTAAAAATACATATCCCACCAGACATGCAATAAGCTCGGTGAT
>CAVBHN010000066.1:0-2575 GCA_963595425.1 Faecalibacterium sp. CAG:74 | reverse complement strand
ACTGTCAAGGGTTGGGGCATAGCAGTCGCAGGAATCACAAAGGCTAAGCTTGAGGGTACAGCCTCAGGAGCATACAGCTCAACGATAAAGAGCTTTGAAATATCGGGCGGATATTCCGCCACAGTACAGGAAGCAAGCCTGTCATATACAGGAGACACGCTCAAAAGCGGTGACCTGACATTCACAGTAAAGGCTGTTGACAGCCGAGGCAGAAGGAGCACAGAGCATAGTGCTGCATTAACTGTTTATCCTTATTCAGTGCCTACAATCTCAGCATTTACGGCAAAGAGAGACTCACAGGATGCATCAAAGATTGTTGTGAACGGCTCTTGGAGCTTTGCAAGCGTAAACGATAAGAACAGCGTAACTGCAAAGATTAAATACAAGCTTAAGACTGCCAGTGAATGGAGCATATCAACAACCATGATAAGCAAAGACACAGATATCACGCTTGCAGAAAGCTTTGATGTATCAAAGAGCTATGATCTTATGCTTGAGGTAACGGATGCAGTAGGAAGCTCTACAACCTCACAGACGAGAATATCAACACAGGATGTATTGCTTGACTTTAAGGCAGGCGGCTCAAGTGTCGGCATTGGCAAGGTTGCAGAGGGTGATCAGGTTCTTGACATCAATGAGGACTGGAGCTTGAAAACGCATGGCAGTGAGATTCTTGATCTGATAGATACGAGGGCGGCTACACAGGCACAAAGTGCAATAGGCTTTTATGTTCCTGCGATAGTTGAGGAAACACACACAATAACAGGCCTAGGCTATTCTTTTGTATATCTCGATAAAAAAGAAGGCTATGAGCTTGCGGCGGCTTATTCAGTCAGAACAGATACAAGCTATGCAGTCACAGGAATACAGTGGAATTACAAGCGATCAATATATACAGTCTTGCTAAGCTCAGTGCTTGCAAGCGGAGAAACTACCAATCTACGTTTATTGTGGGTCAAAGTGTAAAGGGGTGATTTGATTGACGATAGATGAACAAATGGCAATAGCCAAAGAATCAGGGCTTATAGCAGAGGACGGAACATCAAACGTGATTATACTTGAGGATATAGCGTCAGAGGCTTATCTGAGAGCTGAATATAATCAAATACTTATAGACATACTTATGGAGGGCAACACATGATCTACAAGCTTATGAAACGTAAAATCAAAAACGAAGGTTTGACAGACGGCAACAAAGAATTGCTTGACGTATTCCTTGCAGGCGGTCGGATAACAAGCGAGCAATACGCTGAGCTTATGGGGTTGGGAGAATGAACAAAGAAATGATTGACATGGTTGTGACACAGACAATAGCAGTATGCGGCTTAATCACAGGGCTTGGAGCTGTAATTGCTATGATAGCAAAGGCTATATACAACATTAAAAAGCCCAACAGGGTTCAGGATGCAAGACTTGATGCTATCGAAAAGACCTTGAAGGAACACGAAAACTACTTGAGCAGAGACTCAAAGAGATTCGACAAGCTTGAGGACGGAAACAGGATAACGCAAAAGGCTATACTTGCGCTCTTATCTCATGGCATTGACGGCAATGAGATAGAGGGCATGAAAAAAGCAAAAGAGGACTTACAAAATTATTTAATTAATCAGTAGGAGGAAAAATGATGAATGACAAGCTTTATGATGTTTTAAAATGGATAGCAATGATCTTACTGCCTGCGATCGGTACGCTTTACTTTGCTTTAGCAGGTATTTGGGGCTTTCCTTATGCAGAACAGGTAGTTGGAACAGTAACGGCTGTTGACACCTTCCTTGGGGTGCTTCTTGGAATATCAACGGCACAGTATAACAAAACCAATACAGAGGGATAAAAAAAGAGGGCTTTTTAGACCCTCTTTTGTAATGCAGCTTCAGAGCTTGCAAGTGTTTTTTCAATATAGCTGTTTAATGAAATGTTGTGTTCTGTTGTATAGATAACAAGCTTCTTATGAAGCTCCGGAGAAATACGGACATTGAAAGAGCCTTTATAGGCTTTTTCCGGTTCTGTTCCCTGTACTTTACATTCAGCAAGATAACATTCAACAGCATCATGAAAATCATTAACAAGCTCTTTAGCTGTTGCTCCTTCATAGGAGATTAAAGCGCGAATCCCTAAGACTTTTCCAAAGAATATTTCATCCTCTTCGGAAAATTCGACGCTGCCTAAATAACCTTTATATAAAAGAGTGTTGTTCATATAAGACCCTCCTGCTTTAGTATTTCAATCAGCTGTTTGACCTGATAAGTCTTAAGCTCCTTTTGTGGGTGTGGTTTGTGCATGGTAATAGGCGGATATTTATCGTTTACGAATATTACACGTGAGCCGCTTGTTCTGCCTTTATCAGAGCGAGAATAACAAAAATATTTTAAAAGTGTTTCAGCCTCCGAAAAGGTAAAGTCTTTTGGATTTGATTTAAGACGCTTTATTAATTTTTCTTTCTGTCCCAATAGAATCACCTCTTGATTTTATTATACACAGAATAACAAACATTGCAACTAATTACAGTTACATAAATCATGCAAGGAGATTTGATATGTTTTATATAAATCCCAACAGTCATGCAATCACGATAACA
>CAVBHN010000065.1:0-2665 GCA_963595425.1 Faecalibacterium sp. CAG:74 | reverse complement strand
AAATGGTGTATGAAAGGGCTAAAGCCTTTTCATACACCATTTTTATTTTGAAAAATATTTATTTGACTAAAATTATACTGAAATATCCATTTTCATCTTTATAATCTTCCAAGCTTTCAAAAATTTTTTCATCTTCCATGCCGCATCGTTCTACCATGGAAGCACTTGACAGCTTTTTCTTGTTTCTAAGTTCCTCTATAAGCTCCGGAAGATTTCTTCCTGCCTTCATAAATATCTTGTTTCCGGGTAGATTCAGTCCATCTTTTATAAGCTTATCTGATGCAGGAATTATATGGAGCATTTGATCATCCTCACAAAGTGCCTCATTAAGTTTTGCTGCTGCGGCACAAAAGGATGGTATTCCTGGTATTATCTCAGCTTCATATCCCCTTTTTACAAGTATTTTATGGATATACCAATAGGATGAATAAACCGTCGGATCTCCGAGGGTTAATAAAGCTATATTACTTCCATTGTCTAGCTGCAAAGCTATTTCGTCTGCCGCTGAGATATGGCTTTTTTCTCTCTCATTACTATTGTGTGTCATCGGAACATCGAGATTTAAAATCTTCTTTCCATTTATATAAGGAGCAGCAATTTTCAGAGCTGTCTGCTCATGTCCCTTAACAATCGGAGCTGCCACTATATCACATTTTTCAAGTGTTCTGACAGCCTTAATTGTTATCAGCTCCGGATCCCCCGGTCCTACTCCGATACCATATAGTTTGCCTTTAATTTTCACTTACTGACCTTCTAAAATTATTTTTATTTCTTCTCTTTGACCAAATATAAACTATTGCAAAGGCTATACATCCTGATGAAATTCCAGCAGCAACACCTCCGAGAATATCTGTAGGATAATGTACATATAAATACATTCTTGAAAATGCGATCGAGCATGCAAGTATAAAAACAGGTATGCATATTTTCTTCTCTCCTGCCAGCCTCAATGCCGTAAAGGATGCAAATGCGATTGCTGTATGTCCTGATGGAAACGAAAAATCCATCGGTCTGTTTATTATAAGCTGTATTGCCGTGTTTACATCAAACGGCCTTATTCTCCTGAATGCGCCTTTTAGGATACAATTGCATATTATAAAATCCACAAGCAAGGCTGCTGCTAATATTGCTCCGCTTTTTCGCTTCTTTGGAACTATCAGCAATACAGCAGTTAATACAATCCATATGATTCCTCCGTTGCCAAGGCTTGTAATAAAACGCATTAATGCATCCAAAAACGGTGTTCGTATGCACTGTATCGAATCTAAAATCTTGAATTCAAACCCCATATTTTCTGTTATATCTCCATATCCGCATAAAATTATACCCCAAGCCAGTAATCTCTTGGGGTATGTTTTACGCTCATAGTATTTCGGTTCTAAAGAACTTTTGATCCCATTATAATTTATTCTTTTATGATTAAAGCTATAAATACAAGATCATCCTTACCTGTATTGCGGATTCCGTGTCCGCCGCCCTCAGGACAAAAAACCGTATCGCCTGCAGCTACTGCCTGTTTTTTGCCGTTATCATCATATTCGCCTTCACCTGAAATTATATGATATGTTTCTGTTTCTCCGTGATGCTCATGATATCCAAGCTCTTCACCGGGGAAAATCGTTACTCTTGCAAATAAGCCGTTATTTCCCAGCTTGTCACCTGTTAAAAGCTCCTGAATCACCATAGACTGCTTTTCTGCCATTATCAATTCCCTCCACAAACTTTTTTATGAATTTCTTATTATGATATTAGGATCATAAAGACTTTTTAGCTTTTTACTCCAACACCATAATATGATACCGGAATCAAAAGGTCAAAAGATATTTTTTTATATTTGTCAATCAAGGCCTAAAATCTCTTTTATATCCTCAATATTTTCTGCAAAATAAATCCCCTCCTGCCTTTCCCTTGTGGAAAGAGCCTTCTCAATCATAAGCTTCAAAAGTGCTTTCAGATCATTATAATAAGCATTCAGATTATATAAAATACAAGGAGCATTCAGCTGCTTCAAAGATACCTTTGACATAACCTCTGCAATCTCCTCAAGTGTTCCTGTTCCGCCGGGAAAAGCGATAAAAGCATCGCCCAGCTCGATCATTTTGTTTTTGCGCTCTGTCATGTCCTTTGTAACGATCAGCCTTGTCAGTCCATTATGCTGAAGTTCATTTTCGATAAACATCTGTGGCTCAACTCCTGTAACCATTCCGCCATTCTTTAATACACTGTCCGCAAGCGCACCCATAAGGCCTGATTTAGATCCACCATAAATCAATGTATTTCCGCTGTTTCCGATCCATGCTCCAAGCTCTTCAACCGCTTTTCGCAAGCAGGGATCATTTCCTTCATTTGCGCCAAGATAAACAGTAATATTCACTGTCTTTTCCTCCTAATCTCAATTTCAGCCTGTATTCGAATACTCCAAACTACAACTCAAACTATTAAGCCTTCTTAGCTTACCTTCTTTTTTGATAATCAGTCAATATTAAGCTAAAATTTCATCAGTTGAATTTTCATGATTTGGCTTTTTAAACAAGATGGGCCGTGCACTATTAGCTTAGTGCACAGCCCATCCTTCTGATTTCAAAAATAATAAGTTACGATGCTGTGATCAATCTAATTTTTGACCTTTTGACCCTGGTATCAGCATATTATTTCTGTGTTTTTT
>CAVBHN010000064.1:0-2744 GCA_963595425.1 Faecalibacterium sp. CAG:74 | reverse complement strand
TGTTCTGGTCAAGCTTTTTTGTAACACTTCGACCTAATTTTTGCTTTGTGAATAATCCGTGCTGAAATCCACCTTCTGGCAGATATACGGAAATCATCATTTCACTGGCAGGAAATCATCTCAAGGAGTGTCTGATATTGATTTACATTTGTAAAGCCTGCCTCGCACCGCTATAGCGGCAGGGGCTTGACAAATACATCTCAATATCAGTCGTAGTAATTAAGATGATTTAAGATAACTTCTGCTTCCAGGATTTGTGCCTCCAAATTTTACTAAAAGTTTCGCTCAGTTAAGCGGAATATTCACCATGGGGTCATCAGACCCCGTAGCGTGCCTCATAGGGCGTTTTGTAGTTGTTATAAGAATGCGGACGCACGTGATTGTAATGTACATACGCAAATTCTTCGATTGCAGCGTATAGCTCATCCGCTGTGTGATAGTTATGCTGATAGATCAAATCATTCTTTAACGTGTTGAAATATCTCTCCATTGGTGCATTATCATACGGATATCCGGCCTTGCTCATGCTCTGTGTTATGCCCAATGCTTCGCAGTGTTCCGTGAATTCCTTGGATGTATATTGACTTCCTTGGTCACTATGTAGCATCAACTTCCTTGGATCTATTCCCGGCTGAGATTCTATGGCTTTGTCAAGCGTCCGCTTTGCCAAGTCAGCTGTAATGTTCCTGTCAGTAATACTTGCAACAACGCTTCTGTCATGGAGATCGAGAATTGTACAGTTATAATGCTTACATCCGTTTGTCAAAGAAAGATACGTGAAATCTGTGCACCATTTTTGATTTATCTCAGAAGCTGTAAAGTCCTGATTTAGCTTGTTTTCATGCACTTTATGAGCTTCACCATGGGCATAGTTTGGTTTTCTCTTTCGGGTGATGGAGAAGAGCTGTAATTCCTTATTCATATATTTATGAACAGTCAATCGGCTTACATTTGTTCCTTGACGGCACAGATAGGCCTGAACTGTTCGATATCCATCAACACCGCCATGTGCATGATAAATGTCGACAATGGAAGCTTTGATGTCCTCTTTTTGCTTGTTATATTCAGATTTCCGGTTCTTCAGAAAATTGTAGTAAGCATTAGGACAAATGCCAAATTTCCTTAAAAGCCATCTCAATCCGAATTCCTTGTTGTGCTGTTGAATGAATCGATAAGCCTCTAATCGATTTCCTTCGCAAAGAATGCCGCCGCTTTTTTTAGGAATTCATTTTCCTTTTGAAGTTCTGCGAGTTCCTTCTTCAGACTGAGATTCTCTTTCATAACATCATAATCGGCTTTGGCTTTTTGATTTGTTTGGCATTCTTCGCGGAATTTTTTTACCCATATGGAAATGCTTCCGTGGGCTACTCCATATTCGGCAGAAAGACTTTTTATTGATCGTCCATCCTCCAGGTGGAGACGCACAATCTTATCCTTGAATTCTGGTTCGTAGTGATTACTCATTTGTGACATACCTCATTTCCTCCTAAGATTATATCTTATTAGGTTGGGGTGTTACAACTATAGTTTACCACAACAGACCATGTATCGCCTGGCTGATGCTCCACATTTTGTCCATGAATACGGAGCCGTGCCGTGGCTGAATATAATGGAACTCCTCGTTGCTGATCATTTCCTTTACAAGCTTCTGATTGTCCTCCGGCACGCAGCTATCAATCAGTTTTGCCAGTACCCCCTGCATCTCCTTCTTGGTAAATGCCCTGCTGTCCAGAAGGATTTTACAAATTGCAAGAATTTTCGGATTTGTGAATTTCAGCTTGTAGATCTGCTTTAATCTGTATCCTTTTACTTGTCGGTCGTATTCGACAGAGTTTAAGATTCCGTCTTCCGTCCCCTGCTGTTCCAGATAATTGCGGATATCATCGATATCTCTCTGGATGCTTCTCTCGTTGACATTATAGTTAGTTGCCTCTGTTGCCTTATTTATTACCGAACCGTTTATCAGTTTTGTATAAAGGCCCAGAACTCTTTGAATCTTATCTTCTTTCTCCATGAAACATACCTCTCAAGGTCTTTCCTGTTACGCTCTAATATTAGCAAATGACATGGACAGTTTCTGTCATTCATCATATTTATTCTTGATTTATTTTCCAGATTTAATCCGTTGATCTGTTGGTCTGTTGGTAAAACACAAAAACACCGCAGGCAATACAACCTGCGGTGTCTAAATCTAGTCTGTGTAACTGGCTACCATTTTACAGGCCCTATTAGCTTTGCGTCACAACGTTTCCGTTGCTTTGCCGTATTCTGTTATGAAAATGATCCGCAGCTTTAACATCTTATTCCCCCACGAATGCTTTTAATTCGTCTAGATTTAGCCAACCTTCACCATCTTTCACTGCTTCTTCAGCTTCTTGCAGCTTCATCAAAAGTTTTTTCTCTGCACGATCACGCTCATAATCTTCAAAATCCATAACTACAAAACGTCCTCTGCCATTCTTTGTCAAATATACAAGTTCTCCTTTATGGCAGTTTTTCAAAACTTCATTATAATTTCTCAAATCAGACACTGGTAAAATATTTGCCATATTCTTTCAGCTCCTTCTATTATTTCACATTGCTTCTGTTAATTATATTATACACCATAAATCGTAAAATTCAACGTAATCTTTTACAGCTAGTTAAGAGTATTCTTTATTACATTAGTATAAAATCATCTCTATCCCAGCTCTACCCCCAAACCCACCGAACTCCAGGCACAAAAAAAGCCCAGAAGTCCTTGG
>CAVBHN010000063.1:0-2988 GCA_963595425.1 Faecalibacterium sp. CAG:74 | reverse complement strand
GCAGATCTGTTCGCCCTGCTGGATGAGGATGCGCAGTCTGAATACACCGAGGCCCATCAGAGCACGGTGACCGAGGAGCCGGAGGAGACAGAAACTGAGGACGCAGAGGCAGAGGAAGGCGAAACCGAGGTGAAAACCGAGAGAAAAAGCAACTGGGCTCCGCTGATGCTGCTGGCCATTGCCTCCATCGGCGGTGTCGGCTACGCAGGCTACAGCTATATGAACAGGAAAAAGAAGCAAGCGGCTGCAGACAAGCCGGATCCCGACGCCGATTATCAGGACGAGGACGGCGAGGAATATGACATCCCCGAAGAGGATGATTATGAAGACGATGAGATCGATGAGGAGGAATACCCGGAAGATGATCAGTCTGGAGTCCCCGATGATTCCAACGAGGAAGAATAAGAAAATGGGCTAAAGCCCGGGCGGTCTGCGGATCGCCTGATACATAAGAATTAACATAAAGTTTAAAAGTTTGATGTTGACGGCCGATATCGGCCGATAATAATATGTAAGCATATAGGAGGCGAGGCACGTGAGCAGACTTTATACCATTGGTGAAGTGTCTGAAATAACGGGCATAGAAAAAAGAACGCTTAAATACTATGTTGAGAGAAAAATTATAACACCCACTCATAAAAAATCAGAGGGTGGAAAGGAATATTGGCTGTATACAGAGAATGACATTTTCAGCATTCGTCAGATTACTCTATACAGAGAGCTTGGATATTCTGCGGATGATATAAAAAAGATGACTTCTGTGCCTGAGTTTAACTGGAGAAAAGTCCTCGATGAGCAAATTGAAGCCTTGAAAAAGCAGAAACGGCACCTTGAAAACTTGATTTTTGCTGCAGAAATGATGCGCTATGCAAATGAATTAGAAGAAGATCCGTTGGAATTTGACATTTCTGATTTTGACAATGATATTGATGAATTTGCGGTGAACGTCTTTAACAGTAATGAAGAGGAATTAACTTCACAAGGCATAGAAAAGGTCAGCAAGGATTTTTCTGAAATCAATCTTGCAGAAGCATATCAGCAGGGGCGACAGATAATGGATATGTTTTCATCCTTAAAAGAAGCAATGGCATATCCACCTGAATCTAAGGAGACGCAAGATAGCCTATCAGAAGTGCTTTCTTATTTTCAATCATTATCACCTGGAGCTGAAATAAGCCTGTACGATGTTCTCTTTGGATTCCGTGTAATAAGTAACCTGAGCGTAGATCGGATTTGTGACATGATCTTTTCCTACAAAGGTGCACTGGATTATTTGGCATTGGCTTTACAAAAGTATTGCGATAATCACGTAAGGGGGATTTGAGATGGATAAGATTGTATCAAAAGTGGCTGCACTCGGGGTACCGGGACTAATATTGATTATTGCGATAGGAGCCACCGGATTGGCTGGTGGAGCTGCTATTACTGCTGCTTTAGCGGCTTTGGGGCCAGGCGGAATGATTGGAGGAATTGCGACACTTGGCGTAATTGGCTTAATTTCCGAAGGAATCAGCAAATATGGTGTCGATGCTATCTTTTCTGCGGTTATTAAGGAACTTTATAAACGAGGAGAAACAAAGGAGTCTATACAAAATAAAATCAAAAAATATCCTGTTTCCAAAGATTTAAAGAGAAAGCTTAATGAGTCTCTTGAAAAGGCTTTTGAACAACCAATGGAAGGAGAAATTTGAAGATTGAGTATAACCTATAAAGTTGTGGTTGCTATAACGTCTGCTGCAGTAACTGGTATCGGAGGATACTGTATATACGCCAAAAGCAAAAAACATAAAGGGAATATTGAAAGTCGGCAAGTAAATGCTACAGGGACTGTCGGACAAGCTGCACAAAATGTCTTCGGACAAGCTGATGCGGTCATTGTTGACGCGGTTAATGCATCAAGAATAAATCAACTTCTTCAGAAGTTGGCCATCATCGATAAGAATAAGGCAGGCGCGGATGAGGAAATAAGGATACTAAAGGCAGAAATCCAAAAGCTTCTGACTACTAATAGAGGTGGAACAAAAGGAATTCATGGATTCATAGGCGAAACCTCGCAGGTCCATATCTCTAATATCAAAGCTTTTATCAACGGAGATGAGCCACTTTACATATTATTGGACGACAATAGTATGACTGATTATATGCGAGGATTCGAAATTATTCAGCAAAAGGCCTGTCGGGCCGGAGGACATTTGGGGCTGGATGCAATTAAGCATCATATGGAAAAATACCCGGAGTTTATACAACAAGGTGGCATTTATCAGATCCCGAAAGATATGCACACCAAGTACGAGTATTTAAGGAATCTTCCTGAGGATGTTGCTACGAAATTGAGGAAAGAGGATCTGCGATTATGGAAGTACATTCACACATTTGCGGAGGAGAATCCAGATGTCGTAATTGAGCCCATGGAGGTATCATACACGGATATTCAAGCTGGCAATATCGACAACACTATAGAACGCGTTGAGAAAAACACTGAGCAGGAATTCAAAAAACAGCGAAAAGTGGCTCAAGCAGAACACGCTCCCAATTTTGAGGAATTTCTAAAGATATGCAGTATATCTGCAGCCATTGAGGGAGGAATAAGTGCAGGATCTGAGTTTGTTCGTAAGATTCAATCCGGAAAGAAATTAACAAGTTTCACTAAACAGGACTGGAAAGACATTGGAGCAAAGTTGATGCTTGGAAGCGGCACGGGTGCTCTTAGAGGTGGCATACTCTATATTGCGACGAATATATATAAACTTCCTGCATCTATTGTATCGGGTGTCGTGACGGCGCTGTTTGGCATCTGTCAAGAAGGATATCGTTTGTTTAAAAAGCGTATATCAAGAAAGGAATTTATAAATAGCTCCATTTTTATTGCCCTTCAATCGATATCTTCGATGCTTGGAGCTTTCCTTGGAAAAAAACTTTGCAAGAAGCATCCGATGCTCGGTTCCATTATCGGAGGTTTAATCGGAACTACATGTACTAATTTTGTTG
>CAVBHN010000062.1:0-3010 GCA_963595425.1 Faecalibacterium sp. CAG:74 | reverse complement strand
AAAATTCTCCGCAAGTCGATTTTCATCAATCAATTCATCCTTTTGATTATTTACGATGTAATCAAATTGATCTAACCCTTTATATTCCAGTGCATCACAAATACTTCTCTTTGCATTTTCACTGAGCTTATCAAAATAATTATTGCAGATAAAAGTCACATCGTATAAATCTCTTATTTTATCTCTTCCGGTATATGCACTGCTTTTCAGCTCTGCAAGCCTGTCAATCGTATATACCTCAATTCCCTTTATTTTGCAAACCTCATCATCTGCAATATTTATTCTTCTGAAAGACGTTTCAATCTTTAACGGTCGTTTTCCGCCATAATGAATAAATGCTCTTTTTACTGTATCAGTATCTTTTGCTATCCTGCAATCGTAGCCTCTTTTTTCTGCAAAATCGCCAATGTGCTTCAAAATATCCCTGTTGCGATTTCTGCAATCCAAGTCTACATCTTCTGAAAATCGATCAAGGCTGTAGCAAAGCATCAATGCAGTACCGCCTTTAAGCACATATTTATCTGTATTTTTATTTAGTTCCTTTAAAAAATCTTCTATTACTCTTTTATGCCTTAATGAGTGTCTATCCAATTCCGCCATAAACTACCATACTCCCTATGCATAAATTTTTTTATTTCATTCCAGTTTGGCGTTCCTTTTAACATTGCAACACGATTAAATATTTCTTCAGTGTAAGATTCATTGCATATGAAATTATCTCTCATCCCCTGTGCAACATTGAAACGTCCTAAAGAAATCAAGTCGAGACATGCTCTTATATGATTCGCTGCATAAAACTTCTTGGTATGCTTTGGAATTTCATGTCCCTCTTCAATTCCATATTCTCCAAAAGGCGATTTGTCACTATCAAGAAGTGTAATATCTTTCCACCTAAGTGCCGACTGATGCCAGTCACCTGTTGTATTCAATTTACAATTCAAATTTAATGCATGAATACCGGAAACATAAATCATAAAGCATCACCTTTCCCTATATTATTTCATTCACTATTCTCATCAAATTTCCGACAAAAAACCGGTGTTAAATTTAACCTGTGCCTAAACAGTGTTAAAACTCTTGCAAAATCTTTCGTTTTCTGTTACATTATCAGTGCCACTTTTAACGAACAGAAATTCTATTTTTATTATACAACAAAAGAAACAATTATGCAAAGCAAAAATAATACAATCTGGGGATATTGCAGAATCAGCCGAAAACAGCAATCCATCGAAAGACAGATAAGAAACATCTTAAGAGAATATCCGGATGCCGTAATCTATCAGGAAGCATTCACCGGAAGAAGCATGAACCGTCCTGAATGGCAGAAAATATATAAAGGTGCAAAATCCGGTGATACCATCGTATTTGATTCTGTCAGCCGCATGAGCCGCAACGCCGAAGAGGGAGTCAAAACCTATTTCGAATTTCTTGAAAGAGGCGTTTCACTTGTATTCCTGAAAGAACATTACATTGATACCAAAACCTATCAGGAACATACTTCCGACAGAATACCTCTTACCGGCAGTGATGAGGATGAAATTTTTAAAGGTCTTAATAATTACTTCCGCAAGCTTGCCATCGCTCAGATCAAGATAGCATTTGCTCAATCCGAAAAGGAAGTCGAAGATTTGCGCCGCCGTACAGCCGAAGGTATTCTTACAGCAAAACTAAACGGCAAACAAATCGGACACAAAAAAGGCTCAACCTTTACAACCAAGAAAAGTCTTGTCGCAAAAGAAATAATCAAAAAGCACAGCCAGGACTTCAACGGTTCCTTAAAGGATCCGGAAGTAATAAAGCTTTCCGGTGTTTCAAGACACACCTACTACAAATACAAGGCAGAGCTTAGAAAAGTTCTCTCAAAAGACTAAATTCCAATGGCTGCAGCAATGCAGCCATTGCTTATATGCTGCCATAGTATCAGCTACATTTCGTACTCAACATCTTCTGTCTTTTCATGCTTATACGATAGATTTACTATCGGCTCAAGCAGTCTGTCTTTTCTTAAATCGATCGTTTCCTTTATCAGCTCTTTATTTTCTTTGCTGCATACCGTAAAGTTCTCAAACTTTTCCGGGATTGCATCAACAAAGCTCTTTATATCATCCTTTTTCAATTCATACAGACCAATAATCTTTTCAGTGCTTTTTCTGAGATCTTCAATATCCAGTTTGAAAAGATCTCTTGCAAAAACCTCTTTTCTCTTATAGCTATATGCCGTCCTTGTTGTATTTACGCTTTGCTTAAGCCTGTCCGGATTATTAAGGATCCTGGCTATCTGTTCATCAGAAAGCTTGCTTGAAAAGCTTGTGCCATTGTCATATATCGGAGCTAAAACGTATTTATCCTTTCTTTTCAATACTCCCCAGTTTCCGTTATTCCTGTCATTATTGTTAATCATTACATCAATAACCACACAGTCCCAGAATCTTTCCTTTGCCTCCGGGATATTTTTCAGGATCGTATTAGAGTCAAGATTTATCATGATCTCTTCTAAATCCGCCGGTGAATGAGAAGATGCACTTCCGGTTCTTCTTTCATGTTCTTCTATCTTTTCGTTGTAAATATTTCTAAGTGTCCGGTATTCCAATAATTCACCGGGAGTTTCGCAAAAATCCTTGCAAGCTACTACAAGCTTGTTATTTCTTATTCCCATAACGGTTTCATGTACTTTATACCCCAATATTTCATATATATGGGATCCTATATATTCTGAAATAGGCGATGTCGTATATGAAATCTGCATGTTCCGCATTCCTATGGTGCTTTTTGGATATTTTACAATCCAGTTTTCACCGTTAAAGATTATTCCTTCCTTACTTCCGGCTTGTCCTCCGTAAAATCCGTTGCGATCGCTTATAGGACAATCATCAAAATTATATATTTCCAAAGCAACCTCCTTATAAACAATCTCTTTTCTCAACAAGCATATTATAACAAATTTGACTTTTCGTAACAACAAGTGCAACACTCTTTCACCCTCTTAAGCGAAACAAATTTTCTTTTTCCT
>CAVBHN010000061.1:0-3031 GCA_963595425.1 Faecalibacterium sp. CAG:74 | reverse complement strand
TAAGTGCAAACGGTTTCTGGAAGAGTATTCATTGAAATGCATAATGCGACAGACCCTTTTTGTATAGGAGCTGTTTTAAGCTTAAGCCTCAATGCTTTTATCACGTTTAAAAGACATAAGATATACGGCAACTGCAAGCAGTCCGCATGAAAACCATATGCTTTGCTGAGAGAATATACCGCACATTACACTTCCGAATGAGCTTCCTGCAAAGAATGTCAGTATAACAAATAAATACAAGCTTGCATTGTGCGCATATTTCTTTTCTTTTGTTCTTAGATACGAGCTGAACGAAGACATACAGCTCTTTAAATTTCCGATACACATTGTACTTGCATAATTAAGTCCCATAACCGTTTTAAAGGCTTCTATTTGAATCGCACATGCACAGGAGGTAAGGCCGTTTGCTATTGGGTTGAATATTTCTCCGATAGGTAAGAAGCCTACGATTAAAAGCATGATTATTTCAATAGAAACAGTTATCTGACGCCAGTGAATCAATGTCAGTTGTTTGAAATGCCCTCGTATTTGTTCCGATATAAGAACTCCGAGTGCAAAAAATGTAAGGGGAACCAGGTAATTGAGCGCAGTTTCGAAGTTTCCGGAAAAAAGATTGTGTCCTAAAAGAACTATATTTCCGGTCTGAGCATTTGCAAAAACCTTGCCTCTTACGAGATAGGAATAAGCATCCTGAAAGCCACCCGATAATGTTATAAAGATCATTACCAGCTTGGCATCGGACATTTGTCCTTTTACTTTTCTCATATACCCTCTCAATCTTTGTTTTTTTTTTAACATTGTACTATATCTCATTATATATAAAAGTTGAGAAAACTCAAATAAATAAAATCTATAGTTGGAGCTATAACATCAATTAATAATAGATCTAATCGAAATATATGCATCAGCAAATATAAAATCATTATGAAATATATATTGCTTTACATCATTTAGTATTCTATAATACAATGTAATTGTAATTGTAATTGTAATGTGTAATAAAAATGCGGTCACATCGTTATAATTACATAATCCAACAAGAAAAGAGGACGTTATGAAAAAGAGTTTCAGAGCAATATCAATAGCAATATGCATTGCTATGGTTAGTTCAAGCAGTGTATATGCCGATGAGCTGCCGATTTTGGATGCTGAAATCTCATCTTCGGAAGCAGTAAACGATGAGCAGGCATCAGAAGAGACAATCGATGATCAGATATCTAAGGAGACAGATGTTGAACAGGTATCAAAGGAAGACAGTAATATCGATTTTAGTATCGAGGATGTAATAAAAGAAGAAGGCTCGACAGAGCCCAGGGATGATAAGACAAAGGGAACGCTTCATCAGGTAATAGATGAAAACGGCAATAAATATCTGGAATATGACGATGGAAGTCATTATATGGGATGGTATGAAATGGAGCCGTTCGGATGGCTTTATTTTGATCCGCAAAAGGATGGAGCGGCAGCTACGGGAATATATCAGATAACAGAGGATGAGACTTCAAAGCTATATTTTTTCGATGACAACGGAATAAATATACGTACATCCGGAACACCGGTCATTGGCGGAAATAAATATTGGATCAAGGAGGACGGAAGTCTTGGATGGGGCTGGCTTTATCTAGGAAACTGGAAGATGTATTTTGATCCGTCAACTCTTTGGGCAAGAAATGCATCCGATGGCGTTGTTGATATAGACGGAGAAAAATATCTTTTTAATGAAGATGGTGTAATGCAGACATTTGCCGGAACAACTATTGTGAACGGAGCAAAATACTGGTTTTCAGATGACGGAACGCTTAAGTGCGGTTGGCTTACACTTGGAGATTGGAAGCTTTATTTCGATACAGATACATATAAAGGCGCAGTCGGAATAAAGGAAATAGACGGTATAAGCTATTTATTTGACAGCAACGGCGTACTTATGGAAAACAACGGTACGATCATGGTTGACGGCAATAAATATTGTATTGAAAACGGAAGTGTCAGAACAGGCTGGGTAACAGTCGGAGCATGGAAGCTTTATTTTGACCCTGAAACAGGAATAGCCGCAACAGGAGTCACAAAAATAGAAGGCAAGAATTATATTTTCGATAAAAACGGAGTAAATATAACAGGAAGCGGAACGTTTTTAGCAGGCGGAAATAAATATTATATAGATTCGGAAGGAAATGCAGTAACGGGCTGGGTAACAATCGGAGCATGGAAGCTTTATTTCGATCCCGAAACAGGTATAGCAGCAACAGGAGTCGTTACTGTGGACGGAAAGAAGTATGACTTCAATTCAGACGGAATATGTCTCGGCGAATATGTAGAAAGTGAAGCACTAAGGCTTGCAAGGGCCAAGCTTAATGAAATCGGATGGAGCCTTAGAGCAGCCTATAACTGGAGTAAATCCATGCAGTACAACGGAACTATGGCATATCCCGATCAGATTGCAGCGGGTGTTAAGCATTCGGAATATTATGCGACGTTTGGATTTACACATGGCTACGGAAACTGCTATATAATGGCCGCAACCTTCCTTTATATGGCAAGGGTATTGGGCTATGAAGGCAATTTTATAGAAGGACAGGTTCCGTACAGAGCAGGCGGATATGGACCTCACGGATGGTGTGAGCTGATTATTAACGGAACAACATATGTATTTGATCCGAATTTTGAGCATGATACAGGAAGAAACGGATATCAGATCACATACGGTGCATCGGGAACGTGGAAATATACTAATTGGAGAGTAGTATCATAATATAAAAACGAGGAGAAGTATAAGTGAAAAGAAAAATAGCGGTTTTAGCCATAACAGCAATGATAGGAGCTTCATTTGCGGCATGTAAGGGAAGCAGTACTGCACAAACAAGCTCTGTATCATCGACAGCTTCAAAGTCAGAAAGCATTACAATTACAGCAACGCCCCAGGTAACCGAAGCTGTTGAAGAGCTTATTACAATAGGAGCAAAGACAGATAATTCTTATGAGGTTAAGCTTGTAAACAAAACCGGAAAAGATATAAAGGGTGTATATGTAAAAA
>CAVBHN010000060.1:0-3238 GCA_963595425.1 Faecalibacterium sp. CAG:74 | reverse complement strand
ACCGATAACCTGCTGATTACAAATCAGCTGCTCTGCCAATTGAGCCACATCGGCATTTCCATTTCTTTGGACTTGCAAGAATGATAATATCACAGTATTTTTTTTATTGCAAGCACTTTTTTTATTTTTTTTAATATTTTTGACCAGCCGTCAAAAATATGTTATCATACGGCTGTTTTAAGGATTGTGAGAACACAACGTGCGTGCGTAGCAACCTGGTATCAGTTGTGGTCAAAAGACCTTTCAATCGCAACATCGTTACATAAGGATATTAAAGATGAAAAGATTTATTCAAATCATATTCGGGCTTATCACGGCAGTCTTTATTATATGCATTGCAACTGTGATAACATTAAACTGCAGGTCTTTGTATGAGGCAGATATAAAAAACTATAATATAGAAGAAACGACCGGACTTTCTCACGATGAGATCATAGACAACTATCAGGCTATGATAGATTATAACAATCTGGGCGGTCCGTCAAAGCTTACCTTTCCGACATTTACAATGTCAGAGGGCGGCAGAATCCATTTCGAGGAGGTAAAGCGCATATTTACCGCTATGGAATATGCTGCGATCATTTGCGGAATAGCTACTGCCGTATTTATTATTATCTCTTTTCGCAAGAGACTTATCAGCTATTATCTGTGGAGCGGCACTATTACAATACTGCTGCCTGTTATTGCCGGCATTTACGCACTTACCGCATGGGACAGCCTGTTTGTAACCTTTCACAGGCTTTTGTTCAACAATGATTACTGGATATTTGACGAAGCAACCGATCCTGTCATTACAATACTGCCTGATGGTTATTTTCTTCACTGTCTTGTTATGATAATAATCATTGCATTTGCGCTTGCAGCCGTCTGCTTTATCAGATATTTTCTTCTTAAACGCAAGCTAAAATCCGTCAAAGCTTGATAGTTTTGGCTTTTTAATATATACTGTAATGTGATTTTTTAGAAACAAGGGGAAATACTTTGTCTACATATATTCAGAATTTTTTGAAATTCAAGCCTCTGCTTATAGAGCTTGTCTCAAGAGATATAAAAAATAAATACCGCCGCTCCGTGCTCGGCGTACTATGGACACTTCTCAACCCTTTACTTATGATGGTTGTCCTTGCCATAGTTTTTTCTAACCTTTTTAAATTCGATATCGAAAATTATCCTGTTTATATTCTAAGCGGTCAGGTAATATATAACTTCTTCTCGGAAGCTACAAATATGTCAATGTCCGCTATCATAGACAATGCATCGCTTTTAAAGAAGGTTTATATTCCAAAATACCTTTTTGTATTTTCAAGAGTTCTTTCAAGTATTATAAATGTGCTTGCATCACACTGTGCACTTATCATCGTTATGATTGCAACAGGAGTAGAGCTTCATTGGACTGTACTTTTGTTCTTTATCCCGATGATATTCCTTGTGCTGTTCAGCTTAGGCTGCGGACTTATACTTGCGACATTTGCCGTGAAATTCCGCGACATAATGCATTTATACGGTGTATTTGTAACAGCCCTTATGTACCTTACACCTGTAATATATGCCTTAAGCCTGCTTCCTGACTGGCTGTATAAGGTAGTTCGTGCCAATCCTATCACAAACTATCTGATGATGTATCGTGATGTTATGTTAAACGGTGCGCTGCTTGATCCAAAGGAATTTATCATAGGCGTTATAGAGGGTATTGTTATGCTTCTTTTAGGCCTGTATGTATTTGCAAAAAAACAAGATTCATTTATTTTGGATCTTTAATCTATATTTGAGGTGATTATGGAAAACGATCTTATGGTAAAGGTGGATCATGTATCCATGCGTTTTAATCTGGCATCCGAAAAGATAAACAGCCTTAAGGAATATTTCATCAAAACACTTAAGGGCCAGATTTCATATAACAGCTTCTGGGCGCTGAAGGATGTCTCTTTCGAGGTGAAAAAAGGCGAATCTGTCGGTCTTATCGGACTTAACGGAAGCGGAAAAAGCACAATGCTCAAGATCATAGCAGGTGTGCTGAAGCCTACAGAGGGCTCGGCTCATGTTTACGGCTCCATGGCTCCTCTTATAGAGCTCGGTGCGGGCTTTGACTTTGATCTGACCGCAAGAGAAAATGTATTTCTGAACGGTGCTATCCTTGGATATTCACGCGAATATATGGAACAGTATTATGATGATATTGTTGAGTTTTCTGAGCTTGGCCAGTTTATGGATACAGCCGTAAAGAATTTTTCCTCAGGTATGATCTCAAGACTTGCCTTCGGAATAGCAACCATAGGTCAGCCCGATCTGCTTATCGTAGATGAGGTTTTATCTGTAGGCGACTTCCGTTTTCAGGAAAAATGCGAGGCTCGTATCAAAAAAATGCTTGATGCGGGAACGACTCTTCTTTTTGTTTCTCACAGCATAGCTCAGGTAAAACAGCTCTGCAATAAGGTTGTATGGCTCGAACACGGAAATATGCGTGCCTTCGGACCTTCCGAAATACATTGCAAGGAATACGAAAACTCATAAGCTTAATACAATTTATTTTAGGAGATATAATGAAAAAGAAAATACCCATGATCATAGGGTTGATCGCAGTCATTGCATTTTCTATCTTTTACGGCTTTACAGATAAAGCACACAAGATATATGACAATAATGTAAATACAGCTGTATATACTGATTTGGGACAGCTTGCAGACGGACAGGTGCTTTTACAGGCATTTACCTCAGAAGAGGATGTTCTGGACGGATTGCTTATCAAGTGCAACCAATCGGGTGATTATGCAAATGCAGTGGTAAATATCGAAATTCTCGATTCAAAAACAAACAAAGTTCTTACAACTGCTTCCGATGTCGGTTCGAATATAGCGCCCAGAAAGCTGCATCTGTTCAAATTTGACAAGCCTCTTACCGATTGCAAGGGCACAGAATTCCTCTTAAGAATTACAGAGGATAACTCAACAGTAGGAAACGGCATTGATCTTTACTATCAGCCTCATCCGGAGATGACAAGCGGCTTTTCATCAAACGGAAGTCCTGTTGCAGGAGTTCTCGTAATGAAGACCGTCACTCATCGCTTTGATGTTGAAACCTTCATTATAATGTTTGTTTCAATAATGTTCATCTGGGGATTTATGTATTTCCTGTACAGACTGTTCAAGTAAACTTAAAAAGCTTGCAGAATCAAACTTCTGCAAGCTTTTCTTTATTTATAATCACTCTAAAAGCTTCTCTATTTCGCCAAGCAGCTGTT
>CAVBHN010000059.1:0-3662 GCA_963595425.1 Faecalibacterium sp. CAG:74 | reverse complement strand
CATATTTTTTTAATGCTATTGACCTATGCCATTCCAACGGTCGCGGCATCTCATCACTGTTTCATAACGCAAAGAAAGACCAGAGGTTTTGCGTTCATACTCATTTACATAAAACCTTGGTCTTTCCGGTCAGTTTTTATTCTGATTTTCAATTTTGTCTATTTGTATTACTCTTCCATCCCGTACAGCTATAGTGATACTCCCATACCTTATGTTCTTCATATGGTGTTCTGCTTCAGCCGAAAAATATTTATTATATTTGTTTCGCGATTCAAAAGCCGTCTCTAAAGGATGAAGAATTTATGAATTAAACAACGGAGTGGACAGATAACGATCACCTGAATCCGGAAGCAGAGCAACAATCGTTTTACCTTTGTTCTCAGGTCTTTTAGCCAGTATTTCTGCCGCCTTAAGCGCTGCACCTGAGGAAATGCCGACTAAGATACCCTCTGATATGGCAAAGGCTTTTCCTTCCGCAAAAGCATCTTCATTTTCAATCGCTATAATTTCATCGTATACATTTGTATTGAGTACATCAGGTACAAAGCCTGCCCCAATGCCCTGAATCTTGTGTGCCCCCGGCTTTCCCGTTGAAAGTACGGCACTTGATGCCGGTTCTACTGCTATAATTTTCACATTTGGATTCTGTTCCTTTAAATATTCGCCAACTCCGGTAATTGTTCCGCCTGTACCAACACCTGCAATAAATATATCAATCTTGCCTTCTGTCTGTCTCCAAATCTCAGGTCCGGTCGTTTCCTTATGAACCCTTGGGTTTGCCGGATTGACAAACTGTCCTAAAATAACCGAGCCTTCAATTTCTTTATTCAGCTCATCCGCCTTTGCGATAGCTCCCTTCATTCCCTTTGCACCTTCAGTCAGTACAAGCTCGGCACCATATGCCTTCAGAAGATTTCTTCGTTCTACGCTCATGGTATCCGGAAGTGTCAATATTGCTTTGTATCCCTTTGCGGCTGCAACGGCAGCAAGACCTATACCTGTATTACCGCTTGTAGGTTCAATAATTGTCGCACCCGGTTTTAATATACCGCTCTTTTCCGCATCTTCGATCATTGCCAATGCAATACGATCCTTTACGGAGCCTGCCGGATTTAGATACTCCAATTTTGCAAGCACTGTTGCCTGTGTGATTTCTCTCTTCTTTGCATACTTATTTAATTTTAAAATAGGTGTTTCTCCAATCAGTTCCAATGCACTTTCTTTAATTTCGCTCATGTGATTATCCTCCTTAAATCAATTCATAAAAAAAGCAGCCGACACATCCTTGTGACAGCTGCAACCTTGGCTCTAACAGTTATCATCAAAAAGCGTACAGAAAACAAACCATATTTTTACATACAGAATCATTACAACATATGCATCTATATTCACACACAACTCTGTTCATGATTTGTTTTCCTTTCTCTCATTGATATTATCCGCTCACCGGATTAATTAAAAAATATCATATAAAAGACTATTTGAAAATTTCGTAAGTTTTATCATCTGTGATAATTTTTGCTTATATCTCATATCTTCTTCGATAAAGGATAAAATGAACGGGTCTGTCGCATTAAATTCATAATGCGACAGACCCATTAGCACATTTTTCAATGTTACATTTTATCTTAATTAGCTTGAATATATATTTTTTTTATCATAAACAACAGACATTTCCGCTTCATGCTTTTCATCATACCATTCTCCCGTTATTGTTACTGTTCCCGAAAGAGAATATGTATTATCCGAATCAGGCGAATCAATATCATATGAAAATCTTCCTTTTAAATAATATTCATCCCCTTTATCATCTTCCTGCTCAAAATACAAGTCAAAATTTGAAACCGTAATTGATTCATAATTCTTTGTAGCTTCAAGAACCTCTTCATATGTCCATTCATATGCCTGTTTTTTAACTGCATCGATCATAGTATTTTTATATTCAATTTCTTGCAATTTCTGTTCATTTTCAATATTTTTTTCAATATTATTCTTGATTATGAAACCTATTCCTATAGCTATAAGTGCAAAGACTATAACTAACAGTATTATCATTTTCTTTTTCTGCTTGGCTTTAAGAAGTTCTTCTTTTAATTTTAATTCATCTATTCTTTGTTCACATTTATTCAGATATTCAACTGAGTCTTTATACTCTCCAAGATCTCTAAATATTTTTTCGGCTTTTTTGCATTCTAAAGAATTATCCTTATTTATTAAATCAGTAGCTTCTATATATAAATTTTCTTTTATTTCCTCCTCTAATTTTAATTTATTGCATTGTTCCAACTTTTCAACTGAATCTTTACTATCTTCCGGTTCTTCAGATATTTTTTCAGCCTTACTGTCATTAAACATTTCCTCCCATTTTTCTAAAAATCTAAAATCCTCTGCTTTTGGCAAGGATGGTTTTATAGTTATAAAATCAAACCTATAATTCTTTCCGTACCAATCCTCTTCATATTCACCAAGAGCATCTACAACCTTTCGTTCTTCTTTAATTGTTTTATTTATTTTCTCTATATTTTTATCATCAATTGCTTTATAATCAGAACAACCATGTCCACGGGCATCAGCCTCAAGTTTTATTTTCCTTTAATTGTTTTATTTATTTTCTCTATATTTTTATCATCAATTGTTTTATAATCAGGACAACCATGTCCACGGGCATCAGCCTCAAGTTTTATTTTCACATCTGATATGCGTTGTTCATCGGTCGACCTTATAGCCGTTTCGCTTTCTGGGTCGAAATAATATGTACGTAAACTTTCTTTTATAACATAATATTTTTTCTCTCTACATTCTATATTTTTTTCTTTCCCAAGAGTTACGGTTTTTTCAAAATATATTTTGTAATATGCAAGTGGCAATCTGCCTATACGACATTTATGATAATGCTCACCATGTTCTGTACCAACTGTTGGGAAAATACGAAATCCAGCATCATACAACTTCTTTTCTTTTCGTAAATTTTGCACCCTTGTTATATCCACAACAAAGTGTCCGTCAGAACAAGCATATCCCTCAGTATGCCCCGTCTTTTCATCATGAAGCGTATATATTCTAATATCTGTTCCTGCATCATACATCCTTCCCTTACTATCAAAATATACATCACCCGACTCAAGCTTATTATTCTTAGCTTGTCTCCTTGCGTTTTCCCTTGCATTCATATCACTGACATCTTTTCCAAATGACATAAATGCAATATATAATATGCTAATTAATCCCTTCATAAACTATCGCCCTTCTGTCTGTCATGCTTCTACCGCTTTTAGAATTAGCCCGGCATATAAATATCCTACCCTCAATAATCCTCATAATGCTCATCATAATAATCCTCTGCATCGTCTATGCTGTCGAAGTCTTCCTCGTTGTCATCGTAGAATTCTTCATAATCCTTATAGTCATATGATGAATAGCTTATATTGCTTTTGCTGTGTTTGCTTTTGCTGCCGGAGCTTTTTTTATTGTTTGAATATTTGTTTTTGTTAGTATTATATGTACTCGTATATTTATATTTGTGCCTTGATGTAGAATAGTCAACACAGCCACCGGCCTTTGCCAGCAGCCATCCAATCCAGCATACCGCTATTATTACTTCAAGTGCTTGTAAAAATTTTTCTGAATTCATTTTCCACTCTTTTCTTGTGCATCTGCTCAAT
>CAVBHN010000058.1:0-4779 GCA_963595425.1 Faecalibacterium sp. CAG:74 | reverse complement strand
GATGTCTCAATTGTCTCCTTGGCATCATCTTTTTTGTCATCTGATACCGAAGATGTCTCTTCCTTTACATCTTCATTCTCATTGTTTTCATTATCTTTGCTTTCATCATCTGCAGCATCAGATATACTTGTATCTGTCGTCTGCTCATTTGATACACTGCTATCGGCTGTCTTTTCTTCAGATATGCCTGCATTCTCATCCGCATCATCTGTATTGCCATCTGTCAAGAGCGTTTCTTCTGAGTATGAAGCTGTATTTATAACATCTTCATCCGCAAATGCTGTACTCACAGAGCTTACGATCATCGTTGAAGCAAGCAATACCGATAAGAGCCTGAACATTTTTTTCTTCATATATTCCTCCCTTTAAAATAAAAAAGGTCCCTTTTTAGGGACACAAAAAAGATCATGAAACTGCCTTCATGATAAATACATCGTTTGAAGCGCCCCTGAGCCTCAAACGGTCTATAAGTCATAAACAGAAAGACCCGACTTTACGGTGGCAAGGACGCCGCTGCGGAGATTGGCCGCATTCCATCTGAATATGCTTTTTGTTTACGGTGCATAGCATATCACACAGCATATCTTTAAGCAATAAAATTATAATATGATACCAGGGTCAAAAGGTCCCAACCTCCGATGCAAGCTTGCTTGCAAGAGGATGTTTGACCTTGTGACACGCCAAAACATGAGTAAGTAGCCATTTTACGAAGAAAAATGAGCGAATTACGAATGTTTTGAGGATTGCGGGAGCGTTGCGCGCGTAGCAATCCGGTATCAGTTGGGGGCAAAAGACCTTTTGACCCCAACATCATAATATGATTAAATAAAACAAGATAAACCAAAAGCGAACAGCTGTAAGCTACAGTTGTTCGCCTTTGGTTTAGTCATTATTTAAGTAACATGTTGACACTCAGGACTGCACACCTGGTAGCAGTTAGTGGGACACACCCGTATACAGTCTCCTTTGCATCCGCCGCTTGTTACAATGATATCTTCCGCATCAAACGGTATGACTTCCAGCGTCGGTTTCGTAAACTTTTCTTTCATAGCCTATGACTCCCTTCCCAAAGTGTTCATGTCCATGATTTTCAGGCATTGAATTTTTAGGACTTCTTGCTCATTTTTAAAATTTCTTCCACTAATTCCCGGAAGTTATTTTTATCGATTTTCTCTGCGGTTTATTGTAATTTATTCCAAAAGCTTTTACAATATACTCTGCAAAAAGCACTTGCCATGGTGCAAAAACAACTTGTTTTCGCAATCCGTTACGCTGTAAAAACAACAAATCAGAGAAACATCTATTTTCAGGAAGGAGTTATTATGACCATTAATGATATTACAGATCTCACCGTCAGCCTGTTAATTCGTTATTATAATAATGAAATCCAGCCCTTTTTTGATCATTGCCATAAGGATATTCTGTGGCTTGGACCTGCAAAGAAACAGGTAATACGTACAAAAAAAGCACTTGTCGAGGCCTTCGAAAAAGAATATAACCAGCTGAAATTTAAGGTTTACGATCTGACACCAACTACATTACGTATTTGCGCAAACTGTACAGAGGTTCTTCTTTACTTTATTGTTGATACCTTTTGGCCGGATGGCAGTTCAAATCGCGTCTATCAGCGCATAGATTTCACCTGGGAGATTCGAAAGGATATTGCCCTTATCCGAGTATGCCATATTTCCAATCCCATTGACTATGATGACAGGGACAACATTTACCCTATCCATTACCTTGAGAGTCATCCTAATATGACTCTTTACATGGAAGCCTCAGAGAATCTTTCTTTTAAAGGCAAAAACGGCTCTGTTTGCTATACTGATCCGAATAATATTCTCTATATGGAAAGCATGGGAAATCACACGCAGATCCGTATGCTTTCTCAGACTTTTGAATGTATCAACCGCTTATCGGTAATTCATAAAAAAATGAATAGCTTTATTCGCTGTCATTCCAGCTTTCTTGTAAACCCTTTATATGTACAGTCTATTGAACGATTTGCTTTGACAATGACAGACGGCAAAAGGGTCCCTATTCCGGAAAAGAAATATACCGCTGTGAAGGCAATGTTACAAAACTGCTGCAAGCCTTAGATCAATAGTTCTCTTCATGTATTTCAAAATAGCTCTGCGGATGATTGCATACAGGGCACACCTCGGGAGCCTTAGTTCCTACGACAATATGTCCGCAGTTGCGGCATTCCCATACCTTGACCTCACTCTTTTCAAATACCTGCGCGGTTTCGATATTTTTAAGGAGCGCACGATATCTTTCCTCGTGATGCTTCTCAATCTCTCCTACTGCCCTGAATTTTGCCGCAAGCTCAGGGAAGCCCTCTTCCTCGGCTGTTTTGGCAAAGCCCTCATACATATCTGTCCACTCATAGTTCTCACCCTCTGCTGCTGCAGCCAGGTTTTCCTTTGTATTGCCGATTCCCGATAATTCCTTGAACCACATCTTTGCATGCTCCTTCTCATTATCAGCCGTCTTTAAGAACAATGCAGACATCTGTTCATAGCCTTCCTTCTTTGCCACAGAAGCAAAATATGTATATTTATTTCTTGCCTGTGATTCGCCTGCAAATGCCTCCTGTAAATTTTTCTCTGTCTGTGTTCCCGTATATTTGTTTTCTGCCATTTTTGTTACCTCCGTTTTATTTTTTATCTGATACCGCATGTACGCCTTTCAAACATTTCAAGCTTGTTTTTATCGCGATTCTTCTGAGTGACAAAATCTTGAATAGTTTAAAGCTTGCATTTGGTATTTCTTCTCTTTATCCTATATATTTATTATTAGAAAAAATCCCTAAAAAAACAATATATTATTTAATTTTTTTGTCAAGAAATAGTATGATGCTAGGATTCATACTATAATTACAAGGCCAAAAGGCCTTTTGACTCCAACCTCATAGTATTTTTAAAGGGATCTGTCGCATTATGCATTTAATGCGACACACCCTTTATCCTTAGATTGATTTTATGCTCCGGTTCTGAGAAAATACAAATAAAAAAGCGGTGATATTACAATGACAAAAGAAGAGTGGTATGCCCAGCTGTTTGAAAGACTGGGAAAATCTAAATTTCGAAGCAGCTTTCATTTAAAGCAAAAGGATATCGATTATATAAATAAAAAAGGACTCGATACTATAAAACAGCATGCAAAGGACTTTATAGCGGCAAGAGAAGCACCTGCATATATCCCAAATGACGGAAGGCAGACCCCTACAAAGGGCCATCCGGTATTTATTGCCCAGCATGCAACGGCAGTCTGCTGCAGAGAGTGCATCAGAAAATGGCATAAAATACAGCCGGGAAAAGAGTTAAGTCAGGTGCAACAGGATTACCTTGTGGATGTCATAATGACATGGATTCAAAAGGAAATGAACCATCAGCAGGGCATGACACAGAAGTGATCAGTCCTCATGTGTCTGACGAAGATAATTCATCAATGAAATCATCAGGTATATTTTGGTATCAAGGCGTGAAAGATCACAGTCAAGTATTTCTTCAATGCGATGAATCTTATAATGAACAGTATTTTTGTGAATAAACATTTTTTCGGAAATCTCTTTTATATGCCCATCGCATTTTAAATAGGTTGTAATAAATGAAATATAATCGGTTCCGCAGGCATGATCATACTCTACAAGCGGCTTCAGATAATCTTCATGGATCTGATTTAGGATGTCCTGATTTTCAAGACCTATTATGATCTTATATAAGCCCAGCTCATCATAGCCGATTATCCGCTTGGGAAGCTGTCCGGATATCTTCATAGACAGTATTTTTTGTGCCAGCAAATAGCTCTTTCTAAGACACCGTATACTTTTTGTGCTGCGTCCTATGCTGAATACATAGCTCGAAGCATCATAGTGTGCAAGGAAATTCCGCATTTTATCCTCGGCATCCTTAGATGAGATATTGGCAAAGATAACTATTACATCCTGACCGAATACATAGGTAAAGATAAATTCGCCGCTGTCTGCGATACATTTTGCAATATGGCGGGAAATTTCCTCCGGCGAAATCATCTCAGCGCCGGTAGAGTCCATCGGATGCACAAGGCATACGCAATATTTCCAATTGCGTGAATATCCCTTTCCTTCTATTTTATATTCATACAGGTCTCGTCTTTCGGGAAAGCGTATTGCATTATCAAAAATAGTTTCAAGCTCGGTGTCTGCGGAATACTCCCTTGACAATATGTTGTATACCGCCTGAAGCAGTTCCTCAATATGAATGTGCCACGGAACAGAGAATAAAGGGAAATCCCGTTTGTTGCAGAAATTCAAAAGCTCAGCTGAAATTTCTTTTATATAAGGTCCTGTATTAATGACAAGTGCAGCTGCCTTAGCTTCGTAGCTGAATTTTGCTATTTCAAAAAGCTCATCGGGATTTTCAAGTGCAACGCCTGTTGTGAATACAATATCTCTTCCCTCAAGAAATTCCGAAAAAGAAGGCTTTTCAATTATATGTGAACTGGAAACAGTATTTGCAAGGCCCTTTTTACCGGCTACAATCTTTACTTCCTTATCCTTAACATTTTTAAACCAATCCGAAACGCGTGCCGGCATATATAAAACCTCCGATATTTATTTGATGATACCAATCTCAAAAGTTCTAAAAGCTGATGCTGGATAGCCTGCAAGGGATTTTTCAACATCCTGACTAACTAAAAAAAGACAAAAACGCCAAGAAGCGTCTTTGCCTTATCTAAGGAATAATAACAGAAAAGCGGGATTTGTCAATTCAAGTAATTAAATAATTTTTCTGT
>CAVBHN010000057.1:0-5493 GCA_963595425.1 Faecalibacterium sp. CAG:74 | reverse complement strand
ATTTTTTATCGCAATTTATTTTCAGCTTACATTACACATCATATTGTTATTTAATCCAGGTCCTGCCTCATCATATTGTTATTTTTTATTTTTAATTTTTTATTTTTTCAATGCTTTTCTTTCCATATTTTTCCTCTGCCTTCTGAATACACCCAAGATTTTCTTCCGATTCAATGTATGTCCACAACAAAGACCAAGCTATAAATACAAAACATCTCTTGTAACAACTCTTATGCCGTATTAAAATATTCACGTTTTAAACAAAATGATACTTAACTTCAGGGGGAGATACATATTATGAAGGATTTGACTATCGGACGTCCGCTCAAAATCATATTGCTTTTTTCACTTCCTATATTAATCGGAAACCTTTTCAATATGGCATACAATATAGCCGATACAAGGATCATAGGCTCCTTTATAGGAAATGATGCTCTTGCTGCCGTCGGCTCTGTCAGCTCACTAAACGACCTGCTGGTATTTTTCCTGGTAGGTCTGGCAAACGGCTTTGCTGTTATTAGTGCTACTTTCTTCGGTATGAATAATCTTGAGAAGGTAAAAAAATGCTTTTCTCATTCGATTTTATTCGGCATTATTATTTCATTTTTTATTTTATTGGCTTGTTTTTTATTTATGCCCGGAATTTTAAATCTTTTAAATGTCGATTCCGCACACTTTGACCAGGCTTATACATATATATGTATTGTCCTTGTAGGTTTATTCTTTTCTACTATATATAATATCCTCGCTGCAACACTTAGAGCCATAGGAGATGTTTATACTCCTCTGATATTCCTTATCATTGCTGTTTTATTAAATATAGTATTGGATCTTTTGTTTGTCATAGTATTTAATCTTGGAGTTGGCGGTGCTGCCTGGGCTACTGCTTTATCTCAGTTTATTTCGGTTATCCTGTGTTTTGTCTACACCTGGGTAAAATATCCGCTTCTTAGGCTTCAAATAACTGATTTTAAAATCGATAAGCTCTTGTCAAAAAAGCTTCTGCCTGCCGGATTTTCAATGGGACTCATGTCATCTATATTTGCTATAGGAACAGTCACCCTTCAGACAGCAATAAATACATTGGGAACAAATACTATTGTTGCTCATGCCGCAACACGAAAATTAACATCGCTTTTCATGCTTCCGTTCAATACCCTTGCTACAGCTATGGCAACATATACAGGACAGAATTTTGGTGCCGGCAAAATTCCAAGAATTAAGGAAGGCTTAAAAAGCTCTCTTATAATTTCATGGATATGGGTCGCTGTAGTCATACTTATAAGCTATACTCTGTGTCCTCTTTTGATCCATTTAGTAACAGGAACCTCCATTCAAGAGGTTCTGAATATAGGAAGCCTTTATCAACGAGTAGATACACTTTTTTATTTCTTTGTCCCATGCATCAGCATCCTGCGCAATATGCTTCAGGGACTCGGCGATCATATTTCGCCCATTGTTTCAAGCACAATAGAGCTTATAGGAAAAACACTTATTGCGATACTTTTAACTCCGGTTCTGAAATACTGGGCAATCATATGGTCAGAGCCTGTTATTTGGATGATAATGGTTATTCCGCTTGTTATAAGCTCCGTAAAACGTCTTCGTGTACAGATCTCATAAAATTTTTATAAAAATTCTATTTTATTGTATCTTTTGACTGTATTTCGTGCTACACTATAATCAAATTTAGATAGTTTGCACAACCCACGGGACAGGAGGCGATTTTATGATAATCTGTATAGGCAGAGAATTTGGCAGCGGCGGCCATGAAATCGGTCAAAAATTAGCTCAGAAATTAGATTACAGCTTCTATGATCGCGAATTGGTAGAAAAAGCATTGGCAAAAACCACAATCCCTTCAGAGGAGATTGAACTGGCGGATGAGAAGAAAATCAATCCATTACTTTATCGTGTATGGTATGATGTTAATGATGAAACATTAAGAGGAATGTCTGCAAACGATATTCTCTTCCGCATCCAAAGCAGACTTATAACGGATATTGCAAGCAAAGGCGACTGTATCTTCATCGGAAGAAGCGCTGATTATATCCTTGAGAATGCCGGCATTGAGCATCTAAGCCTGTTCATTGCTGCACCTTTTTCTGATAGAGTTCAAAGAGAAATGAAGCTCCTCAACATAAGTGAAAAAGAAGCTATATCTCTTATACGCAGAACAGACAAAGAGAGAAAATCCTATTATAATTATTATACCGAGAAGGATTGGGGCAAACCCGGAAATTATGATTTCTGTATAAACAGCTCCAAGTATGGCATTGACAAGACTGTTGATATGCTTGCAAAATTCATTACAGCATAAATTTCGCCCCTGACCTATATGATCAGGGGCGTTTTTCTCTTTATTTAAGTCTAAGCAATATTCTGCGGTGTTCGGCTTAATTTATACTTTTCTTATGTCTGTTCAAAAATCAAGGAATTTTTTTGCAAACTTCTTTGTTTTTTCATAGGCAATGCGAATATTTTCATCTGTTGTCATTTCATAATATTCGGGTCTGAATATTTCTATTGACGGTGTTACTTTTTTAGGATTAAAGCCACACTTTTCAAGAGCTTTTGCTATGTCCTTATTATTGATACATCCCTCTCCCGGCCAAAGCCTTTTTTCATCGGTAAAATAAGGTGCTCCTACAGGCAAATCCTCACAGTCGTTCAAATGAAAATTGTTAATTCTTCTTCCATCACAATTTTTTAGATCCTTAATATTCGATCCTGTAGCATAAAAATGGAAATAATCAAACGCAAGACCGACACTGTCTCTGTTTACCTTTTCTATAATCCGTACCGCTACATCCCATCTGCTCACAGAGCACGAAAACGATCCTATAGGCTCAAGTGAAAGTTCTATCCCAAACGGCTCTGAAAGGTTCGCTATTGTATTTAAGTTTTCAGCAGTATCATCTATAATTTCCTGCACTGTAGGCTCCCCTGTTATATTAAAGGACGGCACGCAGCAAATAGTCTTTATGCCAATTGTTTTCAATGTCGGCAGCAAATTGTTAACCTCATCGATCAGCGCCTTCTTTTCCTCACTTGTTTTTCTCCAGTTGCAATTTAAAAGTGCACTGTATGAACCCGGCTTTAAGTGATGCTTTGAAAACCAGTCTGCGAGTTCCTTTACGGTATGCTCTTTTAAATATTCATCCAATACATCAAATCGTATGTCTACATAGTCGAAGCCATATTTTTCACATGCTTCCAAATCTGCCATCATTGAATGATCCTTACACTCAGATGCAGTTGCCTGATTGAACCCTAACTTCATACTCCTATCCTCCTATAGTTATAAATTTTATCTCTTTCATAAATCCATTCGTATAAATAAATACAAAGACAGATAATAAACTATTTAAAATTTCATAATTCTTCCTTTTTCTTTAAAGGCTGTAGTTAAGAATAAATCCTTGCTACAGCCCTTATATTTTTATTTATCTTTTGAATGATTCTCTTATAAATGAAACATTTTTCCTCAATACATATTTAGATTCAGGAGACAAACTCCCCATGACCGCAAAAGCATGAAAGCTTCCGTCCATCTTTATCATATGTACATCAGCTCCGTCCTTTACCGCTTTTTCATAGAGCTTTTGCGAATCCGTCTCAAGCATTTCCTTTTCATCACATGATATAAACAGCGGCGGGAAATCCTTATAATTTCCAAAATACGGTGAACAATAAACCTCCCTGCTTTTACCGTTTCCGTAAATTTCCTTCAAAACAGGCAGACAACCCTGTTTTACCGTAAAATCCTTTATAATATGATCTTCTCTTTTAATTGTCATCGAAAGATCAATCATCGGACTGTGAGCCGAAACCGAAGCCGGCTTTTCTAATCCGTCATCCATAACCTTAAATGCAGTTGATAAAACGAGATTTCCGCCTGCACTTTCGCCGACAAGTGCGATTCTGCAGCCGTATTCCCTTTGTATTCCTTTATATACGGCAACGCAGTCATTTAATCCCGCAGGATACGGATGCTCCGGGGCAAGCGAATAATCGCATGATATAACTCTGCATCCGGAATAATGAGCAAGCATTGTTCCGTATGAGCCTGTTGATCTGGCACTGCCGTTTACAAATCCGCCTCCATGAATATAATATATGATATTTTCGTTTCTGATCCTGTGCGGCGTAAGTACAAGGCATTCAACCCCTTCTATACGCTTCATCTTCCAATCAACATCAAGGCATCTCGGCATAAAGAATCTGAGAACATCATTAAATTTTCTCCAAAACGGCCAATTTCTTGTACCTATGCTTTCATCGAAGCAAATAAAAGCCGATAACGCTCTCGGCGCCAGCTTTCCAAAAAACATATGCATGCTCTTTGCTTTTCTGATCTCTATTCCCATATTTCCCCTATGCTTATTTATTTACAGATATTTTAAGCTATACATAACTCTGTTCATTGAATACTTGCATTTAAGCAGATAGTCAGTTTTATATAGCTAAGTGGTCACATAAGCAAATTTAAAACCTCTCAAAGGCAATTCTGCAAATGAAACACCGAATAATTATATTATTTCTTATATTAAAATTCAGCCATATATTAACATAACAAATATATTATCTACAACAATTACATTTTTAAACCATCTTAATTTTACAGCAACTATATTTTACTCCTGCTTTCTGCCACACATACTACAAAAAACTGAATTTGGTGCAATACTCTGTCCGCACCACATACAAAATCGTACTTGTTTCAGATCATCTTCATCTTTTTCAATAGATAGTTGTTCATCAACTGATATTTCTTCCCGAATAACATTCTCTGTTATATTTTGATATTGCGCAGGCACAGGCAATAATTGTGGTCTAGGATCCATCGTTCCAATTATTGTATTATAAGAAATAACAATTGGAGCATCCGGGCGAATTGACATATGCTTCCTAAACATACTTTTTCCGTTTACCAGAATTTCTGCAACCTTTCCATCTTTCTTTCTATCAAAAACACCACCCTTTAAATTATTCTTAGCAATCATTGTTATATTGACAAACCCGCTTGCCTGCAATTTATTTGCCAATTCAAATCCGTTTTGGTCTAAACACTCCAGCGACCCATACGGAAAGGCTATTACAGAATTCGTGTATTCTTTAATCCCATTAATTGTATAATCAACACGATTATCAATTTTATTTACAAGATTATTAATCACTGAATCGCCATTTGACATCATCTTTGAAAATTGTTCCAATATATTCTTCCCCATTTTCCCTCTTTTCAGATACATTTGATGTATCATTAAAAAACTATGAACTCTTTTACTTCTAAAGTATTATATTTATTTTAAAAATTTGTAAAGACGAACTGCAAACAAACACCATGATTTCTATTATATATCTTTTTTTGCAACAAAAAAACCCGGAATGTCTTTTCTGACTTTCCGAGTCTTATAACAGGGGATGAGAGAATCGAACTCCCACCAAAGGTTTTGGAGACCCCTATCATACCATTTGACCAATCCCCTA
>CAVBHN010000056.1:0-5641 GCA_963595425.1 Faecalibacterium sp. CAG:74 | reverse complement strand
TAATACAGGGCTGTATAAAGGCTTTGGAAATGGCAAAACGTTAATATAATGATACCAGGGTCAAAAGGTCCAAACCTCCGATGCAAGCTTGCTTGCAAGAGGATGTTTGACCTTGTGACATCATATAATTACAAAAGGCAGCATAAGATGAGAGAATTTTGGGTAAGAGTGGTAAGCCTTATTTGCGTAGTCGGTCTTATATTGGGATATAATTCGGTTTTGCAGGTAAGGGCTAAGGACGAAGAAATAGCAAGGCTTCAGGCACAGGCTCAGTCTAATAAGGCTGAAAAAAGCAGTGTATCAAGTGAAAACGACGGTGTTTACCGAGGAGAGGCAGAGGGCTTCGGAGGAGATATCATTGTTGATGTAACAATAAAAAACGGTGAAATATCGGATATAGAGCTTGTAAGTGCAGAGGATGAGGATACTTCGTATCTGAATATGGCAGAAACGATAATCCCTGAGATTATAGAGGAGCAGAGTACAGATGTAGATGTTATAAGTGGCGCTACATTCAGCTCAACAGGTATAAAAAATGCAGTACAGAATGCTTTGGAAAAGATGGTGGAAAATTAAATGAAGAAGATACATATATGGCTTCGTGTGATAATTCAAATATTGTATTTTATATTTATTCCATCAGTGTATAATGCGGCATTTTCGGGAGTGAAATATATATTTACGCAGATCGGTGCAGGAGAGCAGATCGAGCTGACCGCATTTATAGCACTTCTTATCATAGTATGCGCCTATACGATTTTATTCGGAAGATTTTTTTGCGGCTTTGCATGTTCGTTCGGAGCCTTGGGCGACTGGATACATGCATTGTACAGATTTATATTTAAAAAGCTGAAAAAAAAGCCGGTTTTGATCTCTGATAAGATGGCCGTGATTCTTTGCAAGATGAAATATATCGTTCTTGTTCTGATTTTATTCATGTGCTATAAGGGTGTGTATAGCCGGCTTGGAGGAAGCAGTCCATGGGATGTATTTTCTATGATAAGATCTATGAATCCAAGACTTGACGGATATGCTGTAGGCTTGATCATACTCATTGCGATTCTTGCAGGTATGTGTCTTCAGGAAAGATTTTTCTGCAGAAATCTTTGTCCTATGGGAGCTGTTTTCTCACTCCTTCCTGTGCTGCCGTTTTTTACACTGCATAGAAATAAAGATAATTGTATCAAGGGCTGCAGTGCATGCACAAGAAAATGTCCTTCAGACATTGAATTGCCCAAAGACGGATCGCCGAGAGTTGTAGGTGACTGCTTTTTGTGTCAGAAATGTATAGATATTTGTCCAAAGAAAAATATTCATACAGGAATCAAAATCCTTAGAGGAAATGAGATTTGCTTTACGATTGCAAGAGCTGTCCTGCTCGCAGCTGTTTTATTATGGGCCGGAGCATGATCATCAGGTAATATTGGCTGGATAGTTTCCGGCCTTTAATAAAGGTTATAGGTTAGCGAAAGCTAATGATATATAACAAAATATATATTGATAGAGGAGGAACCCGTGAATAGGAAAAATTTAACAACTAAGGTTATTTCGATGGCAGCGGCAGCTTCTATGGCAGCAACGCTTTTTCCGACTTCGGTATTTGCGGTAACAGGTGATTCTGTTGCAAAGGACGGAGTTTATGAAAGTACGAAGCATGTCAGCAGAGTAGACGACGAAGATGATGAATGGATCGAATATGATGTCAAGGTTGCCATAACCGTAGAAGATGGCAAAATAGCAAAGATGGACCTGACACCATCTGATGAGTATGATTCATCTGATGGTGATCTTTCCTGCAAATCTTATTTTAAATCAGTTAACAGCGGCAAAAAGGGAGTTCAGAATAAGCTTGTAGGTCAGGCTGCAACACAGAATACGATAAATTCCTGGGACAGTGTTTCCGGAGCTACACGTACATATAAGGCTGTAAAGGAAGCAGCACTTGAGGCAATAGAAAGTGCAGAAGAAGCTTCTGAGGCTGAAATAGATACAACAGCTCTTGAGCAGGCTATTGAAGGTGTAGCGGAATATACAGAGTCTGATTATACCAAGGACAGCTGGCAGGTGCTTCAGGACGCATTGGCAAATGCAAATAGCGTACTTGAGGCAAAGGAAAGCCAGGAGGCTGTTGATGCGGCAGAGGTTTCTCTTAATGCAGCAATCGAGGCACTTGTAAAGGCTGAAAAGGAATACAAGTATGCATATGCGGCACTTACATATCAGGAGTATTGGAGTGGCGAAGATGTACTTGCCGGAGACAGCAATATGTTCGTCGGAGCAATGGATACTAACGGAGAGTATGACAAGGGTGCGTTCGATACAGTAACAAGAGCAACATCAAACCACGGACTTCACAGAGGAAACTTCCAGCAGGATGTAACAATCTATGATACCGAGGGTAATGCATATCATATGTCCTACTGGGACGGAAAAACAACAATTGTTCTTACAGATGGAACAAGCATTGGATTTTCAAGAGGAACAATAACTCTGCCAAGCGGTGAGACAAAGACAATGGATCACTATCAGATAATGGGTATCAAATATGTACCTGTAAAGGTTGCCTCAGAGGATTATGATGCATTTAAGGAAGCATACACGGTTGTAGAAAACGGAGATACACTCGCAGGAGGCTACGGAGAAGGACAGCTTACAAGCTATTCGGGACTTGTTGCAGCCGTTGATGAAAATACAAACGGATTGAAGGAAGCAACAAAAAATAAAGATGGCACCTTCAGCTTCGGTGAGCGTCAGATCGGAACAGGCTCAGGTATTGAAGGAGCAGAGTTAAAGACAGAAGCTCTTACACCTGTTGTTCAGTCATCAAGCAGCTTTGGCGACTTTATCAGAATGGATGTTAAGGAAAACTATGCCGATGTAGCCGAGATGATGCAGACAGTAGAGTGGACATATTATGGTGACGGAGATACAGCACTTGCACACTTCGGAACAAAGTTCGCAGCAGATAACTGGATGCACAAATCAATGGGAATCGAGCTTGGACTTACAGATTCACTTCGCTGCCAGCTTCCTGAGGGCTATGACGGAACAGGAAAGTGGGAAGTAACAATCTATGCACTCGGATATGCTGATACAACAATGACAATAAATGTAACAGCTGATGATATCCACGTAGCAACACCTGTAAGCGACACAAGTGCACTTGAAGAGGCAATCGCCAAGGCAGAGGCACTTGATCAGAGCTTATATACAGAGGACTCATGGAGCGATATGCAAAAAGAGCTCGAAGAGGCAAAGGAGGATCTTGAGGCAGCAGCTAATGGAAAGACAAGCCAGGAGAGCGTAGATGAGTCAACCACACATCTTAATGCAGCAATCGAAGCACTTGTAAAGAATCATGATCATGAATATGGCGAATGGACAGTAACAAAGCTTCCTTCAGCAGAAAATGCACCGCAGGAGTCAAGAACATGTTCAATTTGCAATAAGGTTGAAGTAAGAGATATCGAAACACAGCCGGGAATCAATATGATAGCCGGAACACCTTATGTTTATGATGAGGATAATAATTTTGTAACAAACGGAACACCTTCTGTTAACGGAGTAAAATATTTTGTTCAGGATGGTATTGCACAGACAGGACTGCTTAAGCTTGCAAATTGGCAGATGTATGCTGATCCGGAAACATATGAGCTCGCAGCAGGCTTAAAGGAAATAGACGGAAAAACCTATCTGTTTGATAAAAACGGAGTAGAGATACTCAAATCAAGAACAGAGGTTATAGACGGAAGGAAATACTGGTTCCAGGAGGACGGCTCACTTATGAGCGGTTGGTGTACGCTTGGAAGCTGGAAAATGTATTTTGATCCTGAAACCTTTGAGGCAGCTATAGGTGTAAAGGAAATAGAAGGAACGGCATATCTGTTTGATGCAAACGGAGTTCTTTACGAAGGAAACGGAACACCTGTAGTTAACGGAAAGAAGTATTTTGTTCAAAACGGTAAGCTTAAATCAGGATGGTTAAAGCTTGCAAATTGGCAGATGTATTTTGATCCTGAGACATATGCAGCCGCAACAGGCGTAACAAAGATTGATGGTAAGGCATATCTGTTTGATAAAAACGGAGTAGAGGTGCTCAAATCAAGAACAGAGGTTATAGACGGAAAGAAATACTGGTTCCAGCCTGATGGCTCGCTTATGAGCGGATGGTGCAAGCTTGGCAATTGGACAATGTATTTTGATCCTGAGACATATGTTGCCGCAACAGGAACAGTGCTTATAGACGGCGATTACTTCCAGTTTGACAGTAACGGAGTTCTTATTGCAGGCTGACAGGAAATAAATGCCAAAAAGAATGCCGGACAATAGCATAGTTTGATAAAAAAGTATTTTGAGAAGGGGTGATCCAAGGATTGGGGTTACACCTTCTCTTTTGTATAAATGATATAGGTGCGCTCTGACGGGATTAAGTCCTGTTTTTGTGGTGAAATATGCCGAAATCTGTTATTATAGAGAGCGAAGCAGATATAAGTGCTATATTAAAGGGTAAACAGGCCGTTAAAATCAAAAGATAAATGGTGATATATATGAAAAATACGGACAGCGATTTGATAAAGCTAAACGATTATTTGTATTCGGGAGATACAATATTCAAAATTCTTCATAAATATAATGATGATCTAAAAAAGAATGCAAAAAAGACACATAATCAGATAGATCTAGTGCACAGCAATTTTTTGATTCAGATAAGTGAGCTGTTAGAGCACAATGATTTCCTCACATCCCAGTCACAAAGGATAAGGGAGTTTTATAAATATCTGGCGACGGAATATCCATTTCTTGCATTTACCTTTAAGGGCAGAATAAAATCAATCATCAGAGCCGAGGAAAAATTCAACGGACATATAGTTGAGTATATTTATGATTATTATATGCAAAACAAAAGCTATCCGTCTGTTTATGAAATAAAAAACAAGCTGCTTAGATTCAGGGATCTTATAGCATACAGAATAGTTATTTCACTTCCCAAGTGTCATCTGAAAAATGGAGATGATCCGGTAAAGGCAGAGCTTAGGTATCTTTATGAAATTGCAAATGCACTTCCGGATTTTCTTGAGGAACGTGGCTTTACGGCAGAAATTACGCAGGGAGACAACAAGTCACCTCTGCTTAGCGAGGCAGCTGCACCGTATTATAAGGATTTCGTTGAAAATCCTACCATGTCAGGGTATCAGTCGCTTCATATTACTGTATATGATAATGTTGCCAGATGCTATATAGAGGTTCAGCTTCGAACAAAGAGCATGGATGATTATGCAGAAATAGGAGCAGCAAATCATCTTGGATATGAAAAGAGACAGGAAAGAGAGAGAGTAAGAAGAGATGAAATTCCTGTCGGGGAGTGCATCTACTTTGATGAAGCCTTTGAAAGGGGACTTCAGCTTCAAATGCTTGAGCTCAATAAGCTTGATGTAAATATGTTTGCAGCTGTTAATAATGAACTTATAAATGACGGCTGCGGACTTTTCAGAGGACGCCAGATCACACCGTTTGAGCATTTATCAAGATTTCAAAATGATTTAATTGATTAATTGATTTCAGATCAATATATTTGGTATTTGGTACATCAAAAATGCTGTCATGGCAGTAACAAGAAATAAAAAAGTGCCGCAGCTGCGAA
>CAVBHN010000055.1:0-5769 GCA_963595425.1 Faecalibacterium sp. CAG:74 | reverse complement strand
CCCACATAGGCTTTTCATTGATATAAGTACTGATCCATGCTGTGATAGCACTTAAACCTCTTTTATCTAATTCTTTTTTTATTATCTCCGGATGCTGTCTCGGGAACTGACATCCTATCTCTGTTCCGACATAACCTGTGAGTGCAATCTCGCTGATTGTCTGTAAAAACGAATTCTCTGCTCCCATTTCCGGCATGTCATCCTCAGTCCATCCGATAGGGGCAATACCAACTTTAACTTTCTTTGGATCTAACATATGTTTACCCTCCTTTTATGCTTTAAACATTGTATTCTTAAACAATTTTTTTGTCAATTATTTTTATTTTTTAAGCATAATAAACAATTTGTTTCTTATTTTTACTAAACAAGGCTCATTTACAAATCCCGTACATCCACTTCTGCTCTGCTTTATCTAAGCTGTGTCCCCAAAATCCATATGCAGCATAAACGGAGCATTTAATCTCAAAGAATATCCGTCATATATTGCTCCTGTGTCTCTTCACGGCTTACCAATTCATCCATCATTTTATCATAGTAGCCATCAAGTTTATAAAGTGCAGCAAGCACAAACATAACTGCCCATATAATAATAGGAATATACAGATACCATATACTTATGGTTCTAAGCGCCTCGGCTGTCTGAACCTCTTTAAGTCCATCAAATGCCGCTGCAGAAAGGAACATACCCATAATAGCAGATGTAAATCCTGATCCTGCCTTTTGTCCCATGCTCATAGATGAGAACATAAGACCTTCTATTCTATGCCCTGTTTTCCAGTGACCGTATTCAATTGCATCACTCGGAAGTGAATATTGCAATCCGTAGAATGGTGCTATTCCGATGCCTCTCATTATGCAGGTTATTACTCCAAGAGATACACTAAGCGGATTTAAAAGGAATATCAGCTGTCCTGCAATACCGACAATGCATCCTACACATATCAGCTTTCTTTTTCCAAATCTCGGAAGAAGCTTTGGCAAAATTGCTATTCCTAATATTGTTGCTATCTTTTCTGCAGCCGATAACGGTGTCACAAGGTTTACATTTCCTAATATGTACTGGCAATAATATGTAAGCTGTGTTCCTATTATAATTTGATAAACCGTATAGAAGAGCATAAGTCCAAGGGCTATAAGAAAATATCTGTTAGTTATTGTGGCTTTCAATGCTGTAAGAAACGGTATATCCTTGCCTTTGCTCTTCTGTGCGGTTTGAACACGCTCGGTACAGGATACATATGTATTGATGAGTACAAAAACAGAAATAACTGCATATATAGCTGTTACTAATATCCATGCCAATTGAGTATTTCCGATTAAAGCTGCTACTGAATTTATAAGAGGAAGTGTAAATGCTGTTATTACCATGCTGGCACTGATTGAAAGTATCATTCTTATATTGCAAATAACATCTCTTTGTGTCCTATCACGGCTCATCAGTGAACCCAGTGCATGAAACGGCTGACTTATAGCTGTATAAACAACGGTATTCATGACGTTATAAGTAACAAAGGCATATGCGATCTTTCCTGTATCTCCAAGATTCGGCATAGTAAACAATGCTATTGCCGCAAGAGCATAAGGAACCGCAAGTCTTAAAATCCATATTCTTGCTTTTCCGTATTTAGAATGGGTTCTGTCAATAATAGTTCCCATCAAAACATCTGATACACCATCAAAAATACGTGAAACCAGCATTATCATTCCGACAGCACCTGCTGATATTCCTACAACATTAGTATAAAAATAAATAAGTAACGTAGATGTCATTGTATACATCAGCGTAAGTGCCGGATCACCAAAGCAATATGACAGCTTTTCCGATGTCGGGACCTTGATAAATTCATCCATATCCCTGCTTTTCTGCTTATAATTTAATAGTTCCGCTACTGATTTCACTCCTTGCCCTCCTTTTTTCCTACATTACACATCACAACCAATTTGCAGGCAGCAATGCCTCACCAAATACACCAAAGCATTGCTGCCTTTTCCGGAATCACGCATACCTATCTGCCAAATTTCCGGATTTATACATACCTATTTAATACCTATCATTACCTTCTCATCGGCTTTATTATATTTCTGAATATTCCAAAGCCCTGCGGCAGAAAGCTCCTCTGCCATAGTTAAATATAAATACACTTTTATTTAATATGTCGGAGCAAAAGGTCTTTTGACCCCAGACAATACCTGATTGCTTCGCACATTACGCATTCACAATCATCCAAAATATTTTTCTACGAATGCTTTGGTTACTTCTGCTGCCTTTTTTACATTTTCGTCATGGGACATTTCATAATATTCCGGACGAAATTCCTCAATAGTGCAGACACCGTCAAAGCCAATCTTTTTTAGTGCTGAAGCAATTCCTTCATGATCTACAACACCCTCTCCCGGCCAAAGACGTTTATCATCTCCGCATGATCCAAGCGGCAGATCCTCACAGTCATTAAGGTGATAAGCAAATATCTTATTTCCGTCAGCAGCCTCAAGATCAGAAAGCTTTGAGCACATTTCATGAAAATGGAATGTGTCAACTGTAACTCCTACATTTGCTCTGTCTACAGCCTTAACAACATCGTAAGCTGTTCCAAACTGATTTATAGAGCAATTAGGCGCACCGCAAAACTCAAGCGAAATCTTAATATCGCTTCCTACCTTATCCGAAAGATAACGAAGTCTCTCAACTGCCTCATCCTTAATCTCTGTAACTGTTTTATCCTTTACATCAAAGCTTGGAACTGTAATGAGCATTTTCATTCCAATAGCCTTGCATACATCTATTATGAAATCTGTCTCCTCGTCTATTTCCTTAACACCTGCTTCATCTCTTTGATTAAAGAAAATAAGAGTATTGTATGCCCATGGCTTGAGGTTATGATTTTTGAACCAATTTCCGAGCTCATCCAATGTATGCTCTTTTAAATAATCCTTTACGCAGTCAAAACGTATTTCAATATAATCAAAGCCATATTTTTCACATGCTTCCAAGTCTGCTATAAGCGACTGTCCCTTGCATTCAAGTGCTGTTGCCTCGTTAAATCCTATCTTCATTTATCTATTCTCCTTTAATATTTGAGTGTGTTCGTGCACGCATATGATAAAATAATCACTTATAAAACTCCGGCTTCTCTACAGTTACAACCTTTTCGATGTTTCCGGTTTCCTGCGCTTTTACAAGTGCATCAGCTGTTACTGCAGCAAGATAGCCATCCCAGGTATTCGGTCCCTCGATAACCCCTTTCTTAGCACAATCAACCCAGTTCTGAATCTCAGCATCATATGCATCCTTAAACAATACAAAGCAGTCAGTTGTTATTTCTGTTGAAAGCTTTGCATTTTTTCTGATAGAAGGAGCCATTGGAGTTCCCATCTTAAGTGCTCCGTCCTCACATACAACCTCACAATTGATATCGTATCCGAATTTGCAATTAACGAAGCATTCAACATCTATGCAGATACCGCTCTTTGTTCTCATAAGCATTATCTGTGGATCCTTAAGCTCAGAATGCGAATACTTTGTTACCTTAGGCATGATAACCTGAACACTTTCATAATCATCATTTACTAACCAATGACAAAGATCGATCTCATGTATAACCGTATCATGTACAGCCATAGGAGTATTATAATTGGTTCCAACCTCAGGATTTCTATGTGTACAGTGCATCATAAGAGGCTCTCCATATTCACCTGTTGCTATAGCATCCTTAATCTGGTTGTATCCCTTATGATATCTTCTCATAAATCCCAACTGGATAAGATGCTTGCCGGATGCCTCTTCAGCCTCCATAACCTTCTTGCAGTCATCTGCAGTAGTGCAAAGGGGCTTTTCGCAAAATACTCTTTTGCCTGCCTTGATTGCTTCTAATAAATCATTTACATGAGCAAATCCAGGTGAAACGATAAGTACTGCATCAACCTCAGGATCATTTATGAGGTCCTTTCCGTTGTTATATATCTTTGCTCCGCCTGCAAGCTCTGCAGCCTTTTTTGCACCTTCCTCAAACACATCCGATACCGCAACAACCTGTGCGCCCTGAGTTCTCTGTGTAATTCTCTTTATGTGATCTTTTCCCATGCCACCGCATCCGATTACGCCTACATTTAACATTATTTTTCCACCTTTCTTTGCTTTTGCAGCTTTTATTCTTTTGTTTTGATGACTGTATATTAACATTGCGTGCACGTGTACGCAATATCCAAACTATCCGAAAAAACCATATGTTTTTTATGCTGATTTTCTATTGTAATGTGCTATTTTCCCATTCGAAAGACCCATTTGATTCACTGCAAGCTTATTTTTGTGCATTTTTTCATATAATGCTTGCTTTAAATTTGCTAATCGCTATAATACTCAGTGTGTGCACGCAAACGCACTCACGAATTCAAACTTAAAATTGATTTTATGATACCGGGGTCAAAAGGTCTAACAATCCGATGCAAGCTTGCTTGCAAGAGGATGCTTGACATTTTGACCCGCCAAAACATGAGTAAGTAGCCATTTTGCGAAGCTAAATAAGCGAATTACGAATGTTTTGAGGATTGCGAGAGCATAATCATGCATAGCAATCCGGTATCAGTTGGGGTTAAAGGATATTCACTGATAAATAAAGGAAATCATTATGGGTATTACACTGCAGCAAATAGCTGAGGCTGCCGGCGTTTCAAGAGGAACCGTTGACAGAGCTTTAAATGATCGCGGACGAATCCGTCCCGATGTTGCCGAAAATATAAAAAGAATCGCAAAGGAAATGGGGTATATGCCTAACAGAGCCGGCCGAGCACTTGCAATTGCCAGGCAGTCCATATGCATAGGCGTTATTCTACAGTCAGCCGAAACACCGTTTATGAAAAACGTCATACAGGGCATAGAAGCTGCAAAAGCTGAATCCGAGCAGATGTCAATTGATGTAATCATAAAAAAAATCAACGGGATCAACGCCGAAAAGGTGATAGATACCATGAAAAAATTGCGTGCATCAGGCTGCAGCGCCATTGCTCTTACTCCTGTTGATGATATAAATCTCAAAAATCTTATAAATGAATTTGTTGAAGCCGGAATTCCGATCGTTACATTCAACTCTGATTTGGAGGACTCAAAAAGGCTTTGCTTCGTAGGTCAAAATGCGTTGCAAAGCGGCAAGGTTGCGGCGGGATTAATGTCAGAAATATTGCCTCCTAATTCAATGGTTCAGGTTATTTCGGGATATCCATCAAATCAATCTCATAAAAACAGGAGTCTTGGATTTATATCCGAGCTTTCCGCAAGCCGAAGTGATATAGAAATTCTCGATATTCAATATGCATACGATGACAACAAAATCGCCGGAAAGATCATAGAAGAAATGCTCAAGCTTCATCCCAATCTGCGCGGAGTATATTTGGCCTCCTACGGTGCAGACGGAGTATGCAATGTCTTAAAATCCAAGGGGCTTGTAGGAAAAATAAAGGTTATTGCAAATGATTTAACCGCAAGAAATGTCAACGAGCTAAAGCGCGGAATAATTCAATTCCTTATAGGACAAAATGCTTATATTCAGGGATATTCACCTGTAAAGATCTTATTTAATAAGCTATTTGACGGAACTGACCCAAAAGAGGACTATCAGTACACAGAAATTGTTATTAAAAACAAGTATAATGTATAAAAAATCTTAAAAAAAGGGTGCGGACGCATAAAATGCAGCCGCACCATTTTATTTTAATTAAGGAATTAGATAAATGGATTCTCAGTTGGATATGGAAGTGACTTTGGTCTGTTGTACT
>CAVBHN010000054.1:0-6140 GCA_963595425.1 Faecalibacterium sp. CAG:74 | reverse complement strand
CTTTTCTTTATTTATAATCACTCTAAAAGCTTCTCTATTTCGCCAAGCAGCTGTTCCTTTGATACAACTGTTACGGCCTCAATTCCCATATCCCTTGCTCCTTTTGTGTTTTCCTCTCTGTCATCAAAGAATATGCATTCGTTTGCCTTGAGGCTGTATTTGTCCAGAAGGCATTTGTATATTTCAGGCTGCGGCTTTATGCAGTGAACCTCATACGATACAATCCTTCCGTCAAGATAATCCATGAATTTAAGTCCCTTTGTATGCGCCTCAAAAAGCTCCCTTGAATAATTAGACAAAAGATATATCCCAAAGCCTCTATCCTTTAAAATCGGTATTTTCTCCCATACATCCGGTCTGTCAAGCCTTATATCTCCTATATGATCCATAAAGCAGTTTATAGCCGCTTCATCCTCAGGATACTTGTTTATATAATAGCTCCTTGCCTCCTCAAGCGTGCAGAGCCCCGCATCCCATTTGGGCCATATTTCATCATAAAACATATCATGTCCGATTCTTTGTATATCCGAATCTGCTATTCCGTAATCCTTGAACGGCTTATGCCAGTCATAATCAAAAAGTACATTTCCGACATCAAATATAATATTCTTTATCATAACTCTCCTATATTGCCAAAGCAGCAGTGTTTTACTCAGTCTTCTATAGAATACCTTAAATTTTATACTCATTCAAGACGCAAAACAGCCGGAGACATACATCCCCGGCCATTTCGCTATAACTTATACTCTCTACTTTTCAATTATCAATCGGCATTCTCTGATGAATCCGAGATATCGCCTGTCTTGAATATGTACTGTACAGTGCAGTCTGTTCCGTCTGTTACGCCTGTAAAGCTCTGCTCCTCCTGTGCATAATCAACAACAGCCTTTAATCTTGCATAGAAATTCTCTGCCTTATTTCCAAGGATATCAACTATCTTTGAGATTCCATCCTCATTCAATGTATTTATTCCGTCTGAAAGAGTATTTGTTCCTTCCATAAGCTGAAGTGCTGCAGATGCAAGTGTCTTAGCGCCGCTGTCTGCTGACTTTGTACCGCTTGCAAGTGTTTTTGCTCCTGTTGCAAGTGTTCCGGCTCCGGTATTTAATGTCTTTGCTCCTGTTGCAAGTGTTCCGGCTCCGCTTGAAAGTGTGTTTGCTCCGCTTGAAAGCTGTCCTACTGCCGAAATAAGCTGTGAGCTCTGAGAATTCAATGATTCAAGACCGCTTACTAGCGCACCCATGTTGTCGCTACCAGCCATATAATCAATTTTTGCTGCAAGAGTTGATGCTGATGATGAAAGAGCATCCGCTCCGGCATATGCAGCTGCTGCAGCCTCATACAGTCCATATTTATCCTGACTGCTTGTGTCATTACTCTTTGCTCCTACGGCTATATTATTTGCTCCGTTAGCTATAGTTTCGGCTCCGCCCTGGATTTTTTCTATAACCGCATCAATCTGTGTTGTATCTACATTTACAGCTACAAGCGCACTCTGTACTCCCGATACGTACTGCATATCTCCGTTTACATAAGCTATTATTGCCTGAAGCTGTGCCTTCTGGGCATCTGTAAGCGATTCATCATTTGCCAGTGCATTTGCCGCATCAACTGCATTCTGTCCATATGAATTTGCAGTGCCAAGGTTTTCTGCTGCTGTACCAAGGCTTTCCTTAAGATTAGCAACAACCTGCTCAAATGATGTCTGAAGAGCTCCTGCTGCCTCATAAATACCATACTGTTCAGGCACCCCGCTTCCGCTCTTTGCGCCTGATGCAAGCGCGAGTGCGCCATCGTGAATCGTACTTGCTCCATCCATAATCGTTTTAAGAACAGCCTTTAACTGATCTGCTCCCTGTCCGATTGCTGTTACTGCCTCATAAACTCCGTATTTATCCTGGCTGCTTGAGTCGCCGCTCTTAAGTGCTGCGGAAAGCTTCTGTGCTCCTTCATAAAGCTTATTGGCTCCGTTCGGAAGCTCTGCCACAGATGTCTTAAGCTGCTCAAGTCCCGATGAAAGCTGTCCTGCTCCTGATGCAAGTGAATCCGCTCCGCTTGATAAGCTTCCAGATCCCGATACAAGCTGGTCTGCTCCGCTTGAAAGTGAATCCGCTCCGCTTGAAAGCTGTCCTGTTCCGTCTGACAATGTATCTGTGCCATCATTCAGCTGCTTCATATAATCGGCAAGTGTTTTTGCGCCATCTACGATCTGATCTGTTCCGTCCTGAAGCTCATCGGCCGAATCCTTAAGCGAATCAATGCTGCCGTCATATTTTGAAAAATCAATATCTGTAGGTATATCGTAGCTTGCTACGGATATTGTTCCTGCCATTGAGAAATCTGTTATATCTGCTTCTACAGTTACGCTCTCAGGTATAAGCTCATCTATCTTATCCGCATCCTCATTGTCAAGATCGGTAAGATCAAGATTTTCCTTCATTCCCGGAAGTGCAAGACCTACAACAATACTTCTGTCACCGTCATTTATTACCTTACCGTTTGTAACCTGTACATTTGATGCATTGTCACTATCCATCAAAAGTCCGGAAACAACTGCGCACGGCTTATTCAGAGTTACTTTTTCTCCGTTAATTGTTGTTGTCTTTGTAACCTTATTTTCATATGTAAATTCTATCTTGAGATGTCCGCTTGCTCCTTCGAGTTCATCTGCACTGACTGTCTTGCCGTCAAGCTTATAAGCGATTTTTACATTTACAGGAAGCTCCTCATTTGATGTTCCCTTATAGAAAATATCATCTCCGTGTGCATCCCAGGTAATTGTACCGTCAGAGTTCTCTGTATAAGTCTCATCGCCCTTTGTATTTTCTATATCGGAAAGGTTTGTCTTGTCAACAAGCTCATCCTTTCCGTCTCCGTTTTTGAGCCAGTTGGAAACAATGACCTTATCCTTATTTCCGTCTGCATCCTCTATTACATATACGGTTTCTTCTTTTCCGTTTTCATCACTTTTTGTTGTTGTCTTTAAAAGCTCCTTGGCTGTCGTTGTAAGAGCATCCTCACTTGAGCTTGATGATGTGTCAACAGAGGAGCTTGCCTCTGTTTGAACCGAACATGCTACAAGAGATGAGCCTAACGATACGGCTGCCGCAACAGCAACTATTTTCTTTACTGTTGGTTTAACTTTCTTCATTTCTTTGAACCTCCCTTGTGGATCAGCTTTCTCATTCCCAGCGTTGTTGCACATATTGCCTTATCGAAGGTCATAAGCACACTCGGCAGGAAGAATATTACTACTAAAAAGCTTATAATCGCGCCTCGTCCCATAAGCAGACAGAGCGATGAAAGCATATCTACATCAGAATAAATAGCAACACCTATCGTAGCTGCAAAGAATCCCAATGCACTTGTAAATATTGACTGAAGCGATGTAGCAAGTGCTGTTGTTACGGCCTCATGCTTATCTGCTCCGTTAATACGTTCTCTCTTGTACCTCGTTGTCATAAGGATCGCATAGTCGACTGTTGCGCCAAGCTGTATGGTTCCTATACATACCGATGCTATAAACGGAAGCGTTGTTCCCGTATAGAATGCCATTCCCATATTCAGGTATATCGCAAGCTCGATTACTACAACCAGTAATATAGGAAGCAATACCGAACGAAGAACCAGAAGTATTATTACAAATATTGCTCCGATCGAGACAATGTTTACTACCGCAAAATCATGATCCGTTATTGTTATAAGATCCTGTGTTCCTGCTGCCTCACCGATAAGCATACCGTTTGTATCATATTTCTTTATGATGTTGTCGATTGCCGTACACTGCTCTCCGACCTCATCCGTAGCAACCTCATACTCTGATGCCACAAGCATAAGCTTCCAGTTATCCGTCTGAAGAACATCCTTTATTTTCTGCGGAACAAGCTCATCAGGGAACTGTGCACCTACCATGCTGTCAAGTCCAAGTGCAAATGTAACTCCATCAACATTCTCTATTTCCTTCGTCATTGCCTTTGTCTCTTTACTTGTAAGATCCGAGCTTACGAGAATCATCGAAATAGAGTTCATGTTAAAATGCTCTTTGAGTTCTTCATTTGCCTGCGCACTTCCGAGATATGTCGGAAGGCTTGAATCCAGCTTGTAATAAACCTTTACATTATTGTTGCCTATCAATGCCGGAATCCAAAGAACAATCATAAGGATAAACAAAACCCATGAATGCTTTGTTATCTTCTTGCTGATATTATCAGGCTTTATATTTACCGGTCTGTGTGACAGCCTTGTTATCGGCTTATCAAAGCATATTATCATTGACGGCAGAACGGTTACACAGCAGATAACTCCAAACAATACACCCTTGGCCATTACAATACCAAGATCAAGGCCAAGCGTAAAACTCATGAAGCAAAGAGCAATAAATCCAGCAATTGTTGTTAACGATGAACCGGTTACCGATTCAATAGTAAGGGATATTGCCTTTGCCATTGCCTCCTTATTATTTGAATATGCAAGCTTTTGCTCTTTATAAGAGTGATACAGGAATATCGAATAATCCATCGTAACACCGAGTTGCAAGACCGCAACCAATGCCATTGTAATGTATGAAATTTCTCCCTGCACGAAATTCGTTCCAAGGTTATAGATAATTGCAAAGCCTATATCTAATAGGAAGAGAATCGGTATAACGAAGGAATCCATCGTAAGTGCAAGCACTATGGCACAAAGCACAACGGCGATAAGTACATACCAGAACAGCTGCGAGTTAACCAAATCCTTCGTATCCGTAACCACCGCTGACATACTCGACAGGAAGCAATTTTCTCCGGCTATAGACCTTATTTCCTTAATCGCATCCATAGTTTCGTTTGCCGATGTACCGGTATCGAAGAAGATGAACATCATCGTTGCTTCTCCATCCTTCGAATAAAATACATCCTTTACCTTATCCGGAAGCATATCTGCCGGAATTTCATCTGAAATTTCACTGTATCCCAGCACACTTGCAACATGGTCTACATCCTTTATCTCCTCAGAGAGCTGTTTTACATATTTGTCCTCCATGTTTTCACAAATAAACATGGCATATGCTCCCTTGCCAAAATCATTAAGAAGAATATCCTGACCCTTCATAGAATCTATTGAATCAGGAAGATAATAAAGAATATCGTAATTGACCTTTGTAGCTGCAAAACTGATAAAACTCGGAATAAGCAAAAGCACACTTATTATAAGTATGGGTATTCTGAACTTTACTACACCTTTTGAAAAACTACTCATAATCAACCTCCTTGAAAAAATGACCGCCGGTCACTTTCAACGTGATACAATTTAACAAAGTATAAGTAATAAGTCAATAGCTTAGCTGCTAAAAAATGACCAACAGTCACTTTTTCGTCATTTTTTATGCTATAAATATAAAATTCGGAGTATTTTTTGTGTCTTTTATCATTTGACTTTGCGGCTTTAACGCTTTAGTCTTAAATATATCATGATGCTTCAGCTACTTTACGAGCTTCAGCTTTTGTATCATGCATTTAGTATATTGATTGAAAGAGGGATTCACATGAGCAAGGTATCAGATAATAAGCTTCATAAAAAAAATCAGCTGCTTGACACAGCCTTTAAGCTTTTTACTACAAAGGGAATATCTGAGACCTCTGTTTCTGACATCACCAAGGCTGCAAAGGTCGGCAAGGGAACCTTCTATCTTTACTTCAAGGACAAATACGAGCTTGAAGCCAAGCTTATAAGCAAAAGAGCCGCAAAGCTTTTTTTGCATGCCGAGGCAGCTCTTTCAAATTATCCCAAGGATATTTCCCTCGAAGATAAGGCCGTTATACTTGTCGGAGATCTTATAGAACAGCTTGCCGAGGATCCAAGTCTTCTCAAATTTATCTACAAAAATCTTTCATGGGGAATTTTCAGAAATGCAATAAAACTCCAGAATATAGATACAGACAGTGATGCCTATTATTCCTTTGACAGACTTATGAAGGATTATAAAGACGAATTTGTCGAACCGGATCTGATGCTTTATACTATAGTCGAGCTTGCAAGCTCCACGTGCTATAACGTGATCCTTTGGTCGGATCCCGTAACCCTTGATGTTTATAAGCTGTTTCTTGACAAAAACATCAGATCAATAATGAATAATCACAGAAAAGATAAATAGCCTAAAA
>CAVBHN010000053.1:0-6227 GCA_963595425.1 Faecalibacterium sp. CAG:74 | reverse complement strand
TTTGAACGTTCGAGGATGTGTTTTACTGTTTAATTGTCAATGTTCTTTGCTGTTTAACAGGTGTTCTGTGTGACAGCTTGTTTAGAATAGCACAGGGTCTTTTCTTTGTCAACACTATTTTTAAAAAAATATTTTATAAATTTTTCCCGGTTTTTTCGACGCCTTTACAGCTGATAATATTTCCTGTTTTTTATAATGTTTTTTCGGCACAATACCTAATTATAAAAAACAAATTTTAAACCCATCTTCATAAATCAAAAGGTCCTTCCTGCATTATTACATTGCAAAGAAGAACCTTTACCTGCAATCCATGGTATAAACCATACCATGAAATCAGTATAATCTTATTATGTTATATCCATCTGTAAGAATAAGAGCATATTTATTCTCTGTTATTTGAGCAACACTGCGTATGTATCCGTCTATTGTTCCGTTAAACTTGCAAACTCCATCGCTTGAGTATATACATATGGAATTTCTGTTATTCATTACTATATATCCTTTTTTTGCTTTTATGGATGTGTATGAGTATTCAGAGGATATACGTTTTCTTTCTGCTCCTTTTTTATTGTATATAATAATTTCTATACCGGTATTATCATTTCCCGGAAGTACAACTCCAAAAAAATCATCATCCGTAAAGGTACTCTGTATTTCATCCTCTGCACTTATAATATTTGTCTCCTGAAATGTCTTGCTTCCTTCATAAGCTATTATCTCATTATTTCCGAAGGCAACACAATTACTGCTTCCCATAAATTCTATCTCGGGTATTATAGTTCCCGTATAGCTGAATTCACTTACTATATTATCTGTAGCAGTCTGACCTGCCGCACCAAAGCTGTAAAATTTCACATCACTTACAGGATTTCCTTCTTCATATCTGATAAACGATGCAGCTATAACAATGCCATCCTTGGAAAGAGCAATATCCATAGGATACCCCTCCTGTGTAAGCGTGGTTTTTATTGTAGCTATCAGGCTTCCGTCTGTATCATAATAGTCAATCTGTGAAGAGCTTCCATCATCCATCAAAACCGCCACATTACCCTGCTTTGATATTTCCGCCTTTACTATGGCCATTGACGAATTAAAAGAATTCACCTTTCCCTTTTCATCGCAAATGTATATATTCGATCCGTTTTTTTCGTATATTACGATTTTATCTCCGCATATATCTACTCCGGGATCTGCCATCTCGTATGTAATTGTCCAAAGCGTATTATTATCGGAATCTGTAAGGCTTGCTGTATCCGAAGCGCATTTTAAAATATTATCATCTACCGAATAATAAGAATAAACCAATGTATTTTCCTGTAAATCAGTAATTTCAACCTTATAATTGTTAAATTTCCAAAATTTAACCGCAAAGAAAATTATAATTAAAGCACACAAAACCAGACCTCCGAACACGATAAGACGTCTCGCAGGTCTGTTAATACTTATTTTAAGCTTATTTTTTATATTAGAACGATAATTCATCTTTATTCTGAACAATTATTATAATTGCGTTCTTCCATCAAGAGCACGAAGAAGAGTCACTTCATCTATATATTCGATATCGCCCCCAACCGGAACGCCACTTGCAATTCTTGATACCTTTATGCCTGTAGGCTTTATAAGCTTGCTTATGTACATTGCTGTTGTTTCGCCCTCGAGGCTTGAATTCGTTGCAATAATAACCTCATCAACAGGCTTTTCAAGTCTTTTGATCAATTCCTTTAATCGTATATCCTCAGGTCCTATTCCGAGCATCGGTGAAATAGCACCATGAAGCACATGGTAAACGCCCTCGTATTTGCCTGTTTTTTCATATGCTGCAAGGTCTCTTGAATTCTCCACAACCATAATGAGCTTATGGTTTCTGGATTCATCGCTGCAAATAGGACATATCTCTTTATCAGTAAGGGTATGACAAACCTTGCACTCATGAATATTGTTTTTTGCATTTAAAATAGAAGCCGCAAGAGCTTTAGCTCTTTCATCAGATACATTTATTATATGAAATGCAAGTCTCTGAGCTGTTTTGGGACCGATTCCCGGAAGCCTTCCCAGCTCCTCTATAAGCTCCTTGATAGGGCCACTGTAATATTCCATTAAAATCCAAGTCCCCCAATGCCGCCTGTAAGCTTAGACATTGTTGCTGCACTTGCTTCGTCTACCTTTCTTAAAGCCTCATTTGTAGCAGCCATTATTAAATCCTCAAGCATTTCTACATCATCAGGATCAACTACCTCTTCGGCAAGATGCACCTTTGTTATCTCCCTTTTACCGGTAACAGTAACTTCTACTGCTCCGCCGCCGGCAGCTGCGATAAATTCCTTTTCCTCAAGTGCTTTTTGCTGTTCCTCCATCTGACGCTGCATTCTCTGTGCCTGCTTCATTAGATTGTTCATATTTCCCATTCCGCCGGGAAATCCGCCTCTTTTTGCCATTTTTTCCTCCTGTCATGCCTATTCAAAATCTACAGGCATATTAATTACATCTTTTATTTTTTCGGTTATAGGTATTTTTGCTAAATCCTCATAACCCGAATTATCTATTTTTATCACAATATCAACATTTTTTCCATATATTTCTTCTATGGCTCTTATAGTTTCTTCTCTTGCTTCATCCATATGCTCGGTAAAATAGCACTTTGCCTGTGGATCTCTTATGACAATATAAAGCTTATTTTCACCGGTCTTTGAATCATAATTTAATTCCTCCGGCAAATAATGCTTCAAAAGATTATTTGGTATCTCGCTTACTATTCTCTTCCAGATGCTGCATATTTTGATAAGCTCCTCGGGCGCTGCTTTTTCTGCCTTCTTTGGTTCTTTGATCTCCGGCTGTTTTGGTTTATCGGTATCATTTGCCTTTGGACGCTGCTGTTCTGTAAAATTCAAACTGCCATTTTCAAGCTTTTCCTCAATCTGTCTTATCCTGTGCAATATAGATCCGGAATCCATCTCCATCTGCGGTCTGCACATTTTGATCAATGCCAATTCAACATTCACTCTCTTTTGAGTTGTATTTCGCAGCTTAGATGTAAGCTCCGAAAATATCCTTATATATCTCATCAAAACGGCATCATCTATATTCTTTCCTATTTCCTTAAGCTGTTCAATATTTTCGGTTGACATATCAAGAATATCCTCAAGCTCCTCTGCATTCTTTATAAGCAAAAGATTTCTGAGATACCATGTGAAATCCGAAGCAAAATGTGTCATTTCTTTTCCGTCTCTTACAAACTCATCAAGACATCTTATACATCCGCCGACATCGCCTTTTGCAACAAAGCCAAGCATATCCGAAAATTTTTCAAAATCCGCTGTTCCCAGCACACTAAGAATCTTATCATATGTCAGTTTTTCTCCCATATAACAGGAAATGCACTGATCAAGCAGGCTTAAGGCATCTCGCATAGAACCGTCTGCCATTCTCGCAAGATATCTGATTCCCTTTTTCTCTGCCTCGATTTCTTCCCTGTCGAGGAGCTCTCTTATACGTCCCGATATTGTATCTATATTCATACGTCTGAAATCGTATTTCTGGCATCTTGAAAGTATTGTAACAGGTATCTTGGCAGCCTCTGTAGTTGCAAGAATAAATATAACATATTCCGGCGGTTCTTCCAATGTTTTAAGAAGGGCATTGAATGCTCCCGCGGAAAGCATATGTACCTCGTCTATTATATAAACCTTATATTTCCCCTGTGCGGGTCTATATGCAACCTCCTCCCTTATCTCTCTGACATTATCAACGCTGTTATTTGATGCAGCATCTATTTCGATAACATTTGTCGATATGCCCTTCTGTATAGCAAGGCATGAAGCGCATTTTTCACACGGACTTCCGTCTATCGGGTTTTCACAGTTTACCGCCTTTGCAAGTATTTTGGCTATTGTTGTCTTTCCTGTACCTCTTGTCCCGCAAAACAGATATGCATGCCCGATTCGTCCGGAACGAATTTGATTTTTTAATGTTGTAACTATATGCTCCTGGCCTCTGACTTCTTCAAACTCAGATGGCCTGAATTTTCTGTATAAAGCTGTGTAACTCAAGCTTTCTCCTTATCCAATCATTGACAAATTCTCTAATACAATGTATACTTTTACAATCCGTGCAGCCGGGGAGCCAGCGGTGCCCTATACCTGCAATCCGCTATAGCAGGGGTGATGCCGAGCAGAGGGATATGCGTTGTGAAGCAGCCTTTTATAAGTGGCGTTGACGTTTGGGTCTTACGCAACAGGAACTCATGAACCGTGTCAGGGCAGGAATGCAGCAGCACTAAGTGAACATTCCTGTGTGACGTAAGGTCGCCTGAGCCGAGTTAACTGTAAAAGTAACGTTCATGACAATATTTCGACGTGAGGCGCACGGTTTTTTAATCGTGATTTCAAGTATAATTCAGCAGACATCTTTTCGCAAGTCATATTACTCTATCGATTTTTTGATACTTGGCACATATATAACCTGTGTGCAAAAGAAACACATAGTCAAGACCTGTCATGATCAGAAATAAAATTACCAAAGCACCTATTTGTTCTTCGTTATCCCTCGCACTGCATTAATTACTCTTTTCTTATCCGCACTCCATAACGGAGCAACCAACAGCTTTTTCGGTCCGTCGCCTGTCACTCTATGTATCACAATATTATCAGGTATCACCTCAAGACATTTTTCCAATATATGCAGATACTCCTCAAGCGTAAGCACCTTAACCTCACCGCAAAGATATTTTTTCTCCAGATCGGTTTCCTTTAATATATGCAGCAATTGAAGCTTGATCCCGCCTGTTCCTGCCTCTACTGCATGCTCAACAGTAGCGATCATGTCATCTAAATTCTCACCCGGGAGTCCTAATATTACATGTGTAATTACATGAATATTTATTTTATTTAATTCGCAAACTGCCCTGTCATATATATGTGTTTTATATCCTCTTCTTATATATTCAGCCGTTTTGTCATTCGATGTCTGCAGTCCAAGCTCAACCCACGTCGGCTTTATTTTATTTAATTCATCTAAAAGAGATATTATTTCCTTTGACAGACAATCAGGTCTTGTCGCAATTGACAGACCTGAAATATCGTTTCTCTCTATAATAGGAAAATACAGCCTTCTTAACTTATCAACAGATGCATATGTATTTGTATAGGCTTGAAAATATGCTATAAAGCTATTTCCCTTATATTTTTTTCTTATTCTTTGTTTTGCTTCTTCTATTTGAATGTCTAAAGGCAGACATCTGTCAGGTGCAAAATCGCCGGAGCCTCCGGCAGAGCAAAATATGCATCCTCTATTATCAAGGCTTCCGTCTCTGTTAGGACACGTAAAACCTGCATCAAGGCTTATTTTATAGGCCTTTTCTCCAAATATTTTTCTGCAATAATCATTTACTGTATATATCATTTAATGGATTTTTCCCATTCCCTTTGATCACAGCCCTCGCAAGGCTCTCCATGCTCTTTAAATTTACACAACGAACCCTCTGTTAAAAGCTGTAAATTGTAAAGTCTTTCATTCACCATATCCCACATGCAGTATGGCAAATGATCTCTATGTCCTCTGTGTATTGTTATGCACTCCCAACATTTTCCATGATGAGCACATGCCTCGGGACATGAGCAATAATCAATACCGCTTTCAATAATTCTGTCAAGCTCCTTACGCTTCATTTTATATCCTTCAGCCTTTGAGATTTTGCCCTCTCTTTCAAGCTCCATCTCCTCTTTGAACACCTTATTATAATCTATTCTTATCGTTTCGTCTCCCATATACTCTCTCTTTTCTTACTTTTTTGTCAGCTACATTATTTAAATATGTCAAAAAGAGGCTTTGCTTACGCCTAGGCCTCTTTTTGATTTTAATAAGCTGCAAATTGCATCTAATTGTTTTCAATTATCAGAGCATCTGTCAGAATCCGATCTGATCCTTAACATATTTACGTGCTGTCTTTGCAACCTCAAGAGGATTTGCAACCGACGGATCCTGCTCTGCTTCAACAACTACCCATCCTTCGTAGTTGTATTCGCCAAGAAGTCTGAATACCTCAGGGAAGTCTACACATCCTTCAGGATCTCCCGGGATAGTAAATACTCCGTATGGTATAGAACGAAGGAAGCTTCTTTCTTCCTTATAACACTCCTCCATAACAGGCTTTCTGACATTCTTAAGATGAACGTGCTTGATTCTGTCATGATGCTTTTTAAGAATCTCTATCGGATCCTCTCCCGAAAATG
>CAVBHN010000052.1:0-6517 GCA_963595425.1 Faecalibacterium sp. CAG:74 | reverse complement strand
GCTAAATGTTGATGCGCAGAAAGTGTATGCTGCCTTGACAGAACAAACGGATATTTTGAATGAATATATCATTCCGGAGTATGAGGTTCTGCATACCCAGAGTAAAGATTATATTGTGGATGATATTATTGATATTATGAAGGAAAGGGGTGTGAAGTTATGATTTTATATCACGGATCCTTTGTGGTAGTGGATAAGCCGGATCTGACACATTCTAGACTTAATGTTGATTTTGGTAAAGGCTTTTATACAACGCCAATCTACGAACAGGCTGAAAAATGGTGTGACCGTTTTAAAAGGCGTGGCAAAGACGGTATTATAGCAAGTTATGAATTCGATGAAACAGCATATGAAGTATTGAAGGTGCTTAAGTTTGATGCTTATTCCGGGGAATGGCTGGATTTTATTCTGAATTGCCGCAGAGGACAGGACAATACAGATTATGATCTTGTTATCGGTGGCGTTGCAAATGATAAAGTTTTTAATACAGTGGAGCTTTATTTTGACGGCCTGATCGACAAAAAGGAAGCGATTAACAGATTGCGATATGAGCAGCCAAATCTTCAAATGGCTTTTCGAACAGAGAATGCACTTTCTTATTTGAGGTTTGAAGGGAGTGTGAAGCTATGAATGCAAATCCTATTCTCTTACAAAAGAAATATGCTCGCGTGGTAGAACTTTTTGCAAAGCATAATGGTCTTACCTTGGAAAAGGCACTGGACATATTTTATCATTCGGAGCTGTATAAGCTAATGAGTGAGGGCGTTTCCGACATGCACTGCATGAGTGATGAATACCTGGTTCAGGAACTGGAGGAAGAGCAAAAAAGCTAAAATACGAGCAAGTGCAAAAAGATATAGAGGATATTAATTCAACTATCGAAAACTAAAGGAGGCTTGAATATGCCTACAACAATAGAAGTTAACAAACAAAGCGTGGAGGCGCTGCTTGGTAGCGGCAAGACAAAACCATTTGTTATTCCAGAATATCAGCGCCCGTACGCATGGACAGATGAACAGGTGGAAACTCTTTTTGAGGATTTATGGGAGTTTACGGCTACCAGTGGTGGTACAGAGCGTGAGGGTTCCTATTTCCTGGGCAGTGTTGTCTCTTATGAAAATGAGAATGGAGAGCAGGAAATCATTGATGGACAGCAGAGAATTACTTCTCTGTTCCTCTTGCTCCGGGCTATTTATACGAGACTTGTTGCCACGCCAGTATCAGAGAGGACAGCAGAAGCTAATAATTTTATAGGAAAGATTGAACCAGCCATCTGGCGAACAAATAAACTTACTGGAACTGTGGATTATAAGAATACTTTGCTTACCTCCAGAGTTGTCAACAATGAAGGAAATGAGATTCTCAGAAATATCTTAGAAACCGGCAAGGCAGAAGATGGTGCGAAGGATAATTATTCCAGAAACTATAGGTACTTCCAGGATTTGTTTGATAGACATTCTACGAAAAATCCGCTGATGGTATACCAGTTTATTTATGCTTTACTCAATCAGGCAATTCTGCTTCCGATTACAGCAGATACCCAGGATACAGCATTGACGATTTTTTCCACGCTTAATGACAGAGGATTGCCTTTATCCGATGCAGATATTTTTAAGGCTAAGATTTACAATCAGCTGGATCCGGAAGAGAAGAAGAATTTTATTGAGCAATGGAAAGAACTGGACGAGCAATCAACAGAAGCTGGTGAGAGTATTCAGCAGTTGTTCTATTACAATATGTTTTACTTGAGAGCCTTAGAGAAGGATACAAAGACAACAACTCCTGGTGTTCGTAAGTATTATGCTGCTAACAAATTTGAAAGATTATATAAACCAGATCTTATAGATAACCTGTTTGTGATTTTGAATCTTTGGAAGGTAATCAATAAAGGTGAGGAGATTGAAGGGGAAGATTGGTCTAAGAATATTAAAATCAGGCAGTCTCTTGATACGCTTACGTCTTATCCAAATGAGTTCTGGAAGTACCCAGTAGTCATTTATTACACATGCTATCGCAAAGAGGCAGACTTCGAGACAAAGTTTGGCCTTTTCCTGAACAAGTTGTTGCTGGAGCTGATGACGAAATATTTGTTGATTCCTACCATCAATGCTGTAAAACCGGATATCTTGAAATTGAATTCTGCCATTGTAGTATCAGATGTTCCGGCATTTGATTTCAAAGAGATTGATACCAGCCGTTTGGAGGCTTGTATTCAGAATCCGAATAGAAGTGTTGTGAGAATGCTCCTGAAAACCTTAGCCTATGAAGAGCAGGAGGAGCTGCTTCCAGCAAAATGGGAGATTGAGCATATCTTTCCGCAGAAGTGGCAGACAAATTATTTTACAGATATTCCGGCTAATACAATCAAGGAAAAGATTGAGCATATAGGTAATAAGCTTCCATTCGAAAAGAAGCTGAACATTGTAGCTGGAAATGGTTATTTTGCAAAAAAGAAGAAAAGCTATGCAGATTCTAAAATTGCCATTACGAAGGAAATGGGAACATCTGAAGTATTGGATTGGGATCTGGAATCCATCACCAAGAGAGATATTCGAATTTTTGATGAAATTATAGCAATACTGGACAAATGGAATAAAGCATATTTGAATGCACCGGCAGATGAGGTAGAAGAGAAACCTTCAGAAGAACAGCTTGCTCAGATTGAGGAATTTAAGAAAAAAGGTTGGATATAATTGAAAAAAGGAGGCGCTTTATTTGGCAAAGAAAAAAGATGAAATAACCATCCGTTCCAGCACAGCGGAATATTTAACCTATGTCGCCTCTGTGGGTGATCAGCAGGACAGTATTGAAATGCGTTATGAGGATGAGAATATATGGCTGACACAGAAGATGATGGCCATGTTGTATGATGTGGATGTCCGGACTATAAATTATCATGTCAAAAAAATATTTAGTGATAGTGAGCAGCAGGAGGATTCAGTTATCCGAAAATTTCGGATAACTGCTACTGACGGAAAAAGCTACAGCACAAATCATTACTCCCTGGAAATGATCATTGCTGTAGGCTTTAAGGTCAACTCCGAGCGTGCGGTTCAGTTCCGTAAATGGGTCAACCAAATTGCAAAGGACTACACCATCAAAGGCTGGGTTATGGATGATGAACGCCTAAAGAATGGTGGATCCGTGCTTACAGTAGAGTACTTCGACCGCTTGCTGGAGCAAATTCGTGAAATTCGTCTGTCTGAGCGCAGGTTCTATCAGAAGATAACCGATATCTATGCAACAGCACTTGATTACGATCGTACAGCAAAGACAACAAAGCAGTTTTTTGCTAAGGTTCAGAATAAGATGCATTATGCAATATAGGTTCATAGCCAGGATTCTTATTTTCTCTTATTTCCTGATAGTATTAAAACATTGCCAAGAGCAAAAGGATGAAAGGAGAAAAAAAGAATGAATAAGAGTTTTATCTCGAAAAAAATTCTTCCGCTGGCTTTGTCAGCAGCCATGGTCATTGGTAATTTCGCTACAGTCTATGCAGATGAAATAACAGATGATTATGACATCAAAACAGAAGGGCTGGATAACAGCATTGACGGACAATCCGATGAGGACTCCGTCACAGGTGATACTACTTATTATACCGTGCATATAGCTGACGATATAGTAAATGGTAGTGTCTACTTAAAGGATGGAGATGACGCCACAACAAATGATATCAGCGTGGCAGCAGGTGATACAGTCTATGTAACAGCTGTTGAAGACGAAGGATATGAGTTTTCGGATATCAAAGCATATGATATTGACAGCCAGGAGCTTCAGTTAACAGCACAGGATGATGAGGTTTATTATTTTACTATGCCTCAGTCCGACGTAGAGGTTAAGGCTGCATTTAGTAAAAAAGAAACAAAAGATATCAGTACAAAGGAATCCTCGGAAAATACAGATGATAAAAATACCTCCTCTGTTTCGCAAGGGGGGGTGGAGATAATTCCACTGATATAACCAATCCTAATCAGGCGATAGCAACTGTAGGGACAACTAAGACGATTACGGGTGTAGAAAACAAAGATAAATTTGATGGAGGAGCATCTCCTTCTTTTAAAGTAGATGGTAAACAAGCATACTGCTTACTTCCATGGGCAGAGGCTCCGTATGGAATGACTGCAGAATTTGAAGATTATACGAATTTGGCATTAACAAACAAGGAATATCAGCTTTTATTAAAGGTTATGTATTATGGCTATGGAGGACCGGAAAATATCCTTGGTGACAAATATTCTGCATTTGAACAGGAAGCTATTACTCATTTTGCATTGGCATATATATGGCAGGATGATCATCACTTGGGAAATTATTTTACTTATGCAGATCCTTGGACAACCAGCCAAACTGAACAGGTAGGTTCAAATGGATGGGGAATAGTTACATCCTTTGTTGACCAGGTTACATCAAAGCCAAATGTTGAAGGTAAATTGTATATTGCCGCACTTTATAGTAATTCTGTATATCAGGATATGGCATATGCAGTGTTCACCACACCTCCAACTATTACCCCACCCCCAACCCCTGAAATCTCAACCCAGGCAAAGAGTGATACAACCGGTATTCAGGTAGTTCCCTTAAGTGATAGCGAAAATATTACAGATACCGTTTCATACAGTAATGTTGTACCAGGAACGGAATATACTTTAAAGGGAACAATTGTAGATCAAGATAATGTAAATAATGTAATTGCAACATCAGAAATAAAATTCACACCATCTGCTGCAAACGGAACAGCAACGGTTCAGTTTACAAAAATTAACACAAATAATCTCGTAGGTAAAAAGCTTGTAATCTATGAGGAGCTTAAGTGTAATAATACAACGGTAGCTGAGCATAAAGATCAGTACGATAAAAATCAGATGATTTATGTGCCAAAGCTTAGCTCTCAGTCATCAAATCAAGCAAATGGCACTCAGGTTGGTCTTTTAAAAACAGATGAAAAGATAAAAGACGTAGTTGAATATAGCGGACTTGAGCCGAATGTTGAGTATGTGATTACCGGAACTCTTAAGAATAAGCTTACAAAAGAGGCTGTCACTGATAAAGACGGAAAAGAAATCACAGTTACAAAGAAATTTACACCTACTGCATCAAGCGGTAAAGAAACTGTAGAGTTTAGATACGATTCAACATTGCTTCCGGAAGGCTCTACAGTAGTTATATGTCAGAGTATCTCTTATAACAAAGAAAGTAAAGAAATAGAGCTGGCAGATCATTCAAGCCTGGATAATGCATCGCAGTCTATATATTATTCATCTATTAAGACAACTGCATTTGATAGCCAGACAAAGGACAATCAGGGTATAGTAGGTGAAAAAGTAACCGTAACAGATTCAGTACAGCTTGATAATCTTGTACCGGGACAGGAATATACTATTAAGGGCATTTTAATGAATAAAGCCACTAAAGAAGAGTATGTTGACGGAGATGGAAATAAGGTTACAGGCGAATTAACGTTTAAGGCTGAAAAGGCTTCCGAGGTAAAAGAGCTTTCATTTACATTTAACAGCTCTAATATAAAAGGAATAGACCTTGTTGTATTTGAATCTCTTTATTATAATGGTGAACTTGCAGCAGACCATGCAGATTTTAATGATGAAAAGCAGACTATAAAAACTCCTGAAATTCACACAACCGCAGTTGACGGAGACACAAAGACTCACGTTGGATCTGTAAAAGAAAATGCAACTATTGTAGATACGGTTTCTTATTCAAATCTTATAGTTGGTAAAGAATATACAATTTCCGGTATCCTTATGGATAAGAAAACCAAAGATAAGCTCCTTGTAAATGGCAATGAAGTAACAGCATCAGTTACATTTACGGCAGAAGAATCCGAAGGAACGATCGATCTTGTATATACACTTGATTCTTCAGCATTAGAAGAAAAAACAGTAGTTGTATTTGAGAAGCTTATACATGAGGACATTGATGTTTACTCACATGCGAATATTGATGATAAAGACCAGACGGTTCACTATCCTAAGATAGGAACAACAGCTACAATAAACGGCAGCAAATCAGCTACAGCAAGCTCAAGCACAACTATTGTAGATACAGTCAAATACGAAAACCTTGTACCGGGACAGGAATACCGCCTTGTAGGATATCTTATGGATAAGAATACAGGAAAGGAATTAACCGTTAACGGAAGAAAAATAACATCAGAGGTAACATTTACTCCTGACAGTGAGAGCGGAAGCGTAAATATGGAATTCACCTTTGATACATCTTCTCTTGGCGGCTCTAAGATTGTTGTATTTGAAGAGCTTTATTGTGGAAGCAGTCTTGTAACAAGTCATAAGGACATTAACAGTGCAGATCAGAGCGTAACAATTACTAATCCGCCTACACCGTCAAGACCTAATACAGGAGATAACAATACAGCATTGCCTTATGCATTGGCATTGGCAATTGCAGGAATAATACTTGCATCTCTTATAGTTTATAAGAAAAAAACACAGAAATAATATGCTGATACCAGGGTCAAAAGGTCAAAAATTAGATT
>CAVBHN010000051.1:0-7313 GCA_963595425.1 Faecalibacterium sp. CAG:74 | reverse complement strand
TAGATAAGTGCAAACGGTTTCTGGAAGAGTATTCATTGAAATGCATAATGCGACAGACCTTTTTATCAATTTTGAAATTTTTTTCTTTTTTTATCCATTTCACCGTAAATTTTTCTCTCTTTTCAAGAAATTTCGAATTTTTTATTGACACACACCATATATAAGCCTATATTGGCTAAATGTACAAAGGAAATGTTTCTTCTTTATTTAACAGGATCTTTTGCAGGATTCTCCTAAATAATAATTTCATTGAATATGAAGCGGACCTGTCCGCTTTATTCTTTGATAGAGCTTTTTCTTTGATAGGATTTAGAGAGAGAGGTACTACAATGGACAACATGATAGAAATCCGCTGGCATGGCCGCGGTGGTCAGGGTGCCAAGACAGCAAGCCTTCTTTTGGCCGATGCTGCCTTTATGGCAGGCCGTTATGTTCAGTCATTTCCGGAATATGGCCCCGAAAGATCGGGCGCACCTATAACAGCTTACAACAGAATATCCGAAGCAAGATGTTCTGTTCATTCCAATATTTACGATCCCGATTATGTAGCAGTTGTTGATGAAACACTTCTTGAAACCGTTGATGTAACAGCCGGACTTAAGGAAGACGGTGCAATTATCATCAATTCAGAGAAATCATCGGATGAGCTCCGTCCGTTGTTAAACGGATATAAGGGAAAGGTTTTCACAATTGCCGCAGGACATATATCAAGAAAGCACCTTGGTGCTTATTTCCCAAATACACCTATGCTTGCAGCTGTTGTTGCCGTAAGCAAATGCGTTGATCCCGATGAATTTCTTGTACATATGCGCGAATCATACAGCCACAAATTTGCAAAGAAGCCACAGGTTATCGAGGGAAACCTTGCCTGTCTTGCCGAAGCTATGAAGGAGGTAAAGGAATAATGTTCAAAAAAGCAGAAGATATAAAAGAAACCTCTCCATGGCAGGAGCTTACAACCGGCTGTGAGATATATGAGGGTGGTACATCCAGACTTCTTCACACAGGTGAATGGCGTTCTATGATTCCTTCATGGGATCAGGAAAAATGCAAGCAATGTCTGCTTTGCACACCGTTTTGTCCGGATTCCTCTATCCCGGTTTCAGAGGGAAAAAGAAAAGATTTTGATTTTGATCACTGCAAGGGCTGCGGTATCTGCTACAAGGTATGCCCATTCGGTGCTATTGAATGGAAGGAGGTAAATTAACATGAGTATCAGAGACAGATTATCCGGAAATGAAGCAATCGCTACGGCTATGCGTCAGATCAATCCGGACGTATTTGCTATGTTCCCGATAACTCCTTCAACAGAGATTCCTCAATACTTTGCCCAGTATGCTGCTGACGGCAAGGTTGATACCGAATTTATCTGCGTAGAAAGCGAGCACTCTTCTCTTTCTGCCTGTATAGGTGCCGAGGCTGCCGGATGCCGTGCCATTACAGCTACATCCTCCGCAGGACTTGCATTTATGACCGAGGTACTCTATGTTGCTGCTTCTTGCAGGCTTCCAATCGTACTTGCCGTTGCATGCCGTGCACTTACAGGCCCTATAAACATCAATCATGATTATTCCGATTCCATGTCTGTAAGAGATTCGGGATTTATACAGATATATGCAGAAAACAATCAGGAAGCATATGACAATTATCTTCAGGCTCACAGAATAGGTGAAACAGCCGATGTACGTCTTCCTGTCATGATATGCGAGGATGGATTTATCACATCTCATGCTCTTGAAAACATCTTTCTTGAATCAGACGAGAAGGTTAAGGCCTTTGTCGGTGAATATCATCCGGAGAATTATCTTCTTAAGCATGAAAATCCGCTTGCCGTAGGCCCTTACGGAACATCTCCTTATTATATGGAGGCTCGTGTGGCTCAGGCTGAGGCAATGAAAAATGCAAAGCGCGCTATCCTGGACGTCGCTGCTGATTTTGAAAAGACCTTCGGACGCAAATACGGTTTCTTTGAGGCCTACAAGATGGAAGATGCCGAGCGTGCACTTGTCATCATGGGTTCATCGGCAGGAACAGCAAAGGCTGCCGTAGACGAACTCAGGGCAAAGGGCGAAAAGGTCGGCCTTATAAAAATAAGAGTCTTCAGACCATTCCCTGGCGAGGAGCTTGCGGAAGCACTCAAAAACTGCAAGGCTGTAGCTGTTATGGATAAGAGCGAGGGCTTCAGTGCCTGCGGCGGACCGCTTTTTGCGGAAACCTCCGGAGCATGTATCAATCTTCCTAACCCTCCAAAAATGGTTGATATAGTATTTGGTCTTGGCGGACGTGACTTCACCGTAGAGCATGCAAAGCGAGTATACAAAAGACTCGAAAATGTACTTAAAACCGGTGAAACAGGACCTGTTTATTCCCATATGGGTCAGAGAGATCTGAGAGAGGAGGTACAATAACAATGGCTTACAGTTTAAAACAGGAAATGAGCAAGCCTGAACGTTTTGAAGCAGGACATCGTCTTTGTGCAGGCTGCGGAGCAGGTATCACCTGTCGTGCTATGATGAGAGCTGTAGATCCTTGTGACAAGGCTGTTATTGCAAACGCCACATCCTGTCTTGAGGTTTCATCATTTACTTACCCAAATACAGCCTGGATGGATTCCTATATCCATATAGCATTTGAAAATACCTCTGCTGTTGCTTCAGGTGCCGAGACAGCATATAAGGCATTAAAGAAAAAAGGCAAAATCGACGACACCTTCAAATTTCTTGCAATCGGCGGTGACGGCGGTACATACGATATCGGATTCCAATCATTATCGGGAGCTATGGAGCGCGGACATGATTTTACATACTTCTGCTATGACAATGAAGCATATATGAATACAGGTACACAGCGTTCATCCGCAACGCCAAGATTTGCAAGTGCAACTACTACTCCTCCTGGAGCAAATTCAGTAGGAAAGAAGCAAAATGTAAAGGATCTGACACAGATAATAGTAGCTCACGGCTCACCATACGTTGCTCAGACAACACTTATCGGAAATTTCAAGGATTTCCATCAGAAGGCACACAAAGCCATCTATACAGAAGGACCGACATTCGTAAATGTTCTTTGTCCATGTCCTCGCGGCTGGCAGTATCCTGCCGAGATGCTTCCTGAGATATGCCGTCTCGCGGTCGACACCTGTGTATGGCCTATGTATGAGGTTGAGAACGGTGAATACCATCTAACATACATGCCTAAGAAAAAGCTTCCTGTCGAAGAATTCATGAAGGTTCAGGGACGTTTCCGTCACTGCTTCAAGCCAGGAAACGAATGGACAATCGAAGAAGCTCAGAAATATGTAGACGAAAAATGGGAAGCACTCCTTGCCAAATGCAAATAAATAGCTTATATTTTTAAGGGATGTCCAACGGACATCCCTTAGTTTCTAAATTTCCATAATTTATAATAATCGAAAAGAGGCAATACTATTATGTCAAAAGTCAGAACACGTTTTGCACCAAGTCCAACCGGCCGAATGCATGTCGGAAATCTCCGTACTGCTCTGTATACATATCTTATAGCAAAGCATGCAGGCGGTGAATTTGTTCTTCGAATAGAGGATACTGATCAGGAACGCTTTTATGAGGGCGCTCTTGATATAATTTACAGAACACTCGAAAAGACAGGTCTTAAGCACGATGAGGGTCCCGATAAGGATGGCGGCTACGGCCCATACATACAAAGCGAAAGATGCAAAAGCGGCTTATATATGAAATATGCAAAGGAGCTTATCGAAAAGGGCGAGGCATATTACTGCTTCTGCGACAAGGATCGTCTTGAGTCTCTTAAGCAAAATATAGCCGGCAAGGAAATCAGCATATATGACAAGCATTGTCTGCACCTTTCTAAGGAAGAGATCGAAGCAAATCTGGCAGCCGGAAAGCCGTTTGTCATAAGAGCCAATGTACCAAATGAGGGTGAAACAACCTTCCACGATGAAATATACGGAGATATATCACAGCCAAACTCAGAGCTTGACGATATGATACTTATCAAATCCGACGGCTATCCTACATATAATTTTGCAAATGTTATAGACGATCATCTCATGAATATCACTCATGTGGTCAGAGGAAATGAATATCTTTCTTCGGCACCTAAGTATACTCGTCTTTACAAGGCATTTGGATGGGAAGAGCCAAAATATATCCACTGCCCTCTTATCACAAACGAGGAGCACCAAAAGCTCAGTAAACGAAGCGGTCATTCATCATACGAGGATCTTATCGAGCAGGGCTTTGTTTCCGAGGCAGTTATAAATTTTGTAGCCTTACTTGGATGGAGTCCGGCAGACAACAACGAAATCTTCTCTCTTGAGGAGCTTGTTGAAAAATTTGATTACCATCATATCAACAAATCACCTGCTGTATTTGATATGGTCAAGCTCAAATGGATGAACGGTGAATACCTAAAGGCTATGGATGAGGATAAATTCTATGAAATGGCTGAGCCGTATTTAAGGGATGTCATCAAAAAGGATCTTGATCTCAGAAAAATCGCTTCTATGGTCAAGACACGTATAGAAATCTTCCCTGATATCAAGGATCAGATAGATTTCCTCCAGGAAATGCCCGAATATGACAGCTCAATGTACTTCAACAAGAAAATGAAAACCTCAAAGGAAACTGCTCTTCCTGTTCTTAAGGATGTGCTTGAGCTTCTTAAAAATCATGACGATTTTTCAAATGATGCACTCTTTGCCCTTCTCAAGGGCTACTGCACCGAAAAGGGCTATAAAAACGGCTATGTAATGTGGCCTGTACGTGTAGCTGTTTCCGGAAAGCAGATGACTCCGGGCGGAGCTACCGAAATAATGGAGCTTCTCAAAAAGGACGAAAGCCTCCAAAGAATAGAAAATGCAATCAAAAAGCTTGAAAATGAGTAAGCTTAAGGAGTGCCGCACGTGGCACTCCTTAATTTTATTATTTCCCTTATTTATTTTTCATTGCATCATCAAACGCTACAGCAGAAGGAGAAAAATTAATTTTCTTTGTAAAGGCACAGGCCTCGGTTCCTCCGAATACACGCTCCATGCCGCTGTCCTCCCATTCGATCGATAACGGACCGTTATATCCTATCTGATTCAATGCCCTGATAATATTGTCAAAGTCAACATCTCCATGTCCGGGTGATACAAAGTTCCATCCTCTTCTTTGATTTCCAAAGGTTATATGTGAACCCAGAATTCCATTTCGGCCATTTAAGTTCAGTTTTACATCCTTTACATGAACGTGATATATTCGGTCAGCAAAATCCAAAATAAATACTGCAGGATCTACTCCCTGCCATACAAGATGGCTCGGATCAAGATTAATTCCAAGAGTCGGACGATGTTCAAATACATCAAGCAGCTTCTTTGTGCTCCAATAATCAAATGCAATCTCTGTAGGGTGAACCTCAAGAGCCAATTTTACACCGCACTTGTCAAATTCATCCATGATCGGTGACCAAAGCTCCTTTACCTTATTATATCCCTCTTCTATCATTTCGTCGGAGGTTTGAGGAAATGAATACCAGAATTTCCATATAGGTGAACCCATGAAAAATGTCACCACATCTACGCCCATCGCCTTTGCAGTATGTGCGGTAGACTTCATCTCATCTATAGCCCATCCCTGTATTTTTTCAGGTTTGCCGGCTAATTCAGATGGTGCAAATCCATCAAGCCTTGGATCATATGCCCATTTTACCGAATCTGCAACACACTGACCTGCCAGATGGTTGCTGATTGACCAGCACTTCAAATCATATTTGGCCAAGGTATCCTTTACCTCTTTTACATATTGTGCATCACAGGCAGCCCTCTTCATATTTAAATGTGCAGCTGAAAGCTCAAGTCCTTCATAGCCCATCTGTTTTCCGAGTCTGCATAATTCCTCTAATGAAAGATCTCCCCATTGGATTGTAAACAGTGTAACCGGTCTAGACATAACATAACCTCCTATAATTCTACCCAGATATTTCCGTTATCATTGCTCTTAAGACACGCCTCTACATATCTTAGGCCGTCAACACCCTCGTCTATTGTAGGATAATCTATCATGTCTTTATTGAAGGTGCCATTTTTCTTAGCCTCAAGACAATCAGTAAAGCTGTCATAAAGATTTCCCATTGCCTCAAGCCAGCCCTCTGTATGTCCTGCCGGGAGACGAGCATATCTTGCTGCGTCATTTGTTACGGCAGCATAGCCTCGTTTAATACTTTGACGAATGCCGTCCTCTTTAATTAGAATAAGCTCCTCAGGATTCTCCTGAAACCAAAGCAATGTACCCTTTGAACCATATATACGAAGTCTCAGACTGTTGTCACATCCGATTGCAAATTGACTGGTCCAGCTGATTCCGGTAGCTCCGCCTTCATATTCAATTAATATCTGATCGTTATCATCCAGTTTTCTTCCCGGAACAACTATGTCCATTTTTGCAAGAACTCGTTTAATCTTAAGTCCCGTAACCGTTGCAACAGCATTTTCAACATGAGTTCCCAGATCTCCGAGGCAATTAACTCTTCCCGATCTTTTCGGATCACATCTCCATTCGCCCTGCTTGCCTCCATGTTCATTTTCATTATACAGCCATCCCTGAGGATACTCGGCCATTACGGTACGTACTGTGCCTATTTCACCTTTTTTGATCAAATCACGCATATACTTCATCGTAACGTGTCCGGTATACGTGTAGGTGACCATAAAAAGCAAATTCTTTTCATTTGCAAGCGACTGCAGCTCCTTCGCTTCCTTTACGCTTGTAACTAAAGGCTTGTCGCAGGCTACATTGATACCGGCCTCAAGAAAAGCCTTTGCTATTTCATAATGAGTATGATTCGGTGTAACAATAACAACAAAATCAATTCCATCATCTCTTAAGCTTTCGCTTAAAGCCATCTCCTTGTAATCCCTGTAGCAACGATTGGTATCTATTCCAAGCTCATTTCCCTGCTTTAAGCATTTATCGGGATCTCTTGAAAAGCATCCTGCTGCAAGCTTCGCGGACGAATCAAGACTGATTGCTTTCCTGTGTGCATCTCCTATGAAAGCACCCGGACCTCCGCCAACCATTCCGTAAAGTAACTTTTTCATTATCACTACACCCCTTTCCCAAGCCGTTTCTATTTACAGCTGTGTTGTTTGGATCATCTCATACGCATTCCCTGTCATTGAAAATATAGACATTTTTTTGTTTATTATAAGATATTTTTTATGGAATATAAATGATAATGTTGCTGTTTATATGTGGTTTTGTTGTGATTTTGCTATTTACATATTTTTTTAATGCTATTGACCTATGCCATTCCAACGGTCGCGGCATCTCATC
>CAVBHN010000050.1:0-7885 GCA_963595425.1 Faecalibacterium sp. CAG:74 | reverse complement strand
ATAGAGCGTTTGGCTACGGACCAAAAGGTCGGGGGTTCGAATCCTCTAACGCACGGTTAATCTTTAAAAGCACTTCTTATCGGAAGTGCTTTTTTGTTTTGTCATTTCCCTCACCTGATGCCAAGCTCATAGGTGAGGGATGATTTATTTAAATATTCATTCCTTTGAAAACAGCCTTTTAAACAACTTTCCGATTCCTTTTGGCACACGTTTTTCAGCCTTGAATTCCGGCACCTCGACATGTGATGTCTGATCCATAAAATACTGCTGTGAATCGAACGGTACCGTGCTCTGTTTTCTGCTGTAAACTCCATCCGACATCATGAAGCTTTCCTTAGCTGTATCCTTTAATTGCATATCCAAAATCCATTTAAGCTGCTCCTTAACCTGTTCATCATATATCGGACATGCAATCTCTACTCTCCTGTTTAGATTTCTTGTCATAAGATCTGCAGACGCAATATAAAATTCGGCTTTTTCCGCCTTGCCAAACATATATATTCTCGCATGCTCGAGATAACGTCCTACAATGCTTACTATATGAACATTTTCTGTATATTCCGGAATTTCCGGCAAAATACAGCATATTCCTCTTATAATAAGCCAAATCTCAACCCCGGCCCCTGAGGCTTCACACAGCTTATCAATCACATCTCTTTCTGTAATTGAATTAGCCTTTATACATACATATCCATCCCGTCCAAGCTTTATCTGCTCGTCTATCTTAGCGCATATGCCGTTTTTAATTCCGAACGGCGATACCCAAAGATTGTGATATTCGCCTCGCAATTCATTTACAAGCATATTTCTGAAAAATACGGTTGCATCCTCGCCTATCTGTGCAGATGCTGTCATAAGGCTGAGATCCGTATACATTGTATTCGTTTTCTCGTTATAGTTTCCTGTTCCTATCTGAGTAATATAATTTGTCTTACCGTGATCTCTTCTTGTAATAAGACATATTTTGCTGTGGCATTTAAATCCCTCTATGCCATAGATAACCTGGCAGCCTGATTCCTCAAGCATTTTTGACCATTCGAGATTATGAGCCTCATCGAACCTTGCGCGAAGCTCCATAAGAGCCAACACCTCCTTGCCGTTTTCCGCAGCTCGGCAAAGTATCTGTGCAACCCTTGATAGTGATGCAAGCCTGTAAATAGTTATCTTAATGGACAAAACATTCGGATCGTCCGCAGCCTCAATCAGCATATTTAAAAAAGGCTCAACCGAGTCATACGGATAAAAAAGCAGCTTATCCTTCTGCTTTATCTGCTCTATTATGCTTGTGCCCTTCCTTATATCCTCCGGCCATCTTCCCGTATAAGGCTTATAAAGAAGTCTTGCTGCGGTTTCCCGAGACAGCTTTCCCGTGAGTCCGAATACATATCCCATATTAAGTGGGCATGAATCTATATAAACCTGGTTCATCTTTATCTTTACAAGATTGGCAAGCTTACTTTGAAAATCATCGCTCACATTTTCGCTGAGCTCAAGTCTTACAACAGAAAGATTATCTCTCTTTTTAAGCAGCTTTGTTACTTGCTTTCTAAAATCCTCTTCTGTATCCTCGAATTTTTCATCGTCAAAGCTTATATCCGCATTTCTCGTAACGCACAGTACACATGCCTCCTTAACAACATATGCCGTAAAAAGCGTCGGCGCACAGTGCATCAGAACATTTTCGGTTCTTATATAGCTTAAGCCGTCATCAAATATGATATATGGCGGTACCGAATCCGGTATCGGAATTATACTTATATATGTTCTTTTTTTCTTGTCCTCAAGCAAAACAGCTACATACAGCTCCTTGCTGTCAAGATGCGGTATCGGATGGTGCGGCCCTATAATGATCGGTGACAATATCGGAAGCATTTCATGCTTAAAGAATTGATTGATCCGCTTCATTTGTGCAGGATTCAATTCCTCAATCGAAAGATCCTGTATCTTGCTTTCACGAAGCTCATCCATGACAGCCTTGTATATCTCTCTTTTAAGAGTTATAAGCCCGGGAATAGTATTATATATTTTTTCAAGCTGCTCACGCGGAGTCCATCCGGATTTTGAATCCTTAACATCAGGTGAAACATGCGCAGCATCAAACAGGCTTCCGACACGTATCATAAAAAATTCATCCAGATTGCTTGAGAATATGGAAATAAATTTCAAGCGTTCAAGAGCAGGTACACTTGTATCTGCTGCTTCCTCAAGAACTCTTCTGTTGAACCTTAACCAGCTTATCTCTCTGTTTTGTGTATAGGCATATTTTTTTTCTTTACTCTTTGACATAAATATCCTTCTGTTTTCTTTATATTTAATGTTGTTGGCAATTACCCAATAAATACTAAAATGCTCATGTAAATAGTACACTATGCCGTGTGTAAAAAGTATGTAAATAGATGATTCATTCGAAGCAGCAAATTGATTATATTTCACAATTTTTCTGTTATTTACATCAAAATTATATAACATTTTAACATAAATTACAATTTATATTATTATGCTGATGCCTAAAGATTCTTTAATATCAGGAAATAGAAGAGTTATCTGAGGATTGTGGCAATTATTCATGCCCTTTTATAAAATCCTCTGCAGATGAGATTACATTTTTTATGATCTCAATGTCCTTCGATACATCTCCTGTTTCGAGTGAATGATTTGCATTTTCTACTATATATAAGTGCTGTCCGATTTTATCACAGCACTTTTGGATTGCCTCGGTATTTTCTGCCCATGGATCCTTATTTCCGTGGAATACAATTCCGCTGCCTTCTGCAAATAAAAACGTATCCTCAAGAGGCGTATAGACAATGTTTCTTCCTATTATATTGTATTTCTTCATATATGCTGCAGAAACTATGGTTCCTACGCTTTTTCCCACAAAAATTATATCACTGTACTCATTTCAGCTCACATCAGCTAAAATTTTTTCGGTCTGTGACAGCGCACTGTAAAAGGCTTTTTCCATTTTTTCCCTATTGCCCTTAATACCCGCTTCAAATCCGCCGTATTCTGCCTTCTTTAGCTCATATCCATATAACAATGCGAGCTTTCCGGTATAATAAAGCAGCGGCCTGTCACAGTTGTATCCTATTCCAGGAAACAAAACCGCTATTTTCTTCATGTTCTCCTCTTTTCCTGTCTGACATAGTCTTTTTATGCCAGCTTGTATTTTTTTAATTCCTTTCGTCTTTCATCATAATCCGGACAATATTTTTCAACCTCTGCCCAAAATTCCTTCGAATGATCCATATGTCTTATATGAGCAAGCTCGTGGATAATTACATAATCCATCAATTTATCAGGCAAATAATAAAGCTGATAATTAAAGCTCAGATTTTTCTTGGCACTGCAGCTGCCCCATCTTGTTTTTTGATTTCGAACGGTTATTTTATTGGCAGTTACTCCCATTTCTTTGCAGTAACGCCTTACTTTTTCACCAAATTTAATCTGGATTTTTTCGATTTCCTCAGGAGTAAGCATTTGCGGAGCTGTTGCCCCTGTTGACGGGCGCGTTTTCTCTACTGTCCTGAAATCCCTGCATTTTTCTATTATCCATTCACGTTTTTCGTTTATAACATCCTTTAAATCATTGTCCCTAAGCTCATAGGGTATCCTTACTGTTGCCTTGTCACTATCACGAACCTCTATAGCTATACTTTTTCTATGTGATCTGATAATCTCTATCACTATTTCCATATTTTCACATTTTAATTTATATTCTGTAATCATTTGTTTATCCTCAAAAAAATTGCTAAAGCTATCTGCAAAATCAATATTGCCGGCATTCCGACAACAAAATACCAATGCTTAGTCTTATGTCTGAACATATACATTCCTGCCCATGCTCCGGCACTGCCGCCAATTATAGCAACAAGAAATAATATTTTTTCAGGTATTCTGAAGGCATGGTGCCTTGCCTTTGACTTATCGGAAGCCATCAAAATAACACCTGTAATATTTATTGCTATAAGATATATTATAATTATTTTTTTCATTTACAGCTTATATTCTCCGGTTTTCTTCCTATTATATAAGGCCCTCTCTGTACATCCTGCTTATTGCAGCATTTGCCTCATTTGCTTCATGCTTTTTAATAAGGCTTTTACGATCACTAAGTATAGATATCATCTCATCTATCATATCCTCTTCTCTTGGCTCGCTGACTCTGTACAGATATCCAAGCATTCTTGTGGCTGTATAATCCGTGGTCAGCTGCCTATATGCAATCTCAGCGCACAGCTCATCTTTGTAGCCCTTGGCTTTTAACGCATTATACAGCTCTTCACTTTTATCTGTCGGCATATTTTTCTCCTTTATATCACCATTGTTCATTTGGGTATTTCATATCCCATTTCTTTCTTAAATATGTCATTATTTCCATAACATCTCTTGTATATTCGAGCTTCATATGTATGCTGTTTCCTGTTCTTACAGCCTCCTCCATATCGCACATTTCATAATACAGAGCGTTTTCGGTATTTCCTTCCTCGATAATCTCCACGCTTCCTGTTTGTGCATCTACGATCGTTGCCTTTTGGCCTCTTGGATATTCATATATTTCAACATATCCCTTTTCAAAGGATACGGTTATTCTCTTTGGCTGCTTTGAATGCATCGAAAGAGCAACCGCCGCCATCTGACCTTGGTCATTTTTAAGCAATATCGAAGCCTGCTCATCACTTCCCGTTTCGGCAAATCTCACCTGGCTTTCGATATCATTTGGCTTTTCGTTCATAAAGCTTCTTACAGCAGATAACGCATAAACTCCTATATCAAGAAGTGCTCCGCCAGCAAGCTCCATATTAAAAAATCTGTTGCTCATATTGTATTCCTTGAAGCTTCCGAAATTTGCCGTCATTATCTGCATTTTGCCAAGCTTATTATCCGATACAAGCTTCCATAGCTTCTTATAAATCGGCATATGCCAGATAGTCATAGCCTCTGCAATTATAAGCCCCTTTTCCTTTGCAAGAGCTATCATCTCATCCAGCTCTCGTAAATTGAGTGTTATGGATTTTTCGACAAATATATGCTTGCCAGACTCAAGTGCTTTTTTCATAAATTCAAAATGCGTATTATGCGGTGTTGTTATATAAACAATATCCACGTTATCATCCGCAAACATATCATCTATCTTGTCATAAACTACCTTTACATCATATTTTTCGGCGAAGCTTACAGCCTTTTCATGTGTTCTGTTTGCAACAGCATACAAATTTTTTCCCATTTTTTTAAGGGCATTTGCCATTTCATTTGCAATTACTCCTGTACCGAGCACCGCCCAGTTGAGATTCTTCTTATTATACATAATCAATATTCTCCAAAATCCGTTCGCAGGCATAGCTGCTTAAGTTTTCCTGCATTTACTATCCCAATATAATACAAAAAAACGACATCAAATACAATCATGCTTATCCTTATAAGCTTTGACAGTATTAATGTCGTTTTGGATGTTTTTGCTTTATAAACTGTAATAGTCCTTTTCGGCTGAAATACCTTTTATTCTCTCGCCGAGATTGTCATGCAATGCTTTTTTAATTCCTTCTATATCTTTATTTTTGAGATAATCAATATAGCTTTGATGCTCTGCGATCATGTTTTTAACACCGTTTTTGTTTTTTATGACATCACGGCCATAAATAAGCTTAAAAAATGATAACGTATCCCAAAGAGATTCTATAGTCAGACAAACCCTTTCCATCTTACTGCATGCGTATATTGCAAAATGAAATTTTCTGTTTTGAAGATAAAGCTTCTTTGCATCAAGCTTCTCCTCTTCCACTATCTCTATATATTCCTTTTGAATATCTTCCAATTCCTCGATCTGCTCTGCTGTTATCCTTTTGCAGGCCTCTCCTGCCGCTAAAGGCTCAAGCAATTGACGCATAAGATAAATCTGCAAAACATCATTTTGATCAAGTGAGATAAGCTTTACACCTACATATGGAACAGATTCTGCAAGTCCCATTTTTTCAAGGCTCTTTAATGCTTCTCTGATCGGCATACGGCTCACGCCAAGCTGCCTGGCAAGCTCCTCTGTATTTAGCTTCTCTCCCATTTTAAGAGTTCCGTCCATAATCCAGTCCATGAGCTTGTTGAGTACCTGCATAGGCAATGTATCTCTTTGAAGTATTATTGAATCGCCCTGATTCATTGTTATACGGTTATTCATCTTATTGTGCTCTCTTTTATATTATTTACAGACCGAGCTTTTTTACCAAATTATCTAAGATTGCTACCTGTGCTGTCTCCTCTACCAATTCTGCTGTATGCTCCGCTGCCAGCGGATCCTTTCCCATTGCAACAACTCCGTGATCTGCAAGAAGAAACGCACTGATATTAGGTGTCTTCTTAAACATCTCCTCTACCATAGGTACATCCTCAGGACGAACCATTGCTGCATGCACATCTAATGTCGGAAATCCTTCCGGATTTTTCAGCTTAGAATGCCATGTTACAAGCGGAAGATTCTTCTTTGTCGATGACCATCCGATTGCATATGGTGAATGCACATGTACTACTGACTGAACATCAGGGCGAAGCTTGTAAATGTATCCGTGAAGCAATGCCTCTCTTGTTGGCTTTCCATTGCCCTCAAGAAGATTTCCATCAAAATCTGTTATCAAAAAGCCTTCCGGTGTACAATCCCCAAGCGATCCGCCGCTTGCTTTGACAAGCATTGTCTCTGTTCCCGGGATTCTGGCACTTACATTTCCGCCGCTTCCGGTCTGTATCCCTCTAATATATGCTCTTTTACTTGCAATAACAAGTTTTTCTGCTATTTCGTATGTTTTCTGTTCCAATGAACTACTCCTCCTTTACAATTATTTTTCTCCAAAATCCTTTGGCAGTTTTCCTAAATTTTTCATTTCTTCAACAATATAATGCGCTGCTTTAACTCCGAATTCAGGTGTATCAAGATTATCTGACATTTCTATTACTTCAATGTTATCATTTACATTTTCTACAATGGCCTTGATCAGCGCTTTGTCAGCATTTGGTTCATACAGTTCCTGACCCTCCAGTGTATTGTGTCTCATTCCGTTTGTAGGGATAAGCAGCTTAACCGGATAATCCACATTACTGAGTCTTTTGGCTACGATTTTTCCGATATCCTCTGCTTCATCGGGCAATATCTTAATATGTGCCGTATTGGCATTATGAAGCATGTACTTTCTCTCATCCATTCTTGGCGGAAGCTCATTTGTATTGTAATCTACAAAATCTATTCCTCCAAGGCTGATTACAAGCGGAACCTTATTTGCCACAGATTCTACAAGGCGGATACTGGCTTTTGGTCCGTATGAGAAGCCACCTCCAAAATACTCAGATGTTATTTCATGAAGTGTAAGATCAAGGATGCCGTCAATAAGACCGTTTGCAGCCATATCCTCCATTGTTGCTCCGCCAACACCTGTAGCATGAAAGCCTACCACATCAAATCCCATGTTCTCAAGCTCTTCTATAGCTGCAACACAGCCTGTATTTGTAACACCCATCAAAGTAACAGCAATTACTGGCTTGTCTCCTTTTTTCAGCGTTTCACCAGCAGCCTTTACCATTCCTATACAGCAAGCACATGCATTTGCTATTACTCTTCTTGTAACAATATTAAGTCCCGTACAATCGCAGATAGCCGGCATAACTGTTATATCCTTATCTCCGACTACAAGATCAAATTTTCTCGTTCCGCTTGCCACTGTTGTACATATAACCTTAGGGAATCCGACAGGAAGTGTCTGCATGGCATTTGAAGCCATAACCGTATTTTGAAGTCCGCCTACAGAAATAATTCCATCAATTTTTCCTTCTTCATAAAGCTTGTATACATAAGCAGCAATAGCGTCCTTCATGAAATCAATTTTCTCACCCTTTGTTTTAGGTT
>CAVBHN010000049.1:0-8102 GCA_963595425.1 Faecalibacterium sp. CAG:74 | reverse complement strand
AAATGGTGTATGAAAAGGCTTTAGCCCTTTCATACACCATTTGTGTCTTTAAATGTATAAATTTAGTCTTCAGCAGCCTTTCTTGCGGCTCTGTCTGCTTTTTCTTTATCCTTTTTCTCAGCATAAGCGATATCCTGAGGACGGCGAAGCTCTGACCAAAGCTTTTCAGCTTCCGGAGCCCATTTCTCAGCATAAGGAGTTGTCTTATCGCAAAGTGAATCAACGCTTTCAGGACTTTCATAATCTGTGCTGACAGCACCTGTTTCATGAACAAGTCTTCTAAGTTCTTCAGGATTTTCAAGCATAGGACATGGACGAAGCATGTTGTTGTTGAATGGCTGATTGTCATGATAAGCCTGGAAGAGAGGACTTCTAAGTGCATCAAGGAGAGAAACATCATGAATATTTACATTTGAATAATGTATAAATACACATGGCTCAACATCACCCTTTGCATTGATGTGAAGATAACGACGTCCTCCGGCAATACATCCGCCTACATACTGTCCATCATTCTGGAAGTCCATGCTGAAGATCGGCTTTTTGCCTCTAAGCTCACGAAGAGTATAGAGAACCTCTTTTCTCTGATCAGGAGTAAGAAGAAGCTCAGGAGCAGCAGCGTTTCCAACCGGCATATAATGGAAGTACCATGTGAAAAGAGCACCGTTCTCAATGATCTGATCGATGAATTTTTCACTTGTAACGTCCTTGTAGTTCTTGCTTGTATAGCAGATAGAATGTCCGAATGCAAGCTTATGCTTTCTGAGAAGCTCACATGCATGCATAACCTTGTTGTATACACCTTCACCACGACGTCCGTCGTTTGCTTCCTCAAAGCCTTCAAGAGAAATAGCAGGAATGAAGTTCTTAACGCGAAGCATATCCTGGCAGAATTCTTCATCTATAAGTGTACCGTTTGTAAATGAAAGGAATGCACAGTCAGGATGCATCTCGCAGATCTTGATAAGATCTTTTTTACGAACGAGAGGTTCTCCGCCTGTATATATGAACATATAGCATCCAAGCTCATTTGCCTGCTTGATTATCGAATCAATATCATCAAGTGAAAGATTGTTCTTGTAACCGTATTCTGCAGCCCAGCAGCCTGTACACTTTAAGTTACATGCTGATGTAGGATCAAGAAGAACAGCCCATGGAATGTTGCAGTCATATTTCTGTGATGCAATATCCTGTTTCTTGCTTCCCTTAAGGCTGGCATTTACCATGAAATTCTGGAAGAAGGCTTTACGTACACCCGGATCAAGCTGATAGATAGCCTGAACAAGCTGATACCAGCTACCTCTTTCTTCAATAGCTTCGCGGATGAGTCTTCTCTGACTTTCATACCATCCTGCCGGAGCCCATTTGTCTATAATATCCATTATCTTTAAAGGATTGTTTTCAGGATCCTTTTCAAGCATAGAAAGCATTCTGTTTAATGCAAACTCAAGACCTTTCTCTTTAACTTTTTCTGCAACTATCATTTAAATACCCTCCGTAATATTACTTTATCCACAATTCTTATTTTATCTTGCGTTATTATATAGGAAGAATTTTTTTTTGTCGACAGTTAAAAATAAAAATAAGCGCGGTTTTGGGACATAAAATAGAAACTGTCCAAGTATAAAAGCCGGTTACAAAGTTTTTGAAGTTTCATTAGCCACACGGCATGGTTAATCGTATATATAAGTACAAGACATATGAAAGATGTTTATTATAAAATATTTAACGGTAAATAAGGAGAAAAAAATTATGTTAATGACAGCTATTGGTGTTTTTATCGGAGCAACATTTATTTATGCAGGTATCAAACAGATCGTAACAGGAAAGATGGACGGAGCCAGTAAGGATTATGAGAAATATACAGCTGAATCAATGAAAAGGGCTTCAATTTTTACAGGCTTCTTATATTTTCCAATATCAGTATTATTCGTATTACAGGATCTTGTATGGGATGGAATAATTGTTTCACCTATAAAACCTGATTTTATATATATAATTGCAGTCGGAGCACTATTGCTTTTAGTTATCATTAGTTATAATATACTGGTTAAAAAGAATACGGTTTATATCCAGACTAATGATATGAACAATATTTAACAGAGCATAAAATATTACATAAAACCAAACGTTCATAAGGGGGATTAAATCATGTATAAAACACTTATTGGAATAGTAATTGCAGCAACGCTTGTTTACTCAGGCATAAAGCAGATTACTACAGGCAAGATGGATGGAGCAAAAAAGGATTATGCAAAGTATACGGCAGAGTCAATGGAAAAGGCATCAAAAATTACCGGCTTTCTGTATTTTCCGTTAGCAATACTACTTGTTGTCCAGGATCTTATATGGGATAATATAATCGTTTCACCTATACAGCCTGACTTTATATACATAATCATAGCCGGTATAATACTTCTGCTGTTGGTAATCGTATATAATGTAATTGTAAAAAAGAAAGACATAGCAACAGATAATGGGAATGATGAGCTGGCAGACAATGATTAAATGCTTACATTTTGTATACTAAGATAATTAATATCAAGAGCACCTATCGCCAAAAGGCAGTGGGTGCTTTTGTTTTTTAAAAAAATAAGAATATTAAAATGTCTTCTCCTTTATAAATATATAGAAAAAAAATGAAAATGTGATATAATGGAATCGAATTTTCGATGAAGGAGGAAACACAATGAGAGATAAGGATGACAGATCATGTAGCTTTTTAGTAAAGATACTTGCAATCATTGGAGCACTTTCAGTTATCGCAGGAATTGCTTATGCAGTATACAGATATTTTACTCCTGATTATCTTGAAGACCTTGAAGACGATTTTGATGATTATTTCGATGATGAAGACGAATATGAAGATGAACCGCTTGAAGGCTTTGAAGAGGAAAAAGAAGATTGATGATCGGATTCGGTATAGCTTCAGCACTATGTGTTGAAGCTATACTTTTTAATAGGAAAATTTATTTCTGTTAATAAAAAATATAAGCTATGATTGTACTGTATGCGGCTGTTGCTTATATTAACAGGGTGATCATACAGACAGGTTTTAACCAGGAGAAAAGATATGAAAAAAGGTGATATATGCGAAGGCTTTGTAGAAAAGGTTTCATTTCCTAATAAGGGAATTGTATATATAGATGATAATAAGGTAATTGTAAAAAATGCCATACCCGGTCAGAAAATACGATTTATTATAAATAAAAAAAGAAAAGACAGGTTAGAAGGAAGACTTATAGATGTATTGAAATGCTCAGAAATTGAAGGAAACGCTCCAAGGTGTAGTCTGTTTCCGCAGTGCGGCGGCTGTACATATCAGACGGTGTCATATGATGAGCAGCTTAAGATAAAATTTGATCAGGTTAAGGAGCTTTTAACACCTGTTATTATAAAAAATACAAATTTATCAAAGAGCGATGCAGATGAGCTTTTTGGAAATATAGAAGCAAGTCCATATAAAGAACATTATCGTAATAAGATGGAATATTCATTTGGAGACTGCATGAAGGGCGGAGAGCTTACTCTGGGCTTACATAAGAAAAACAGCAGATTCGATATTTTAACGGCATCCGACTGTGTTTTAGTTCATGAGGATTTTAATAAAATAGTCAGCTGTGTTCTTGAATATTGTAAAGAAAAAAATTTTTCTTATTATCACAAGATTTCTCATGAGGGATATCTTAGGTATTTGCTTGTTCGAAGAGCAGAATATACAGGCGAAATAGTAGCTGCTATAGTTACATCATCTCAGCTTACACATGATTTTACGGAGCTGAAGGAAAGATTAAATGCACTTGAACTTGAAGGCAGGATTATCGGATTCCTTCATATGACAGATGATAATGTTGCGGATGTATTGAAAAGCGAAAATACACAGATAATATATGGAAAGGATCATTTCTACGAAAAATTACTAGGCCTTCAATTCAAGATTACACCGTTTTCTTTTTTTCAGACTAATACAAAGGGCGCAGAGCTATTATACTCAAATGTCCGTGAAATGATCGGGAATATTGAGGATGCAACTGTTTTTGATCTTTACAGCGGTACAGGCACAATTGCACAGGTATTATCTCCTGCGGCAAAAAAGGTTATTGGAGTAGAAATTGTCGAGGAGGCAGTTGAGGCTGCAAAAGAAAATGCCGAATTAAACAAAATAGATAATTGTGAATTTATTGCAGGCGATGTATTGAAGGTGCTTGATGAGATTGCGGAAAAGCCGGATTATTTGGTTCTGGATCCGCCGAGAGAGGGAATAAATCCAAAGGCACTCGGAAAGATAATAGCATACAATGCGGAAAGAATCGTTTACATTTCATGTAAGCCGACAAGCCTTGCAAATGATCTGGAAGCCTTTTTAAATGGCGGCTACAGAATAGAAAGAATAATATGCGTAGATATGTTCCCCAATACTGTGCATGTCGAGACGGTAGTATTGATGTCACGGGTTCAGAAGTAAAGTGCTGAAAAAGACTTATTTTCTGGGCTTTTCGGAAACTTGCATCAGTTTGAAATTTTGCCGATTTTTCAGAGATTATCTTCGCGGGAACTTATCTACGAGGTTTTTCGGTAGGTTTTGAAGAGTTGGAAATTGGATACAAAATTGAGACTACAGAACTGCGGTCAAGAAAATTTCGCAGTTCAGCCCACTCAATACTCAAAAGAGGAGGAAGGCGGCTGAGGTGCGGTCGGGGGAAAATGGGATGAGTATGAAATACTTAGGAATAGTGGTTATTATCATAGCAATTATGGCTGTTGGAATAATCCTGTATGTAAAATCAAAGAAAAAGAATGTTGTATCACCCGATGCTATCGGCGATGTTAACACGCCATCTGTTAAGAAAAAAGAAGAACTTGCTGCAATCCATCAGCCAGACGAATTAACAATCCAGGTAGAAATGTTACCGGTAGAGGCAATTAAAAATGAAAGCAAGTTAGTAGAAATAACGGATAGCAAAGTTCTGTCGCATATTAATAATCTTATTCCAGGATTAGTACAGGCCGGCAATGCTGCAAACAATGCGGTACAGGCAGTCAATGCAGCTAATGGAGAGGTATTATATCGAGCAATAATACCGGCGGGAGCAAAGTTAACAGATTCCAAGGCTATGGAAGGTGCTGTTCGTGGATTTTTCAGAGGCACTGATGGAATACAGGGTCATGCTAATCTTGTTGCTGTTGAAGCGCAAAAAGGAACAGCGGCAGTAGCAAACACAGTGGCAGCAGCTATGGGAGTTGCATCAATGGTAGTTGGCCAATACTATATGACGCAGATTAACGGCCAACTTGATAACATTAATGAGGGAATATCACAAATAACAGATTTTCAGGATAATGAATATCGTAGTAGAGTTTTTTCACTGGTCACTCATGTTAAGAGAATTGCTGATTTTCAGGTGGAAATTCTTGATAATAACGAGTTAAGGCTCTCAAAGATATCCCAATTGGATAGCTTAGAAGAGGAGTGTACTCAACTTCTGGGTCAAGCAAATTTGACTTTAGGAAAATATGCAGAGAAGAAAGATTTGGATTATGCATCATATGAAGAGAAATTAAAGGAGGCACAAAGCTGGTTTATGTATCAGCAAACATTGTTGGATGTGCTCTACAAAATCTCCGATTTAAGGTATGCGTTACATTTAGGAGGTGTATCAAGACAGCAATGTAACTCGTTAATACCTGTGTATACGAAACAGGTAGGTGATGCACAGAGTCTTATTAGCACCTGGCATGAGAACACTGTTGAGCGACTTGGAATAAATACAGAGAAAAGTAAAAGAAAGCGAGCTGGTTTTGATGGATTCATTCATGTGTTGCCAGGCTTCTTTAATGATGATTTTAATTTTTGTGAAATAAATAAGACAACTACAAAAATGATAACAGAACAGGCATCTGGTTGTATGAAGCAGAATATTGATGCGTCTGAATTATATGATAAAGATGTTCAGTTAATTTCGATGGATGGCAAAATCTATTATTTGCCAGACACTGAAGAGTAAAATTTGTCCTCCTAGCCATTTGGTTGGGAGGATTTTTGCATTTGTCTATTATTTGAATTTCATAACAGATGTAATTCTCTATATTTGAGGATTAGCAAGGCATTTTTCTCCTGAATGAAGCTAAATTATATAACTCGCACCTGCTATATTTTAAGCAAATAAAAACCTAAGTCTTACAGGAGGACAGAGTATGGATAGGAAAGAAAAAAATGCTAGAAAAGCAAAATTAAGTGAGTACGTAAATTTAGGAAATGGCCGTTTCAAGGATCATGAAATCGAAGAATTAGAGTCGTTGGTTGAGAATCGTGACGATCTTGATGGAACAACAAAAACGTATCATTCATCTTACAAATCTTTTGATTCTGAGGACACCTATCACGTAAATGCAGAGGATACTTATACTTTTCACAATGGTAAAGATGGAATATACATTGAACAGGATTTCAGAAGGCATTGGGATGATGGTCAAAACGATGTTTCACATGTGAATCATGATACGGCACGAGAAATTTTAAATCTTACATCAAAATTGTTTGGGAAAAGACGTTAAGCAATATTTGATTGGGGTGAAAGAAAATATAATGAAAGCTCCCCATCATCGGATGATTTCCAGTGGTGAGGAGCTTGATTTTTGCCTATGTTCCCTTATTCCTCGATATCTACACTGACGCCAGACTTAAATTCCACAGTGTACTTATCTTCATATATTGTGATCTTCTTTAGCCAGCGGCGGGCCAGATTCTCGTCAAACTTCGTCAGCTCCGTGGATTGCTGTTTAATAAAATCCTGGAGCTCTGTGATGCGTTCAATCTGCTCATCCCTGGCAGAAGTGTCGATGTTGGTCTTGGCTTTCTTTTCTCTGAGCTGGAAGATCTCATCAGCGATGTCATCGTAGTTTTGGCGTTTGCTGACTTTATCCAGGAGTTCCTGCTGAAGCTGGATCAGTTGCTCGTTGATGGTCTGGACCTCACCTCTGGCACAAAGGCGGATGACATAGGCGATGTTTGCCTGCAGCTGTTGATGGTAGCTTTCCTTGTGGGAGAGTAGCTCATTTAATGCTTTAACAAATACTTGCTGGAGAACTTCCTCATTTACTGTCCGGGCATGGCACTCAAGGCCTGTAGGCTGTACCCGGCTGACGCATCTCCAGACGATAGACTTGCAGCCTCTGTTATTCCAGTGGAGTCGCCGATACATTTCGCCGCATTCTCCGCAGTAGATGAGCTGGGAAAAGTAATGCTGACAGTTATAAGAAACCTTGCGGCCATTGGGGCTGACTTTCTTGGTGCTTCTGCGAACAAGCTCATCCTGCACCCTTAGGAAGATCTCTTTCGGTATGATCGCTTCATGGTTCCCTTCCACATAGTACTGGGGCATGATGCCGTTATTCTTGACTCTGGTTTTATTTAGGAAATCTGTGGTATAGGTTTTCTGCAGGAGGGCATCGCCGATATACTTCTCATTTGTCAAAATCTGTTTGATGTTGCTGGTGTGCCACCTGAGATTCCCGGCACCATTTCGGATACCATCAGCTTCCAAGCCTTTCTTGATCTTATCCATGCTGTAGCCTTCCAGGTACTCCCGGTAGATGCGTTTCACCACTTTAGCTTGTTCCGGATCAATGACCAGATTCCCATCAGCATCCTTGGTATAGCCTAAGAAGTGATTATGGTTGACCTGCACCTTGCCTTGCTGGTAACGGTATTGGAGGCCCAGCTTTACGTTCTGGCTAAGGGACTGGGATTCCTGCTGAGCAAGGGATGCCATGATGGTAAGAAGCACCTCGCCTTTAGCATCTAAGGCATTGATCCCTTCCTTCTTGGAGTATATCTCAATAAAAAGTTATTTCATGATATTGTAAAATACACAAGATATAGTGTTTTATTCAAATATACTAACACTATATATAGATTCACTTTCTAATCTCTTTTGGTATCTTCAAGCGACTTTTAGCAGGTTTAAGCGACAAATAAGCGACAAATTTTAGCCGTCCGTAAGGGCGGTTTTCTTCATGCCTATGCCGCTTTACTCTGCTTTTCTGAACAACGCCATGTCAATGGCTTGCATTGCCTTTGCTTCACTTTCTGCAAATACATG
>CAVBHN010000048.1:0-8333 GCA_963595425.1 Faecalibacterium sp. CAG:74 | reverse complement strand
ATCTTGATTCCGAACCGAGACAGAGAGGGTTCTACATCGACTATCAGAATAGAAACAATCCTGAAACGAGAGTAAGCTCTAGATGCATGTATAAGAGTTTTGCAATATTGCTTGAAAACATTGTTCCAAACACAAAATTAGAAAAATTGTGCGATTATTTCGCCCAAATTACCGGCTTTAGTAGCAGCGCTGAGATGTTTAGTAATTCTGATTTCATGAGAAATTGCTATTCCTTTACAGCTGCGGTGAATGCGTCAGCAGACAATAGAAATAATGCTTCTCATGGTGGAACATTCATCAGTGTTAATCAATGCAAGTCTGATAAGAAAGTTGTCTTAAATGACCTTGAATCCGTTAGAAGTGATAGTATTGGTTTGATTCAGCAATTACTATATATCTTAAAACGGGATAAATTGGTTGACATTGAAATAACAGAGTAGATATTTCCAGGTAAAATATCGAGGCCTTAATAATTAAAAACAATTCCTCCCAGCTATCGCAGTCAGGAGGGCATCGAAAAAGCACCCCATTACCGGAAAATCTTCAGTGATGAGGAGCTGTTGTTTTGCACATATCCACTTATCCCTCGATATCTACACTGACGTCGGATTTAAATTCCACGGTGTACACATCTTCGTATATGGTGAGCTTGTTTAGCCAACGGCGGGCTATATTTCCATCAAATTTATATACCATATTTGCTCCTTATATTAGAAATTGCAGTGTCTCCGTCTACAGTGTTTCCGGATTTTACATCTTCAAAACCATCCAGGATTGTTTTTGCTTCATGCATCTTTCTCATAATTTTTTCATAATAATCGATGTCCATAACAACCAATCTGCCGTATCCATTCTTGGATGACTCCATTTCTGTATCTTGCAATCAAGAGTTTGTACTGGACTAAGTGTAGAACATTAAAGAAAATACTCTGGTGCGATAATGATTCAATAAAGCCTTATTTCATTGCCACTGGAAAAGCACTGCGTTACGGGAATTTGCGTCGTCAGTTATGAGACAGTCTGGAGGATAAACCTTTTCAGACATTATCTGAGCGGATGCAAAAGCGTATATATTTTGAATTTGGCAGTATTGAGGAGCATTTCAAGTACCGTGATGCAGTCATGAAGACATATCCTTACGGAAATTATCCTGTATTTAAAGGGTATAATCATATGCAATATCAGATACAGGATCCTAAGGCCTTTGCGGTAATGCTAAGTAGTATAGTGGAAGAAAATATGCTTCCCAAATTGCCATTTTTGAAAAGTTAATAGTTACTTGTATTGTTGCTAAATTACTAAAACCGGATCCGACCAATATATAACTGCTGACTCAGAAGCAGAAGTGCATAATGGATGTTATTGGTGCGACTAATGAAAAGCTGGTTGCTTTAAAGTCTTCCAAGCAACAGACAATAACATCTGCACAACTTATCAGCATGTGAAATGTACATAATTTAAATGTGATTGACAATTGTATTCAATAACTAATTCCGAGAAAGGAGGCTTAAAAGGTGTCAGCCACTCGAACATACATATCAATAGATCTCAAATCATTCTATGCCTCTGTTGAGTGTAAGGAGCGAAATCGTGATCCTTTAACTACAAATCTTGTAGTGGCAGATAAGAGCCGGACAGAAAAGACTATCTGCCTTGCGGTATCGCCATCTCTTAAAAGCTATGGAATACCGGGACGCGCAAGATTGTTTGAGGTTGTGCAAAAGGTAAGGGATGCCAATAATTCACGAATATGGAAAGCACCGAATAGAACATTTACAGGTATTTCCGATGACAGCACAGAACTAAATTTCAATCCGGCACTGGAGATTGGCTATATCGTTGCTCCGCCGCAGATGACACTTTATATGGAGTACAGCACAAAAATCTACAGCATATACCTAAAATATATTGCTCCTGAGGACATATTCCCATATTCCATTGATGAAGTTTTCATTGACGCAACAGATTATCTCAAGACATACCAAATGACCGGCAGAGAGCTTGCTATGACGATGATTCAGGATGTTTTGAAAACCACAGGAATCACTGCAACCGCAGGAATCGGCACAAATATGTATCTTTGCAAAATTGCAATGGATATTGTGGCTAAACATATTGAACCTGATAAAAATGGCGTGCGAATCGCCGAGCTGGATGAGATGAGCTACCGAAAAAAATTATGGAATCACAGACCTCTTACAGACTTTTGGCGAGTTGGCAGAGGCTATGCTAAGAAGCTTGAGGAATATGGCTTGTTCACTATGGGTGATGTGGCAAGGTGTTCTATTGGAAGGGAAACCGAACTCTATAATGAGGAATTACTCTACAAGCTGTTCGGCATAAATGCTGAGCTTTTGATTGACCATGCTTGGGGATATGAGCCTTGTACAATGGAACTTGTCAAAGAGTACAAGCCTGAGACAAACAGCATAAGCTCCGGGCAAGTGCTTCATTGTCCTTATGATTACGATAAGACAAGACTGATTGTAAAGGAAATGACAGACCAGATGGTATTGGATTTGGTTGATAAGAAGCTTGTAACCGATCAAATCGTACTGACCGTTGGTTATGATATAGAAAATCTTACGGACCCGAATAAAAGCAAAAATTACAAGGGTACTGTCACAACCGACCGCTATGGGAGAAAGGTTCCAAAACACGCTCATGGAACAGTCAACTTGAAACAGAAGACATCTTCTACAAAGCTAATCACAAATGCAGTTATGGAACTCTACGACAGAATTATGGACAAAAATCTGCTTGTCAGACGGATTAATATTACTGCAAATAAATTAATAACTGAAGAACTCGCAAGCAAGAACAATATATATGAGCAACTTAACCTCTTTACAGATTACAATGCAATAGAAGAACAGACAAAAGAGGAAGAAGTATTAGAGCGTGAAAAGCGTATGCAGGTAGCAATGCTTAATATCAAAAAGAAATTTGGAAAGAACGCAATCCTCAAAGGAATGAATTTTGAAGATGGAGCAACAGCCAAAGACCGTAATAAACAGATAGGCGGACATAAGGCGTAGAATAAGATATATTGACAAAAATCAAGGCATCAGGTTCAACTATTGAGCTTGATGCCTAACTTAGATTATAAAGCAGGATTTTTATATATCATGCAAGAAGACCCTTATTGGAACTTAAGCATCATTCTGTCGATCACTTTATTTAAAAAGCTTTCATTCATCCCAGCCTACATAAAATTTGATATTTACAGATATATGCCTTACAAATTCTCCGGGTTTAAGTTCAATATCATCTTCTGTAGTAACAGAAGGCAGTACTGCATCATCCTCGCTTAGCTCAAGTTCTATCCAGTCACGGCACGCATCATTAGCCGCATCTATACAATCCTCCAGATCATTTCCCCTTGCATAGCAGCATTCCAAATCCGGAAAATATGCTGAAAAAGAACCATCATCCTGTTGCTTGAAAATTGCCGGATATATAAATGTCATATTTCGTCTCCTTAAAATAAAATTTCTTATAAAGTATATTATTTACTATAAAAAAAAACAAGCTGTAAGACTTAGACAGAGATTTATTTAGTCCAAAGATTCTATATTTAAGCATAATATGATATGAATGATTATAATAACAAAATTTCAGAAAGTTGATTCTATCTTACTTGTAAAAGATTTTTGACCCAGCAATATATGAATAATTTTATATAAAAAAATTCATATATGTTTAATTGCATAATTGCTTAAAAATTCATTTCAGTGTATACTTATTAAGCTTTTACTTATTTTTCTTAATAGAAAATTTTTAAAAATAATAGGAGGGGAGTTACTATTGAAAAAAATTTTTGCATTATTGCTGAGCTTTACATTGATTTTTAGTGTAGGCTGCGGACAATCAGATAAAACCATAAAATTTGGTGCGGCGCAGGTCGGAGGTGTTTATCTATCATTTGCAAATGCATACTCTCAGTTTGTTGCTGACAGTGATGAGGATATCGAATTAAATGTTAAGGCCACAGCCGGATCTGCTGCTAATCTGAGGCTTATTTCGGATAATTATATTCAGCTTGCTATTGCACAGGCAGACCTTACAAATGATGCTTATTATGGAAAAAACAGCTTTGTAAACAATAAGCTTCAAGGCTACAGTGCGATAGCTAATTTATATACAGAAGCATGTCAGCTGATTGTTAAAGCCGATTCGGATATTTATACAGTAGATGATTTGCTCCACAAAACCGTAAGCCTTGGCGAGAATGAATCCGGAACTGAAAGAAATGCCAAGCAGATCCTTCAAATTTATGGATTGTCGGATGATTTATATAAATATAAAAATTTGAATTATACAGATGCTGCAAATGCATTAAGTGATGGCTCTATTGATGCTATGTTTTGCACCTCGGGTGTTCAAACAACTGTAATAGAAGAACTTGCGAAAACAACGGATATACGAATTATATCTATGGATGAGGAGCATATTCAGAAGCTGATGTCAGCGTATAGCTATTATAGCGAATATACTATTCCTGCCGGAATGTATACTGGACTGGAAGAAGATGTTACAACAATTGGTGTAAAATGTCTGCTTCTTGCAAATGACTCATTGGATTCCAAAACAGTAGAGAAGCTAACTCAGCTGTTATTTGACAATGAGCAAAATATTCAATATTCACTTCCGCTTGATTTTAGCTTGGATACAAAATCGGCAACAGAGAATATATCAATTCCGTTCCACAAAGGAGCGGCAGCTTATTATGAAACACAGGGGATTACTGTAGAACAGTAATTGAGTATTATTTTGAACACGACATCACAATTATGCACAAATAATGAAAGGCAGATATGGAATTAAATTTAGATATGTATCAAACATTGGCATTAGCCGTTGTTGTTTTGATAGTTGGTAAGCTTTTAAAGAAAAAATTTAATTTTTTGGAAAAATTTTGTATACCGGCACCTGTTGTTGGTGGTATAGTATTTGCAATAGTAATATGTATTTTATATGAAACAAATATAGCACAGGTTTCATTTGATGATACATTGCGAGAGGTATGCATGGTATTCTTCTTTACATCGGTTGGATTCCAGGCAAATCTCAAGGTTTTAAAGAGCGGCGGAAAATCACTTATTATTTTCCTTGGCATAGTAATAGCACTTATTATATGTCAGAATTTTGTTGCTGTAGGAATGTCAAATGTTCTCGGTATAAGTCCTCTTACAGGTCTTTGCACAGGCTCTATTCCTATGGTAGGAGGACATGGTACAGCCGGTGCCTTTGGTCCTGTACTTGAAGATTTTAATGTAACCGGTGCGACCACACTTTGTACTGCTGCCGCAACGTTTGGCCTTATTTCTGGAAGCTTGATGGGAGGACCTATAGGAAAATCTCTTATCGAAAAAAAAGATCTTATAAAAACAGCCGTAGCAGAAGATGACAGCTTACTGGTTGAGGATGAAAAGAAACATGCTCGTCACACATCTATGTATCCGGCTGCTGTTTTTCAGCTTATACTTGCTATTGGCCTTGGTACCATTATTTCATGGCTGCTTACCAAAACAGGGATGACATTCCCTATATATATAGGAGCAATGATTGCTGCTGCATTATTCAGAAATATCGGAGAATATACGCATAAATTTGACATATACATGGGTGAAATCAACGATATAGGCGGTATTTGTCTTTCACTGTTTTTGGGTATAGCAATGATTACTCTTAAGCTTTGGCAGCTTGCCGATCTTGCATTGCCTCTTATTATACTTTTGGCTGCTCAGGTTGTACTAATGTTTATTTTTGCTCGCTTTATTATATTTAATATAATGGGACGAGATTATGACGCTGCTGTTATAGCTGCCGGTACCTGTGGCTTTGGAATGGGTGCAACACCAAATGCAATGGCGAACATGCAGGCTATTTGCGATAAATATGTGCCATCGGTTAAGGCATATCTGCTTATTCCTATTGTCGGAAGCTTATTTGCAGATTTCCTTAATAGTTTAACAATAACATTCTTTATTAACTTCTTGTAATTCAGATGATCGGGGGTAAAAATATGTCATCCAATAATACAACAGATAAAGAAAATAAAAAGAACAGGATTAACATAAAATATGATAATCTTGCCATTCCGGAAATCATAACCGGCGATGATCTGGAGGATGTATCCGATGAATCGCAAGCAGAAGAATCAATATCCTATGATTCACTTGCAATTCCGGAGATACATATTAAAAAAAGAAAATAATTGTTTTTTAAAAGAGCTTTATCAAATCAAGATAAAGCTTTTTTATTTATCTAAAGTATATTTTACAAAAAAATACCTCCAATTGGGATTTACTCAGATCGAATTTAGATCGAATTTATAAGTTTATATTCTTTAGAGCTTCCTTAAATTAATTTTGAATAATTTTAATATTAATTTGTCTGCTTTTTGTTTTAATGTAATATAGGTAAAATATACTGTATTAGTGCTTGTGCATAAAAGCAATCCGCTTTATTAAAAAAAAATTGACAATATCGATATATGTTATAATTGTATAAAATTTTATTAAAATAATATAAAATCTTAGTTTATTATTACAATTGATAAATATTACACAAAATATATAATATACATATGTGACGAAATGCTATATTTTCACATCAAGCCTTCCTTGAGAGGGGAAACTTGTTTTGGCACTATTTTATTTAAAGGAGGCGTAGTTATGTCACTAAAACGAAAAGACGGTGCGGAGCAGCCATATATTCCGGCCGGGATTTTTAAAATCCGAATTCCCTTTATTCATTATCGTTGGGAAATTTCAGAATGCTTGCAGGCTATTTTGATGTGTGCAACATGTCTTGGAGCCATACCGGTATTGGAAGAGGTTCTTGGAGTTCCTTATGAAATTGCTTGGAGTATGGTTATTATTAACGGTTTGCTCTACAATCTTCATTCATTACTCGGAGATCCGGTTGTTCCCGGTTGGATTACACCGGCTATTCCTTTGGTTACAGCATTCTTAACTCTTAGTGAAGAAGGACCTGAAAGAATCCAAACACTTATTGCACTTCAGCTTGTAGTTGGTATCATATTCCTTATCATGGGTATATCAGGTATGGCTGGAAAGATTATCGGTTGGATTCCTGAATCTATTAAAGCAGGTATCCTTCTTGGTGCAGGTTTTTCTGCTATCATGGGTGAATTTGCAGATGGAGGAAGATTTAGTTTATATCCTATAACAGTAGGAATCGGAAGTATCTTTGCTTATTTCTTGCTCTTTTCTATAGCATTCAGAAAACTGAAAAAGAAAAACAAATTCTTATATGCTATAGGAAATTTCGGAATGCTTCCTGCTATTATATTGGCCGTTATTCTCGGACCTCTGACAGGTGAGCTTCCTGCTCCTAATCTTGTACTTGGTTCAATCATCAAGATTCCTGATTTTGCAGGAATTTGGAGTCGATTAAGTCCATTTGCAATCGGTTTCCCGAGTGTTCAGAAATTCATCTCTGTTATTCCGACAGCAATAGCTGTTTACATTATTGCATTCGGTGATTTCGTTTCTAGTGATGAGCTTATTGGTCAGGCCGGAAAGGTTAGACCTGATGAGAAAGTAGATTTTAATGCTAACCGTTCAAACATCATAAGCGGAATCAGAAACGTAATAGAAAGTTTCTTCTGTCCTTATGTTTCACTTTCTGGTCCGTTATGGGCAGCTGTTACAGCATCTGTTTCAGAGAGATATAAAGACGGCAGAAAATCAATGGATTCTATCTTCAGCGGTGTAGGTACCTTCAGATGGATGACATTTATCTGTGTTGCATTGGTTCCTGTTGCATCATTTGTACAGCCGATTCTTCCTGCTGCATTATCACTTACCCTTATTGTTCAGGGCTACGTATGCTGCAGAATTGGTCTTGCAATGATTACAACTAATCTTGAGCGTGGTGTTACCGGTGTTATGGCAGCCGTGCTTGCAACAAAAGGTGCAACATGGGGTCTTATAGTCGGAATCGTTCTTTATATTCTTTTGAAGGGTAACTTCAAGAATCCTGATGCTGAATCACTGAAGGATATGAACGATTAATATAGAACAAATTCTATTTAATTTGATTCGGAATGAATAAAATATAATGAGATAAGGAGTCGGAGCGCTGTATAACGCTCCGGCTTTTTTAATAAACGTCTAAAATATAACGATATACAGTTTAGTGCAGACATCTAATCTGTAAAACAGGCTATATTTATCGAACAATTGTTAAAATCTACAAATATTTACTTGTTTACACATGTTTATAGTAATAAAATATATAAAGAAAGCATGAAATCAAAAGTCAAAACATCGATATAGGCTCATTTGCAAACGAATTTATGA
>CAVBHN010000047.1:0-8954 GCA_963595425.1 Faecalibacterium sp. CAG:74 | reverse complement strand
ATGGTATTCTGCATTTGGGTTTATATGAGTTTCTCTTAAATGAAAACGCATTAGAATTATAAAGGTATCAGTTAAAAGTAAACAGATGGATATCTACTGCAAATTGAAGTACAATAAGCCTGAAGATCTCCGGCCAATAGTGAATGGTGACTTTGCAGGTGGTAAAAAAGCCAGAATATGCCCCGACAGGCGGAGTTAGAGGGGTGTGCCTGGAAGTGCACATTTCGAATATTCACCACCCCTTTCACTGCCGCTGAGTGTAATAAAAAGAAAGGCGATTGTTATGTGGATACTATTTGCATTTGGCTCGGCGTTGTTTGCCGGGTTAACTGTGGTACTTGCCAAGTGTGGTATAAAGAAAACTGATTCCGATACGGCCACGGCAATCCGTACTATTGTGGTTCTGATTTTTTCCTGGCTGATGGTCGTAATCGTTGGTTCTGCACCGACGATTACGATGCTCTGCATAAAGACATGGATTTTCCTGATTCTATCCGGGCTTGCCACCGGCGCCTCATGGTTATGCTATTTTCGGGCTTTACAGCTCGGAGATGTCAACAAAGTCGTACCTATTGACAAGTCCAGCACCATTCTGACGATACTGTTGGCACTGATTTTCCTCGGCGAGCCTGTTTCATGGCTCAAAGGACTGGCTGTAGTGCTGATCGGTGCAGGCACCTTTCTGATGATCGAGAAAAAGTCTGTTTCCGGCAAAAAGCAGGAGAAGAAAAGCTGGCTGCTGTATGCGGTTCTGTCCGCCGTGTTCGCTTCGTTGACATCAATCCTCGGAAAGATCGGTATTGACGGTGTGGAGTCGAACCTTGGCACTGCCATTCGCACCGGCGTTGTGCTGATCATGGCGTGGCTTATCGTTTTCCTCAAGGGAAAGCAGCATGCTGCGTTGAAATCCGTTACGAAGAAGGAACTCGGCTTTATCTGCTTGTCAGGTCTTGCTACCGGTGGCTCTTGGCTGTGCTATTATAAGGCATTGCAAGACGGTCTTGCCAGTGTTGTTGTACCCATAGACAAGCTCAGTATTTTGGTGTCTATCGGATTTTCGGCACTGGTGTTCAAGGAGCGACTGTCAAAGAAAGCGGCTGTCGGCCTTGTAATGATCGTTGGCGGTACGCTGATGATGCTGATCTGACAGCCGGTCTATCCGGTGTGACTATTGTTATTATTGCTGTTTAAACTTGGCACGGATATATTAATCTGATATAAGTAGTTTGTGCAGGTTTATGATAATCAACATTCACAAGCGCAGGGTTTATGAAATATTGAAAAGAATGTATATACGAAGTAAGAAACATCAATTTGGAGGAATGAAGCGTGAAGGCGATAATGCAAAAAATAATCGGTATTATGCCGCTTTATGATGACGAAAAGAAAAGCTACTGGATGTTGCCCGGCTATATGGAGATGCTTGAGGCAGAAAATGCTATTCCTATGATGCTTCCTCTTACGGCAAAAGAGAAGGAGTTGGATTTTTTTCTTGAAATATGCGGCGGATTTCTGCTGACCGGAGGACATGATGTATCTCCGTCTGTTTACCATACAAAAAAGCAAGCATGGTGTGGCTCATGCTGTGAGCTAAGGGATAAAATGGAAGCGTATATCTTAAAAGCAGCTGTAGAGATGGATAAAGCAGTTTTTGGTATATGTCGAGGTATCCAGTTCATGAATGCCTGCTATGGCGGAACCTTATACCAGGATCTTGAGACAGAACATGCCAGTTGTATTGACCACCATATGAAGCCTCCATATGACAGGACAGCACATCAGGTCAAATTGCAAAAGGATACATTACTCTATAATATTTTGAATAAGGAGCAAATCGGAGTAAACAGCTATCACCATCAGGCGATCAAAGAGCTGTCATCTGCTTTTAAGACGATGGCAGTTTCCGAGGATGGATTGATTGAAGGCATTTATATGCCGGATAAAAGGTTTGTTGCCGGTATTCAATGGCATCCCGAATTTTCTTACAAGACAGATGAAAACAGCAGAAAGATAATAAAGGCATTTGTAGGTTCAATATGACAATAACGGTGTGATGCATCGCATATCGACACGGCAAACTGCCACGGCGGCAAGGCAACCTGCAAGGACAAGGCAATTTGTGATGACTGCAAGACGGTCTATGGAGAGCTTGATTCGAAGAATCATACAAACCTGAAGCACTTCCCGGCAAAGAATGCTACCGAGACTGCTGATGGCAATATAGAGTATTGGTATTGTGACGGCTGCGGCAGATATTATAAGGATGCAGAAGCCACACAGGAGATTAAAAAAGCTGACACCATTATTGCCGCAAAGAAAATCAAAAAGGACGATACTGTTAAAGAAGAGCAGAAGGGTGAGACGAAAGCACCCAAGACAGGAGATGACAGCAGCATCGTTTTGTGGACTGTCCTTATCGCAATCTGCGGCGGAGCCTTGATCTGCATGTTAGTCATAAGAAGAAAAAAGAACAGGAAATAACAAACAGTTAAAATTATTAAATCAGTAAATTACAGGTTTATACGGCGGCTACCGGAAACGGCAGCCGCCGTAGTTTTTATAAAAGGGTAAGCAGCATGTAACTGACCAAATTTTCTATAGTAGAAATGTATAATTATGATATAATCTAATGATACCAGGGTCAAAAATTTCAAACCGAAAGGCAGAATATATATGAATTGGGCAGACGGAAATATTAGGTGCCGTTGGGCAAATCCGAAAAATGATCTGTATATCCGCTATCACGACGAGGAATGGGGTGTGCCCGTTCATGAGGATCACAGGCTTTTTGAAATGCTGATATTAGAATGCTTTCAGGCAGGTCTGTCATGGGAATGTGTGCTGAACAAAAGAGAAGCATTTCGTGAAGCCTTTGATAACTTTGATTTAGATAAGGTATGCAACTACAATGACGAAAAGCTGGAAGCACTTCAAAACAATCCCGCAATAATCAGAAATCGTTTGAAGATACATGCAGCAGTGACAAATGCACGGATATTTCGAAAGATACAGCATGAATATGGCAGCTTTTGCGCATATCTTTGGCAGTGGACGGATGATAAGGTGATCTGCGAGATAGGAAAAACCAGCTCAAGGCTGTCCGACCTGATCTCCGGGGATTTAAAGAAGCGTGGTATGAAATTTACAGAGACCACTGTGATTTATGCTTATCTGCAGGCAGTCGGTGTGATATCTTCACATGAAGAGGAGTGCTTTTGCGGCAGAAGGTCCTTCAGATTGAATTTAAAGAATTTTTAGATATTTGCTGCCTGAAATTATAATGCTAAGGATGAGACATAATGCGTGATCAGAGTCTGTATGAATCGATAGACAGATATATTGACAAATATTATATAGAAAAATCAGACGATGCCGGATTTGATAATAAAAGTAAATCAGTATTAAAAGGGCTTCGTAAATTAAGAGAAAAACGCGCGGCAAGAAAAAAAGCCGCAAGGGAAGCAAATGAATATACCATAGAGCCTGAGGATGAAAGCACAGAGTCTTTTGATATCAGTGATATAACAAGCAGGAAGCTTTTTGCACCTGTATCAGCCTCCGGCGCTGACAATAAAAATATAGAAGCTCTTATCGGTCAGATGGACGAGACCTTTTCACAAAGACTGTTAAGACTGATAGACGAGAAGGGAATTAAGGATTCCGAAGTTTACAACAGAGCATATGTGGACAGAAGGCATTTTTCCAAAATCAGAAAAAATGTAAATTATACACCAAATAAAAAGACCGTTTTAGCATTTTCAATTGCACTTGAGCTGTCAATAGATGAGGCGGCAGAGCTCTTAAAAAGCGCAGGCTTTGCTTTTTCAAGAAGCTCTAAGACTGATATAATTGTGGCATATTTTTTGCAGCATAAAAGCTATGATATGTTTGAGATCAATGAGATCCTGTATGCCTACGGACAGCCCGTGTTTGAATAAGAAATACAATATCAAATAATACATTCACTCGGAGGATATAAATGGAGCAAAAAACCAAAGCAGCTCTTAAGGCAGCAAGCCCGTATAGGGCTGTTATAACAAGAGAACAATTTTTATTTTATGAGGTGCGCACTACCGCAAGGCTGCTCCATGAAGGCTGCGATGCCAAAGAAGCAATAAATCGCATTGTTTCGGAAAATTTATTTCAATATCCGACAGAAAAATCAATACATGGTATGGCACGCACCTGCATCAAAAGACTTGAGGCACTTGATGATGATTCTCTTGTTGAGGCTGTTGCGCTGCAACCCTCGGAAGTGGCAAAGCAGGTATGTCTGTATGCCATGATGAAGCAATATCGGCTTATTTGGGATTTTATGATTACGGTTATCGGTGGGAAGTACAGATTATCGGACACCTCCTTTGGTAGGATTGATTTGAACAGCTATTTTCTCCGTCTGCAGGAGCAGGACGACTGGGTGGCGCAGTGGAGCGATTTAACGATCAACAAGCTAAAGCAGGTCATAACCAAAGTGCTGGTGGAAAATGAATATATTGACAGCACAAGAGCAACAAGACTCAATCCTGTTTTAATAAGTAAAGTGCTGGAAAATGCGATAAGGGAAAAGGGTGATGAGATTGCCCTTCCTGCATTTAATTGCTTTTCGTAAGGAGACAAAATTGCATGAGCAAATTAAAAGAAAGATTAGATAACCTAAGAGCCTTGATGCAGGAGCAGGAGTTTCTCGAGGGCAAGGGCCTCAGCAATGAAGTAAATATAAGAATATTCTGCTATGACCCTGCAGATGAAATGATCATTAGGCATTTTACGGATCAGATAATGACGGATCAGTCTATGAGCTGTCATCTGATCGAGTACAATTTGTATAAGGTATTTCTTTCTATCTGCGAGGATAAGCGCATCGAAAAGACAATACCGGCGATGGAGAATAAAAAGGGCAGCGGCTTTATAAGGGAGCAGATGAGCCGCATGGCAAACAATACAGCCTTTGTAAACAAAATGAAATATGAACCGCATGAAGCAGGTGATGTAATCATCATCACAGGAGTAGGAGATGCATTCCCGTTTATTAGAGTCCACGATCTGTTAAATGCGATGCAGCCGGAATTTCCGGATGTTCCGATTTTGGTATTTTATCCGGGAAGCTATGACGGGCGAGACGTACAGCTGTTTAACTGTCTGAAGAAAAATTCCTACTACAGAGCCTTCAATGTGATTTAGGGAGGAAGAATAAATGGTTATTGAGGAAATATTTGAAAAGGAGATAGATCGTCCGATAAACGGCGTCGTTAAGGTCGACCAGGATGCCACGGATGTTCTTGTTCAGGAGCTTGAGGAATATGTCATTACAAGGGATCTGAAGAAGCACTTTATTACCTTCTTTAATAATTACGGAGATTCATTTCATAAGGAAATAGCCGATATCGGTGTTTGGATCTCGGGCTTCTTCGGAAGCGGTAAATCTCACTTCCTTAAGATGCTGTCATATCTGCTTGCAAACAGAGAGGTAAACGGAATCCGTACGGTAGAGAGATTCCGCAAGAAGTTTGAGGACGATCCTGCAACCTTCATGCTGATCGATTCCGTAACAAAGGGCCATACGGATACCATCCTTTTCAATATCGATATAGAAGGCTCCATAAATAAAGATAAGACAGCTGTCCTTAGAGTATTTGCAAAGATGTTTTATAACTATCTTGGATTTTACGGAGAAAATCTAAAGGTAGCAAAGCTTGAGCAGTTCATAGACAAGAGAGGAAAGACCGAAGAATTTCGCCGTGTATTTGAGGAAAAGAACGGCGGCCCATGGCTTGAATCAAGAGATGCATTCGCATTCTTTGAGGATGATATCGTTGAAGCCTTAAAGGAGGTCCTCGGCATGAGCGAGGATGCCGCACGCAATTGGTTTAACGGAACGGAGACTATAGAAACCAGCATCGCACAGCTTGTATCCGAAATGAAGGAATATGTTGACAATAAGCCGGATGATTTCCGACTTTTATTTATGGTAGATGAGGTCGGTCAGTATGTAGGCGGAGATACCGACCTGCTTATGAATTTGCAGTCACTCGTTGAAAAGATCGGAAGCGAATGCGGCGGCAAGATCTGGGTCGTCTGCACAGGTCAGGAGGCCATAGACGAGATAATAAAGGCAAGAGAAAATGAGTTTTCACGTATTCAGGCACGCTTCAATACAAGGCTTTCTCTGACCTCATCCTCTGCAGATGAGGTTATACAGAAGCGTATATTAAAGAAAAAGGAAGAGGTAGTTCCTGCACTTAAGCAGGTATACAGCAGGAATGATTCCGTTCTTCGCAACCTGTTCAGCTTTACGGATGCATTGCTTGATATCAAGGGCTTTGATGGAGAGAAGGACTTCGTAAGAAACTTCCCGTTCGTACCCTATCAATTCATTATCATGCAGAAGGTATTTGCCGAAATCCGCAAGCACGGCAACTCAGGCAAGCACCTTTCGGGCGGCGAGCGCTCTATGCTTTCGGGCTTCCAGGAGGCGGCACTTAGGATTCGACATAAGGATGAAAATGCACTTGCACCCTTTTATCTTTTTTACGATACGGTACATACCTTCCTCGACAGCTCTATCCGCCGTGTCATAGAACGCTGCCAAAGAGCGGCAGACAACGGTGACGGCATAGAGCAGCAGGATGTGGATGTATTAAAGCTTCTCTACCTCATCCGCTATGTGGATGATATCCCTGCCAATCTTGACAACATCGTCATCCTTATGGCAGATGATATCCGCATCGATAAGGTTACGATGAGAAAGACGGTAGGGGCAAGCCTTGACCGCCTGCTTAGCCAGAACTATATCGGAAGAACAGGCGATATGTACAACTTCCTGACCGATGAGGAGCAGGATATCCAAAGAGATATTTACAAAAATACACAGGTAGATACAGCCGCGATCGTGGAGCGTATCGGACAAAAGATTTTTGCCGATATTTATACGGCAAAGAAGTACCGTTACGGAAAATATGACTTCCCGTTTGATCATATGGTAGACAATACAGGCATAGGCTCTGTAAGCGGCGGCATGAGACTTCGCATAATGACAATAGCAGCGGATCCTGTGGAAAAGAACGAGCTTCGACTTATGACAGAGTCTAAGGATCAGGCTATCGTTGTGCTTGCAGAGACTCCTTATTACGAATATCTCGAAAATGCCATGAAAATCAATAGCTACGTAAAGCATCGCAATGTAGTACAGCTTCCGAAATCGGTACAGGACATCATAAATAAGCATCGAGAAGATGCTTCAAAGTATGAGACATCAGCATTAGAAGAGCTTAATAAGGCTATCATCGGCGCAAATTTTTATGTAGACGGAGAACACATAGAGATTAAGAGCGGAGATGCCAAAAGCAAACTGGATCAGGCACTCGAATATCTGGTTACTCATGTTTACAGCGAGCTTTCATTAATTACTAAGAATGCTGAGACAGATGCGGATATCTTATCGGTGCTTAAGGGTGAGCACAAAAACGGTGTCATGGAAGGCTTTGAGGAAAACCATGATGCGGCTGTCAAAATGGAAGAATATCTCGAAATGCAATATAAAAAGAAGCTTCCTACCTCTATGGCAGATGTGCAGAGCCGCTATCAGGCAATCCCATACGGCTGGAGGGAGATCGATATCGCGGCAGTAACGGCAATGCTTATTTATGACCAGAAGGTTACGATCAAGTATAGCGGAGAAACCATTCAGCCGAACAATCCAAGACTTCCTGACATGCTTCGAAAGAAAAACGAGATCGGAAGGACAAACATCTCAAAAAGACAGGTCATTACAGCCGGAAAGCTGCGTGCGGTTAAGGAGTTGCTTCGCGAATACTTTGATGTAATGGATGTACCGGATGATGAGGACGGACTTGTAGGCTTTATCGTACGCAAATTTGAAGAACAGCTGGCTCACTATGAGGAGCTGAATAAACGCTACGAGGGACATAAATACCCTGATCATCACCTCGTGCTTGAAGCAATAAGTCTTACAAAGAGCGTACTTTCTCAACAGAAGGACAATACAGCACTTATAGATCGAATCCTGAAGGAAGAGGATTCCCTCTTTGATAACAAGGAAGATTTGCAAAATGTAGAGGGCTTCTTTAAAAATCAGGTACAGGTATTTGATGCGGCTGTCCGCATGGAAAAGAGCCTCAAAAATGACCTCTCATACCTTCAAAAAGAGGAAGAGGCAAATTCGGCGCTAAATCAGATCCGCAAAATCACGGTAATAGAAGCAGGACAGAGCAGTATTTACAAGCGCATCCCTGAGCTGAATGCTTTGATGGATACCGTACGAAAGGGGCATAATCGCCTACTTGATGCCAAGAGAGCCGAAATCCTTGAAATAATCCGCCAGTGCCTTGAGGAGATCCATGTAACGGGAAGCAAAAACGCACTCTGTGACAAGCTTCTTGAGAAGGCAGATAATTATTTCAGCCAGCAGAAGGCAAGAACAGCAGAGCTTGAAAGCCTGCAGCTCCTCGACGGCCTTGTGCCCCAGATGTGGTCCTATAAGGATGAGACAATAGAGCGAATGGAGACATTAAATAAGCCTTCAGAGCCTGCAAAGCCAGTGAAGTCAGCATCAGATAGTGACGTATCGACATCTTCCAATAATAAAAAGCTGATAAAGAAGGTATTCAGACAGCAGTTCCCGCAAAGGCTGCTTGAAAATCAGGAGGATATCGACGCTTACGTGGAAAGGCTCAGAACATATCTTACTGCTATGATAAAGGATTGTGACGGAATCAAATTGAGCTAAGGAGAGGACATGGAAAAGAATGCGATAAAAAAATTTGCCACGGAGGCTCGCAGGGAGCTTATCCTGCGTGTAGGCCAGAGGGCACTTAAATATGGCATTTCGGATAAGGAGACCGGAAATCCAAATGACGATACCATAAACGGCCATCTGCTCTCCTTAACAGAGAGGAAGCAAAGAGCAGCCCTTATAGAGAAGATAACACAAAAGG
>CAVBHN010000046.1:0-9111 GCA_963595425.1 Faecalibacterium sp. CAG:74 | reverse complement strand
ACGTTTAATCATAAAGAAAAGGCCGTGGCATCCACGACCTTTGTCTTCACTCTGTAACCAGGGCCCAAGGCCCTGGTTTGTTTTATACATAAGTATTTATAATTGTTTCAGCCACTTCCTTACGTGAAATACCACGATTCATTGCTTGCTTTTCAAGGTAGTGATGGGCATCGTTTTCAGTCATTTTAAGATGCTCGATGAGCAGCCATTTTGCTCGGTTTACCAGCTTTATTTCCTCCATCTTGTCCTCTAAAGAAAGAGATTTACTTTCAAGTACTCGAAGTCTTTCTCTGGATGTAGCAAGATAGTTCATAGCCTGCTTTATATTTTGAGGAGAATTTGGCTTGACAAGAGTATATACGCCTCTGTCGTTGAGCTTTCCGGACATCTCCTGTTCGATATCTGATTTAATAAAAACAAGACATACAGTATTTTTACTGGTTGACAGATCAATTGCAAAGGTTGAACCGAAATCATCCGGTAGCGGAGAGTTAATTAAAACAATATCAAACTTTTGCTCTAAGGTAATTCGTTTTGCTGATGCAATATTAGTAACACTCTTTATCGGATAGAAAAAATAATTAGGCAAAAGACCTGAAAGAGTTGCAGTGAACTTTTCTGATGAAGACACAATAAGAACACTGTATGTTCGGTCACTAAATACCATGTGCAGCCCCCTTTATTGAATTCGAAGATAAAACAACACTGAAATTTGAAATTACTTCGTGAAATTTTGAATGATCATTTCAGGAAGGTGTTGTTGGATGAAGCTGCTGTTTAAAGCAGCCTTGACTGCCTCTTTTCTGGTAAGCGGTAATACCTTAAGCTTTGAAAGTGTTTCGGCATCTGCATTGAAAAGATTTTGATCTACGGCTGACTGGATTTTCTTTTTAGATCTAAGTCCATCAAGCGCTGCATATATAATAAGGGTAAATACAATATATGGATTAGCAGATGGATCCGGTGATCTGAGCTCGGCTCTTGGCTCTGTTCCGATAACAGCCGGAATACGTACCAGCTGTGAACGATTTGAGTGTGACCAGGAAATATATTTCGGAGCCTTAAAATGACCTAATCTATCATAGGATTCCTCTGTTGGATTGAGGAAAATAGTCATTTCTGATATATGGTCAAGAATACCCTGTATTACATAAAAAAGGTCATCATCTGTTGAATTTTTGCCCTTTACGGACATATGAACATGAAGACCGTTTCCGGGTTCATTTTTTAATGGCTTCGGTGTAAAGCAAGCATCAAGGCCGTTTCTTGCAGCGATAGCATTGACAACTGTATAGAAATTTGCTGCATTGTCAGCAGTTGAAAGCGCATCGGAATATCTGAAGTCGATCTCATTTTGTCCGGGTCCTTCTTCATGATGTGAGCATTCCGGATAGATTCCCATCTTTTCGAGTGTAAGGCTTATTTCACGTCTTACATTTTCACCCTTATCAAGCGGAGCTACATCCATATAGCCGGCATTATCATACGGAATTTTGGTTGATATGCCGTTTTCGTCAAGATTAAAAAGATAAAATTCAATTTCGGTCCCGAAATCAAAGCAATAGCCTTGTTCCTTGGCTGTTTCAATTGCCTTGATCAGCATGCTTCTTGTATCATTTTCGAAGATTGTTCCGTCCGGATATGTAATAGAGCAGAACATTCTGATAACGCTTCCGTGTTCCGGACGCCATGGCATTATAGCTAAGGTATCCGGGTCTGGATGCAGAAAAAGGTCAGAATGAACATCCTGACCAAAACCTGATATTGCTGAAGCGTCAATTGCAATTCCATATTCGAAGGCTCTTAGAAGCTCTGATGGCATTATAGAGAGATTTTTTTGTTTCCCGTAAATATCGCAGAAGGTAAGTCTGATGAATTTTACATCCTCTTCATTAACGAACTGCATAACTTCTTTTGCTGTATATTTCATAGAAATAGATAGTCCCTTCTCATCTTAAGCTTGCAATTAATTTGCAACGTACATTTGTTTATAAGGGTTACTGCTGTTAGGTGTAACAACTGTAAACTCAGATGAAATTATCATATCATAATCTGCATCAAAATAGGAGCAGTATTTTTTGATATATGGAGCCATTTCGGCAAGATCCTCATCGGTTGCATGAGCTGTTCTGACCTGTCCGGGGAATTTTATATTTTTACAGTCAGATCTCAAGAACATTTTTCCGCCATGCATTCCGGTTGCGGGAAAGTTGCTGACTATATTGTGTTCACCGATATTAAGCCCAAGTACTACAATAATACCACCGGCCTGATATTCACCCAGAAAGCTTCCGGCGCATCCGCCTATAACAATTGAAGGAATCTTTTCTTTGTATTCTTTCATATGGATTCCAGCTCTGTAACCGGCATTATTTTTTATATATATTGAACCGCCACGCATTGCATAGCCTACAGCATCACCGACAGAGCCATTGATAATTATCTCGCCGCTGTTCATAGTATCGCCAACTGCATCCTGAGCATTTCCGTTAACATAGATGTTTGCGCCGTTCAGATATGCACCAAGAGCATTTCCCGGAACTCCGCCGTCAATCGTAACAGTATTCTCGGACATGCCTGCAGCAATAAATCGCTGTCCGGTACAACCAAAAAGAGAGCAATCTGTATGAGCATGTCGCAATTCTTCATTTAATTGTTTATGATCAAGCATTGTAACATTGATTGATTTCATATTTACCTCCGAATATACATTTATACTGCACTTCCAAGCTTCTGTTTTCTGTATCCGGTTGAGAATGCAGCTAAGGAAGGGGATTTCTTTAACAGATCAAAATCAATTTCTGAAAGAGGTATATGATTTCTTATAAGATTCACATATATACCTGCAGCTTCAACATCTCCGATGATAATAAAGCCTGTAAGATATCCATCTTTATAATATAAGCGTCTTAGTGAATTTTCAGTTTTTTCTATATAACAGTCTCCGCCATCTTCCTTTCCGAAATAGCTGCCTGCTGTCATTGCATGTATCCCGAAAAATCCTATAGAATTCATTGGAATTGCGTTTTCAAATGTTTCACTGCCTCCCGACATATTATTGCCTGCACAATGGCCCTGCATAACTGCATTCGGAAGAATAGCAAGAACTCGTCTTTGACCAAATGAAAAGTCAAATCCTTCGGCACAATCACCGGCAGCATATATATCATTTAGCGATGTTTTCATATGACTGTCTATTATAATACCTCTGTTGACGTCTCCGCCTGCATCCTTGATAATTGCTGAATTGGCTTTTACTCCGACTGCAAGAATAAGAATATCGAAATCTATCTCCTTGCCGCTTTTCATAATGGCTTTATTTTTATCAAATTTAACGGCAGTATCCGACAGCATAAAGGATATGTTTTGTGCTTCCATAGCTTTCTGCATAAGGCCGGCACATTCATCATCAAGAATACTTGATAGTATTCTCGGCGCAAGATCACATATAGTTATATGCTTTACATGTTCAGATATTCCCTCTGCACATTTAAGTCCGATAAGACCTGCACCTACAATAAGTACCTTAGCATCCTTTTTAAGTACCTTCTCTATGGCAAGTGCATCATCTAAAGTCATAAAGGAATATTTTTCGGGTACTGTATCAAGTCCCTCAAACGGAGGGACAAATGGAGATGATCCATTTGCAATGCAAAGCGAATCATACGGATATTCAGAGTCATCATCAAGGATGACAATTTTTTTATCCGGATCTATTTTAACAGCTTTTTTTCCATATATAACTTCACATTTATTTGTCTCATAGAAATCAGCTTTTCGATAATTCATCTTTTCGACTGTTGTTTTGCCCTCAAGGAGGTAGGAGATAAGTGGTCTGCAGTAAACAGCTCTTTTTTCTCCTGAAATAACAATTATCCTGGAATGATCATCATTTTTTCTTATTCCTTCGATGCAGCCTGCTGCAGCAACGCCATTTCCGATAATTACGTACTGTTTCAAACCATTCACCTCTCTTCAAATAATAATGCTCTGTTAGGACAGCCTTCAACACAGGCAGGTGTAGTTCTGCTGTTCCTAATGCAAAGCTCGCATTTGTTAACAGCACCTTCTTCTCCCTTTGAAATAGATCCGTAAGGGCATACAAGCATGCATGTAAAGCAACGTACACATTTATTTTGATCAATCTGTACAACTCCGTCTATTTTCGAAAGTGCACCGGAAATGCAGCTTTTAACGCAAATAGGATCGCTGCAGTGTCTGCAGGATACTGCATATGTAATTGTATTATCCTCTTCAACATGAATTTTAGGATAAATAGTCTTATTTCTTAAAGCTAAAGCCATATTGCTCATGCCTGAATTGGCAAAAGCACAATTGTATTCACATAAGTGACAACCTAAACACCATTTCTCATCTGCATATACTTTTTTCATTGACCAGCGTGTGAGATACCGAGAATCTCAAGCTCCTTTTCATTTAGTCCGACACCACGCAGCATTAATCGGTTACCGCGCAGGGTTTCTATGGAGTTGATGCCCATACCGCCCATCAGTTCCATTATCTCATGCTTCCAGGCAGTAAGCAGATTAACGAGTCTCTGACTGCCTACATCAGGATTAAGTCTCTTTACAAGATCAGGCCTTTGTGTTGCTATACCCCAGTTGCATTTGCCGCTCTGACATGTTCGGCAAAGATGACAGCCCATTGCAAGAAGAGCAGAAGTAGCAATATAGCATGCATCCGCACCAAGAGCAACAGCCTTGACTACGTCAGCAGCACTTCTTATCGAACCGCCTACGACAAGAGATACATTGTTTCTGATGCCTTCATCTCTAAGTCTTTTATCTACGCCGGCAAGAGCAAGTTCTATCGGTATACCTACATTGTCACGAATTCTTGTCGGTGCAGCTCCTGTTCCGCCTCTGAAACCATCTATTGCAATTATATCAGCTCCGCTTCTTGCAATACCGCTTGCGATAGCAGTTATATTGTTAACAGCAGCAACCTTTACTATTACCGGTTTTTTATATTCGGTTGCTTCCTTTAATGAAAAGACAAGCTGTCTTAAATCCTCTATTGAATATATATCATGATGAGGCGCGGGCGAAATAGCATCAGCACCCTCAGGAACCATTCTTGTTTTTGAAACATCTCCGACAATTTTTGCTCCCGGAAGATGTCCTCCGATACCAGGCTTTGCACCCTGACCCATTTTTATCTCGATTGCAGCACCGGTTTCAAGATAGTTTTTGTGTACACCAAATCGTCCTGAGGCAACCTGTACGATTGTGTTAGGACCGTATACATAAAAATCTTCATGCAGTCCGCCTTCACCGGTATTGTAAAATATACCTAATTCCTTGGACGCTCTGGCAAGGCTTTCATGTGCATTGTAGCTTATAGAACCATAGCTCATTGCCGAAAACATTACCGGCATTGAAAGCTCAAGCTGCGGAGAAATATTGCAATTTATGCTTCCATCCTTGTTTCTTTCGATTTTAGAAGGCTTTTTACCAAGGAAAACCTTTGTTTCCATAGGCTCTCTTAACGGATCAATAGGAGGATTGGTAACCTGAGATGCATTAATAAGGATCTTGTCCCAATAAACAGGATAAGGCTTTGGGTTACCCATTGATGACAGAAGAACACCACCGCTGTTTGCCTGTTTGTAGATTTCCTTGATATGCTCATTATCCCAGTTAGCATTTTCTCTTAGCCGGCAGTCGCTTTTAACAATTTTAAGAGCTCTTGTCGGGCATAAGCAAACGCAGCGCTGACAATTAACACAGCTTGATTCATCGCTGATCATTACATTATTTTCTTTATTATAAACATGAACCTCATTTGAACATTGTCGCTCACAAACACGGCATCTTATGCATCTGCTGTCATTGCGGACAACCTCAAATTCAGGATATATATAATTTATAGCCATCAGTATGCACCATCCTTTACCTTAATAATTATCGGCTCACCGCCTGAAGGGTAGCAGATATTTTCTGCATCAGGTTCCATTATCCTTATAGCTGCTTCCTCGCTTGCAATGAAGAATTTATCGTCCTTTTCCCCTGTAACCATGCTTCTAAGCTTAAGTCTGTCATTTAAAGCCATCAGACCACCATTAAATCCGAATACAATAGAAAAAGGTCCTGTTACAAGAAGACTTGAATAAACGGTTCTAAGGAATTTGAGCTGTTTTGCTTCACTTTCAGGTTTATTCTCTATTGTAGACCAGAATGGAGCAGCTATTACAGATGCGGCTTCCTTTAGAGTAAGCTTTTGACATCTTATAAGATAATCCATAATATAAGTAATAACCTCGGTATCTGTCTGAAGCGTACATTTATATCCAAACATTTCTATAAAACGTCTGTTGGCATCATAGGATGATATTTCACCGTTATGTACTACTGAATAATCAAGAAGTGTAAAAGGATGAGCACCTCCCCACCATCCAGGTGTATTTGTAGGGTATCTGCCGTGTGCAGTCCATGAGTATGCCTCATATTCATCCAATTTATAAAATATGCCGACATCCTCCGGAAATCCTACAGCCTTGAAGGCTCCCATATTTTTTCCGCTTGAAAATACATATGCACCTGTGATTTGTACATTTATTTTTGTTACAATACGTGCTACGTATTCATCTGCGTCAAGCTGAAGAGAAGCAAGAACACTTTTTAACGGGTTTAAAAAATACCTATATATAATAGGTTCATCCGTAATAGCCGGTATTGTTCTTGTAGGAATTATTTCAGCCTTAACTATTTCAAAATGATCCTTAAAAAACTGCTCACAGTTATGCTTGCTTGTCTTGTCATCAAAGAACATATGAAATGCATAAAAATCTTTATATTCGGGATAAATACCATAGCCGGCAAAGCCGCCGCCCAGACCATTTGATCTGTCATGCATAGGCTTCATTGCCTCAACAATTTTTTCTCCGGTCATCAGCTTACCTTCTTTTGATATTACGGCAGCGATGGCACATCCGGAAGGAATTCGTACTTCGCCCTCTCTACTCATACATTAATCTTCCTTTCAAAGAAATTTTACGAAAAAAAATAAGACGCCTACATCGAAATAAATAGTTTTCGACATAAACGCCTTTGTTTACGTGCTTTTTATATAAGCACAAATGAAATTGGTTGTCAAGACAAATTTTGAGCGTTAGATTTTGTCTGGCTTTGTCAAGCCTCGTCAAGCCTTATTCTACAAGGGTTCAGAGCACTTTTTCATTTTGTCTGAGTTTGTCTGGCTTTGTCTAATTTAGCGCAAATGGTGTACAAATTGGTGTAAAAATTGGTGTACAAGAATTTTTAATATTAACACCAAAATATGATTTTGTAAATCGTAATTTGGTTTTAGTATTAAAAATCTATTATAGATTATTGCTAAAAACATCCTTTCTTGTCAAGATGTGTCTAATAAAAAATTAGCACAAAATTATCTGCATAATTTTTTTACCTTTTTAATGCAGGTAAATCTATCTTGATGCAGGTGAAATAGGGAGTATTTCATGGATTGCCAGCCGTGAATGTTCCCTATTTTTTTTGTGCTACACACTATTATATTAGAAAAACAAAAAGGAGATTTTTTATTATGACTAAAATTGAACTAATCGAGAAATTTGTAAAAAGCATGGAAATGGAAAGATACCGCAGAGGACTGACACAGGCAGAAATGGCAAGAAAACTCAGTATGTCTACCTCGGCATACCGAAAGCTAATCAATGGTGAAACACTCAATATTAGCATTTATACAATTGCCACGATGGAGAAAATGACAGGAAAGTTGTTGTGCGAATTAGTAGATGCAAATGTGAAGAATGCAGAAATTCTGAAAACAATCCGCAATCTGTCGGAGCATCAGAAGAATTTTGTCATGCACATGATTGCATTCATAAAATAATCGCACTTTTAGGGTATTTTTTATGTTACTAAGCTATGATTTTGTCGTATTTTAGCCACAAAATTACCACTGCACCTATTGTAACATTGTCTCAGTTAAATTTTTTCTAAAGGAGGCAGTACAATGGCAGTATCAGACAACACTATAATTTTATCGGGCAGAATCATATCTAACTTTGAATTTTCATCTGAAGTTTATGGTGAAAAATTCTATACTATATTTGTTAGCTGTGTTAGAAAAAGTAATACAGAGGATAGTATACCCGTAATAGTTTCGGAAAGGGTTATAAAGCCAGATAAGTACAACGGCAAATTTGTAGATGTTCAAGGAGAAATTCGCTCCTATGACAAATGGGCGAAAGAGAAGAGTAATTTAAAGGTATACGTTTTCGCTACCTATGTTGCAGTTAAAGACGAGCCAAATGATGAAAGAAACAAAAATTCCGTTATTCTAACTGGACATATATGTCGAAAACCTACCTATCGACTTCTTGGTACTAAGAAAGAAATTTCGGATTTTATAATCTCGGTAAAGCGAAGATATAACAAATCCGATTATATACCATGCGTTTGCTGGGGTAGAATGGCAAAATATGCATTTACTCTTAAAGTAGGAACACAAGTTTCTGTTGTCGGCAGATTTCAAAGCCGAGAATATATCAAAGAAATTGATGGAGAAGCCTTTACACGTACTACATATGAAGTGTCGGCTTCAAGTGTTGAGGTTATATAAGGCGTAAAAAATCCCGTGATTAGAATATCTTATCACGGGATGTCTATTTATAATTAGCTTATTTTACTTGGATTATATAATTTTGCAAATTTTTCCATATTTTTAAAATCAATACATCTTTGAGACAGTATGTTCTTAGGGTTGTCATACTTTAAATTATAAATATATATAGCTTTTTCATCAAGCCTTAGAGTATTAATTACCTTTAATTCTCTATCTAAAAACAATAGAGGCTATGTATAGCCTCTATTAAAACGATTTTTTACATGCTTCGTAACATCTATTAAAACAGTATTTTTACAGGCTCTGTAACCTCTATTAAAACGATTTTATGGCTTCGTAACCGCTACAAGAAACCAACTACGATTCCTTACTTTTATTATACATAAAATTTCAAATTTGAACAGATGGAACATTTGTTTATTAAAAATAGAGGAACTTACTGCTCCCCTTGAGTTTAAAATCTTCCACTTAATGGCAGGAACTCTCCCGAAGATAGTTACCTAT
>CAVBHN010000045.1:0-9269 GCA_963595425.1 Faecalibacterium sp. CAG:74 | reverse complement strand
AGAGCATCTGCCTTACAAGCAGAGGGTCACAGGTTCGAGCCCTGTAGGTCCCATTTTTTATACAAAGAGTTGCTTATGCAGCTCTTTTTCTGTTATTATATAAAATGTAAGGTTCAAATGTCAGAAGGCTGCTTGCATTGCAGGCTTTGACCTTGGAGCTTTGGCATATATATAAAGGATGTTTAAAAGAAATATTAGACATCAATACAAAAGCTAAGGTGGAATGGTATATGAATGGGAATTTTAGTCGTTACATAGTAAGGTTTATTGTTGTAGCATATCTTATATATTTGGGCGTAAAGCTTATATCGGATGTCATAAATGCTACAGAGCCGGCAGACAATCCGGCATTGTTTATAGCATTTGGCGCGGCCTTTATAATAATTGCGGTCGTACTTGGTGTGTTTACGATTATCAAGATGAAAAATGAGCCGAGTACTTCAAATGAATCGACAGAGCCTATAGAGGATGAAGCTGATAAGGAAGTTGAAGCCTTGGATGAAAATGAGGCGGCAAACGCCAAGGATACAGAGAAGGCAATGATTATGGAAGAGGAAGAAGAGGATTTCGAGGACGATTTATAAAGTGACGGGGTCTTTCGCATTAAATGCATAATGCGACAGGCCCTTAGCTATATTATACGAAAAAAGATAATCAGATTCTGATATCAAATAATTGAATGTGAGAAAATTGCTTGGATATATATAAGTTTTTGACAGGAAATGAGTTCATATATTCGTGGCCTGAGGTCATTGGCGCAGCGGCAGTAATTGCCTTTGCAATATGCTGCTCCTTTTTTTTATACAGAAAAGGGAAAATAAAGAGCTCACAGGCAGTATTCATAGATATATTTGCTGTGTTCATGACAACAATATTCATACTTACTGTATTTGGTCGTGTCGTAGGAGTGAGAAGATATCAGCTCAGATTTTTGTGGTCATATGAAAGAATTTTTGCGGGAAGCAAGGAAATGCTCAGGGAAGTAATATTAAATATTTTAATGCTTATGCCGGCCGGAGCACTGCTGCCTGCAATGTTCCGAAGGAAAATACGCCGGATTAACGGACTTTTGCTTGGAATTATTACATCGAGTACAATAGAGCTTTTGCAGCTGACAACATGTACAGGCTTATTTGAGTTTGATGATATATTTCACAACAGTCTTGGCTGCATGCTGGGGTGTATTTTGGGAAATGCATTGTGGGTGGCTCATCAGAAAAGAGGTAAAGATGGAAAAGTCATATCAAAAGGTGATTGATTATGTAAAGGACGGAATCATAGGCGGAGAGCTCAGAGTAGGAGAAAGGCTTCTTCCTGAGAGAGAGCTGGCACAAAAGCTTGAGATCAGCCGTAATTCCGCAAGAGAGGGCTTGAAGATACTCGAAAATATGGGAGTGCTTGAGAGCCAGCAGGGTGCAGGAAACTATATATCAGGGAGCTTCGATGAAATCCTGGCCGAAATGCTGTCATTTATGTATATACTTAAAGAGGTGGATGCAACAAAGATTACGGAATTCAGATTTGCTCTTGAATGGGGAGCTCTGGAGAACGGCGTAAAAAATGCCACAGACAGACAAAGAGAAAGAATGATTTCGTATCTTGAAAAGCTTGAGATGGCTGCATCCGAGGAGGAGCGTGTCGGATGGGATAAGGCAATGCATTGCCTGCTTATTGAGGCATCCGGCAATGTTTTCATGATGGTCAATTACAGTGCGCTTAATATGATAATGGACGAATATATACCGAAAATGCGCGGAAAAATTGTTGAGGGAATGCACAGTGAACAGTTCCTAAGCCGTGCGCATCGCACGCTTGCGGAAGGCTTTGCAGAGGGAAATGTCGAAAAAGCAAGAGAAGGCTTAAGACTGCATTTTCATTATATTTATCAATACATGTAGAGACAGAGCAGAGCAGTTAGATATCGGTAGGAGCAAAATGCTTTTGTATCCGACATCATGCTTATAAGCTGTGCAATATAAACATATGATATGTTAAATGTGCATAATTGATAAAAAATTAACAACGATATTATGAAAATATGTATGATATATACGAAATATCTTGACAAATCCGTACTCTGATTTTATTCTTGTATCAGTTAAATATAGATGTGCCTGAAGCAGGTACATTTTTTATAACAAAATTGGTTCTACCAATATGCTGAATTACATAAACTGTGTGGATGCAAAATAGAAGCCTTGCAAAAGCACAAAGCCGGATAAAAAGGTAAAGTAAGCATAAAACAGGCATTATAAGGAATGATATAGCCGTTTTAGTGTATAGACATTGGTTCTACCAATTTAAATAAAAAGAAAATATAGATAGGAGAGGAGAACAACATGGAGGCACAGATTTATAAGCAGGTGACCCCGGAAATACTTGAGGAGTTCAAAAAAATTGCTCCCGGAAAGGTCTATGCGGGAGAGGAAATAAACAGTGATTATTTCCATGATGAAATGCCTATATATGGCAAGGGAGCGCCGGAGGTTCTCATCGAGGCTACCACTACAGAGGATATTGCAGCTATTGTAAAGCTTTGCTATGAGAATTCGATTCCGGTAATTCCGAGAGGCGCCGGAACAGGACTTACGGGTGCATCGGTTGCCTTAAATGGCGGAGTTATGCTTGACATGAGCAAGATGAATAAGATTCTCGAATATGATCTTGAGAATTTTGTAGTTCGCGTTGAGCCGGGCGTGCTTTTAAATGACCTGGCTGAGGATGCACAAAGACAGGGACTTTTGTATCCGCCGGATCCGGGCGAGAAGTTTGCAACGCTCGGAGGAAATGTTTCTACCAATGCGGGCGGAATGCGAGCTGTAAAATACGGATGTACCAGAGATTATGTACGTGCTATGACTGTTGTTCTTCCTACAGGCGAGATTGTTAAGCTTGGTGCAACTGTTTCAAAGACCAGCACAGGCTACAGCCTTTTAAATCTTATGATTGGCTCAGAGGGAACGCTCGGTATCATCACGGAGCTTACACTGAAGCTTATCCCTGCACCGAAGGAAACAATAAGTCTGATCATTCCGTATGAAAATCTTGAGGACTGCATCAGTACAGTGCCGAAATTCTTTATGAGCCATTTCCAGCCACAGGCATTGGAGTTTATGGAAAAGGAAATCGTACTTGCATCCGAGCGCTATCTTGGAAAAAGTGTATTCCCTAAGCAGGTTGAGGGAGTTGATATCGGAGCATATCTTCTTGTGACATTTGACGGCGAAAGCATGGATGAGCTTGAGGAGCTGACTGAGAAGGCAGCAGAGGTCGTTTTGGATGCAGGTGCCATTGATGTTCTGGTTGCCGATACACCGGCGAAGAAAAAGGATGCATGGGCAGCAAGAAGCTCATTTCTTGAGGCTATTGAGGCTGAAACAAAGCTTCTTGATGAGTGCGATGTAGTTGTTCCTGTTAATCAAATTGCAAATTATCTTACATATGTAAAGGAAGCTGCGGCTCCTTATGATTTTGAGGTGAAGAGCTTTGGACATGCCGGAGACGGAAACCTTCATATATATGCATGCGCTAATGATCTTGATGAGGAGCTTTTCAAAAAGCAGGTAGCGGAATTTATGGCTGATATTTATAAAAAGGCAGCAGAGCTCGGAGGACTTATTTCCGGTGAGCACGGCATCGGATACGGAAAGAAGGGATATCTGGCAGAGTTTGCGGGTCCTGTAAGCATGCGTCTTATGAAAGGAATCAAGGAAACCTTTGATCCTAAGATGATATTGAATCCGGGAAAGATCTGCTATGATCCAAACGAAGAATAATAAACAGATCGGTATCAGTTGGTAAATTTAAGGTGAAAAGCATTAGATAAAAAGAGGAAAATATTATGGCATATTTAATTTCAGAGGAGGCACAGGATCTCCTTCAGGATGTTAAGAATTTTTGTGATAAAGAGGTTGTAGAGCAGTGTAAGGAATATGATGCTTCAGGCGAATGGCCAAAGAGCATATATGACAAGGCAATCGAGCAGGGCTATCAGGCACTTGAGGTTCCGGAGCAGTATGGCGGACCGGGACTTTCACGTGTTGATGTAGCTGCGCTGATCGAGCAGATGGCAATTGCCGATGCAGGCTTTGCAACTACGATTTCAGCAAGCGGCTTAGGTATGAAGCCCGTTCTTATCGCAGGAAGCGAGGAGCAAAAGCAGCATGTATGTGATCTCGTGCTTGAGGGAGGCTTCGGAGCATTTTGTCTTACAGAGCCTGGAGCAGGCTCTGATGCAAGCGCAGGAAAGACAACAGCCGTAAAGGATGGAGATGAATATGTCTTAAATGGCAGAAAATGCTTCATCACAAATGGCGGAGTCGCTTCCTTCTATTGCATTACGGCAATGACAGACAAATCAAAGGGCGTTAAGGGAATTTCAATGTTTCTTGTAGATGCCGGAACACCAGGTCTTTCAGCCGGTCATGAAGAAAACAAGATGGGAATACGTACATCAAATACCTGCGATGTCGTTCTTGAGGATTGCAGAATACCGGCAGAAAATCTTATAGGAGAAGAGGGCAGAGGCTTCAATATTGCGATGAAGACCCTTGATCAGGCAAGAGCATGGATGGGCTGTGTTGCAACAGGTATTGCGCAAAGAGGAATTAACGAGGCTGTTGCATACGGAAAGGAAAGAATCCAGTTTGGAAAGCCTATAATCAAAAACCAGGCGCTTCAGTTTAAGGTTGCAGATATGGAAATTAAAACAGAAACAGCACGTCAGATGGTTGCACATGCACTTACAAGGATGGACATGGGCCTTCCTTATACAAAGGAATCGGCTATTGCAAAATGCTATGCATCGGATATTGCCATGGAGGTTTCATCTGAGGCTATACAGATGTTTGGCGGATACGGCTACAGCAGAGAATATCCTGTTGAAAAGCTTTTAAGAGACGCAAAGATATTCCAGATTTTTGAGGGAACCAATGAGGTTCAGAGAATCGTTATAGCTAATAACGTGATAGGCAAATAATCAGCAGACCCTATGGAGGACAAGATGGAAATTTTAGTATGTATAAAGCAGGTTCCGGATGATTCGGTAGAAATTTCGCTGAACAAGGAAGCAGGAATGCCGTCGCTTGACGGAATAACACCTATAGTCAACGCATTTGATACCTATGCTCTTGAAATGGCAGTACGTTTAAAGGAAGTAACAGACGGAGAGGTAACAGTACTTTCGGTAGGCGATGAAAGTGTCAAAAATTCACTTAAAAACTGTCTGGCAGTGGGTGCTGACAATGCTTATCTGGCAGAGGATGAGAGCTATCAGGAAAAGGATCCGCAGAGCATAGCCAAAGCCTTAAAGGCTGCAAAGGCAGAAATAGAAGAGAAAACCGGTAAAATGTTTGACATCGTATTCTGCGGTAAGGAGACTACGGATTTTGCATCCGGACAGGTAGGTATAATGCTTGCAGGAGAGCTTGATGTTCCTGTAATAGCAGATGTAATAGACATAAATGCAGATGAAGCAAAGGCTCTGGCAAAGCAGGAGACAGAGGAAGGCTACAGCATGATAGAGGCAGAGCTTCCGTGTCTTGTAACTGTAAACAAGCCGGCTTATGAACCTCGTTATCCAACCATCAAGAGCAAGATGACTGCAAGAAAGAAGCCAATAGAGGAGCTTGCAGCAAAGGAGGATTCCAAGCTGCAGGTATCTGTGATTAAGGTTTACGAGCCACAAAAGAGAGCTGCAGGAACAAAGATCAAGACAGAGGATGCACAGGAAGCAGTTTCAAAGGCTCTTGATTTAATGGAAGAGGCAAAGGCAATATAAAGAGCGGAGGATATATGAAAATGAATTATACAAACGGAAAAAATATCATGGTCTACGCTCAGAGCGCAGACGGTGCGGTAATAAGTGCTTCGCTTGAGGCTGTCAGTGAGGCTGCAAGGCTTGCTGCGAAAAAAGGTGAAGAGGCTGTAGTGGTTGTATTCGGAAAGGATACGGATACAGGTGCAGTAATTGAAGCAGGAGCAGCAAGGGTTATAAAAATAGAAGAGGATGCGAAAGGGGCAGAGGAAAAGGCAGCTGCTATTATAAATCTTGCGGATAAATATCAGCCGAAGGCTGTTTATATGGCAGGAACACCTGAGGGCAAGATGATCGCTCCGGCTGTTGCAGGTGCATTTGACTCAGGCTGTATTACGGATGTAACAGCTATTACAGAGGACGGAGTATATACTGCTCTTTCATATAATGGAAATATTTTAAATGATATGAAAATGGGTGAGAATCTTCCTCATGTTGCAACAATCCGTTCAGGCTCATTTGCAAAAGAGCTTGATGAGAGCCGTACAGGTGAGGTAATAAGCGAAAATTCAGAGGGCTTAAAGGCTCGAACAAGGATTGTAGAGAGCGTAAAGGAAATTGCCGAAGCTGTGAACCTTGAGGAGGCTGAAATAATTGTTTCAGGCGGACGCGGAATGGGAAGCAAGGAGAATTTTGCACTCGTAGAAGAGCTCGCAGAGGTACTCGGAGGTGTAGTAGGCGCTACAAGACCTGCAATAGAGGATGGATGGGTTTCAAGAGCTCATCAGGTTGGTCAGTCGGGCAAGATTGTTGCTCCTAAGCTCTATATTGCATGCGGAATTTCGGGTGCTACACAGCATGTTTCGGGAATGATAGGCTCCGGCTACATTGTTGCTGTCAATAAGGACGAGGATGCGTCTATATTTGATGTGGCAGACGTAGGCATCGTCGGTGATGTAAATAAGGTGCTTCCTGTAATGATCGAGGAAATGAAGAAAAGAAAAAAATAATTTTCCAAGTAATCCATAGAATACTTTTAAACTATAGAAGTACGAATGAAAATAGGTTATACTATGGCACATGAGTAAAGAATTTAAGATAAGTATAGCCGGCAGAACAGTAGAAATAAAAGCACTCTATGCACAGGTATATGAGCTTTGCAGGGATTATATCTGTGACATGGACAAAACGGCAGATATATGTATAAAAAGTTCGGAAAATGCAATCAAATATGAGAAAGAAAACAATGATGGCGAGGATGTCACAGACGGATATCTTGAGACACTCTCGATATACAGAGCCATTGCGCATGAGATGATTGCATATTCGACAATTTTGATACATGGCGCGGTTGTTGCGTATAACGGCGCAGCATATATGCTTACATCTAAAAGCGGTATCGGAAAAACGACAAGGATAGATCAGTTTCTTAAGCAGATAGACGGATCATTTGTTGTTAACGGAGATAAGCCGCTTATAAAATTCACAGATGAAGGCGTGTTTGCATGCGGAACGCCATGGTGCGGAAAGGAAAAGCAAAATACAAACACGATTGTGCCTCTTCGATCGATCATTATATTAAAAAGATCAAAAAACAGCTATATTCGTGAACTTTCATACAAAGAGGCTTTTATCCCGCTTTTACAGCAAATGTACAGACCATGCAGTCAGGAGCTGATGACTCTTAGTCTTACATTGCTTGAGAAGCTTGAGAATAATGTAAAATTCTACCAATATGGCATTAATCTTGAAGATATGAATATGAAAAGGCTTTATGAAGCCGTAAAGTGAAAACTTCCTTAAAACTTCCAATAAAAATGCTCCCAAAGACATTTGGTCTTGCGGGAGCATTTGCTTTATGATCTTTATTTGCTTTCCTCGTTGGAGGCTTCTAAAGCAGTGTCATCCTCATCCGGGAGCTCAAATATCTGTATGCAGCTCGGGGTATCTACCATAAGAGGCTTGCTGTTCATCGTAAGCACCTTCTTTTCGTAATTAATCTTGAAGGTTGTGATAGAGCCTGATTCGTTATTGACTACCGCGATATGCTTTCCGTCAGGAAATACTGCAAGATCCTTAGGATATTCACCGCTTATCGGAAGTGCAAATTCCTTTGTAAGCGTTCCGTCATCAGGATTGATCGAGAACATGGAAACCGTATTGTCACCTGCAGTTGATGCAAAAAGATATTTGCCGTCAGGTGAGAGACGAAGTCCGGCTGCTGCATCATGAATCGGATCAAGCTCATCTGAGATAGTGCTTAAGCACTGAAGCTTTTCAAATGTAGGATATTTGTCGCCTTCATTATATTCATAGGAATAGGTTTCTACTTTGTTTAAAATCTGTACAAGTATATATGCATGCTTGCCGTCAGGAGCAAAGCGAAGAAGGCTCGGAGCCGATTCTCTTTTGCAGCGAAGTGTGTCTGCAAGAGCAAGCTTATTTTCGTCTGTAATGCTGTATATTTTGACCTGATCTATGCCATTGTCTACTGCACAGACAAATTTGTTGTCAGGAGTAGGAACTACACATGTAACATGAGGACGGGAATTGCGCTCTGCAAAGGTTCCGATTCCTTTATGAAATACACCATCCATAATGCTTCCCAGGCGGCCGTCGTGGTGAGTATGCATAACTGTGACTTTGCCATCATGATATCCGCCGATAAACAGATATTTACCTGTTCTGTCAACAGAAAGAAATCTGCCTCGCATACCGTCGATTTCTTTTTTATTGATAAATTTAAGATCGCCGTCCGGCAGAATCTCATAAACACCTACACCGGCATCTATTATTGAATATAAAAATTTCTTATTAAAGGAAACGCATAAGTGAGATGAGTTGCTTGCCGGAATTTCTTTTCTTTCGGTAAGTGTTCCGTTTTCCACATCTACATCATATAAATGAATTCCCTTGCTTGTTCCGTGAGTATATGTGCCTACATATGCTACATATTTTTTTTTGCCCATATTGATAACCCTCGCTTTTAATCGTTCATAATAAACCTTAACCTAAGGACATTTTCTTCTAATTTGGTCTATTAGTCAAGGAGTTAAGCTTCAAATAAGGCTCTTTGATAAAAGAAATTTAAGAAAGGCCTCGCAGCCCTCTTCGATATCGGAATATGTCTTTGAAAAATTGCCGGTATACCATGGATCGCTTATAGCTCTTGGGTTATCGGTAAATGACAGCAAAAGGCGTATTTTATCGGATTTATGGACAGTCATTCTTTTGATATTGCGTATGTTCATATCATCCATGCCTATAAGAAAATCAAATCGGTCGTAGTCGGATTTTGTGAGCTGCCTTGCATGCTTTCCTTCACAGCTTATACCATGCTTCGAAAGCTCCCGTCTGGCAGGCGGATATACCGGATTGCCTATGCCGTCCCATATTTCTTCAGAGCTTGTTGCGGCGGATTCTATATAAAATCTATCAGACAGACCACGCTCATCAACCATTTTCTTCATAATAAATTCTGCCATGGGTGAGCGACAGATATTGCCGTGGCAGA
>CAVBHN010000044.1:2088-10052 GCA_963595425.1 Faecalibacterium sp. CAG:74 | reverse complement strand
GTCGCCGACACGGCGACATTTCGCGCATCAACGACCTGTTAAATTTCTTATGTATATAATATTGTCTACCTGCATCGAGGCAGGATATTCTCTGCCTTATGGGTCTTTTTAATAACTCTGTCCGTTACATTAAAATACTCATAGCTGATATTTCCGTCAGTACTTCCGCCCATATCCCAGGTCACGTCCAGCTGACAGAATCTTCCGTCTATATCCGCAATATTCCATGCATGAGGTTCGTATTCCTGTCCGATTCCTGCCTTGCCTGTTGCAACGATGCATTTTATATTAATTGCATTTAATAGCACCTTCACAGCCTTAGCAATTCCTTCACACTGAGCCGTATGCTTTGCAAATACTCCGATAATATTATGTGAAAAAATCACTCTGTGCAGATCTTTCATATCTGTACCCTTATCATCGTATTTTATATTTTTGCAAAACCAATCATGGATTTTTAATTCCTTATCGTAATTTGATCCTTCAAAAAGCCGTAAATCAACTGCCAGCTGATTTATCGAATTTTCTATTTGCTTATTAAATATCCTGACCTTTTCCCGGCTGTAAAAATACTGAGGACAAATTGCTGTATGGCCATGTCTGTCTGTTACCGTCTTGCATGTCGATTGGTTCACATAATAGATTAACGGATTATCTCTGGTCACAGCCGCATATATTCTTCCAAATACATCCATCGGAAGCTGTCCCCTTATCGGAAGTGCGATCACCTCTTCATGAGCCAGCAGACCCTTATAAAATTTCCTGTAAATAGCCTGCTCCTTGGTATTAAGCTTCTGATAATAATATCGATCTACGATCATATTTTATTCTTTCCTCTATACACAAGCCAATATTTAATCGGCATATGCCATTACAACGGTTATATCGTCACCGCATCCAAGGCTGCTTGTTTCCTTAAGCCATTTTTCAAGATTGCTCTGTACTGCCTCACAGCCATGCTCTATAAGCATGCAATAATAACCCCTGCAGCTTTTTTCGAATTCCTCCTGATTTATAAAGCTGTTTGAAAATCCATCTGTAGAAAGCATATAAAGATAAGGCACATCCTCATTAATATTTTTCCTTCTGACAGCTGCTGCCGCCTTTCTCCATGCATCCGTTTTGGACAATGAATGGGTTTCGGTACCTAAAAATCTCTCCGGCTCAACAAGCTGTGACATTTCATTTTCTGTGATGCTGTTAATATCTCCGTCACCAATCTGAAACGAGAAAATAAAGCCATCTGTGATCAGCATTCCAAGAAGTGTGGTTCCGTACATCGAATAAACAGACCGCCAGTCAACATCACCGCTGCCATCTATCTTGCTTTCATCCTTATCCTTATAAAATGACTGTCTTACCCTGAATTGCCATTCCTCGCATATTTCTCTGGCAAGCCTGGTGTCTCCCTCACGGTTCAAAAATGTCAGCAGACTCTCCATACCATCCTTTTCACCCGCATAGCCTTCAAGATATTTCCTGATCACCGAACAAAAGGTATTTACCGCTATCAATGAGCCCCTGTCACTTCTTGGACAGCTTGAGCTTCCATGGCCGTCTGCAGCTGCGATTATGGCTATATTATCCGAAATCCTCTCTATCCTATGACTGTCCTGAAGCGGCATTTTGTTTTTCTCATGAGCTGCGCCCTTTACGCTTTTTCCAAATATATGAAGCATTCAGCTTCCTCCTTTTTACCAAACGGCTCCCTCATCGAAATCATCGGGATCAGGGATATTGCTCATATCTATTACCAGCGGAGCCTGATTATTTGCCTTGGCAAACGGATCTGCCGATCCATGTCCCGCAGCTGTATTATCTAATGTGCTGCTTTCTGATAGCTTAAGGATTGCCTCCTCATTCATAGGTCTGCTTGACGGAGCCGAAACCATAGATACTGTGGTAGACGCCCACTTGATCATCTTTGCCAGTGCTGCCGCATTATTAGCCTGAAGCACCAATTCCTTATTGCCTGTAAACTCCTCTAAAATGTCATCATCCGCATCCTTGCCGATCGAAATCGCAATCTTAACCGCCTTCTTAAACCACGGAAGAGTCTTTAGCTTATTAAGACCGCTTTTGTAATCATCCGTAGGCATTCCGTCCGATAAAAGAACAATAACAGGAGGCAATGCCCTTGACGGCATCGGAGGAATAGACAGCTGTGCCGCAAGCAGCTCAAATGCACTGCCAAGCTGAGTTAAGCCATTGGCCTCAAGCGGCTCCCAGCTGTATTCATCTACCGGAATCGGCTTGGGAGTGATCCAGCTTGCTCCCGATGAAAACTCAAGTGCACGTATTAAAAGCTGTGCATTCGGATTATTGTCTGCTGCCGATGCCATCTCCGGAATGCACTCCTCAATCGCATTGTTTACAATATTGATTTTGCCGTCATATGACATTGATCCCGAGCAGTCCACTACCCAAAAAAAGTGAATCGGTCTGCTTGCGAGTTCTCCTCCCGGTCTTTGTAATTCCTTTTCATCCATAAATGTTCCCCTTCCTAATAAATTCTTAAACGTAATATCTGATTATCCTGCTTTATTTAACAGCTTTATCTAAACTCTCCTGATGACTGTGAAAAATGAAGTCTTACGCCTCTGGCAATTCCGGCACTTCTGCCTGTTTCTACAGGTATCTGTACGCCATCTGCCTTTTCATATGTCCAGTTCACCTTATCGGTATTTCTGATGCCCCAAAGAGCCGGATTTTTGGGATTTCTGACAACCTCTCCCACTACCGTATCCATATCAAAATCATCGTAGATATGATGTCTCATCAGCTTGGAATCCTGATTTAAAATCACGGTTTTCTTCCCTATTACGATCCGCATAGGCACCTTAACCGTTCCCTGACAATTCCAGCATGTATGAGCCACACCTGCACTTTCAAGGCTCTCATCATAAAAAATGCCTGCCCCGCATGTGCAGCGCATCATGCCGCTCATCATATTTGCAAAGAGATTCATCCATTCAGGCTCGGTTACACGCTTTGATGGTGTGTTTAGTCCTACTGTAAAGGATTTTGTAAACAGCTCCCTCAGCTTTTCGGGATATAACGGCCAATAGATATTTGCATTATCATGAATCCCTTTAACCGGTCTGTTGGTCTTATTTTTAGGATCAAAGATAAAAACTGGATTTGTGCCGTAAAGCTTAATCCTTGCAGCCATATCCATGCATTTTATGGCAGCCTCCTGCTTGCCCTCCAACGGATGATTGACCATGAAAAGATAAAATAAAAGCACTGCAAGTGAATATCTGTCCGTATCTCTTGATGGTCTCTTTTCACCCCTTACGATCTCCGGAGCCATAAATCCCGGGGTTCCGAGGACGCCTCCCTGATTGCTGTTATCATAGGATACATTGTCATTATCGCAGATCAGCACATCTCCGTTATCGGGATTAAAGAAAAGGTTTCCAAAGGAAATATCCTGATACTTGGCACCTGCCGCATGAAGATTGCGATATCCCTTAGTCAGATTAAATGCAGTCCTGCAAAGCACATAAAAGGATGGATTTACACGCTTCTTCATCAGATCGACTATGCTCTTATAATTTCCGGGCCTAAGAGGCATAATATAGCCGTAAAGCTCACCCTGTGCCGGAACGATCAATTCCAGCGGCCACAAAAAGGAGTCATCCGGAGCTCCCTTTGCAATGATCTCCTCCAAAAGCTTCTTCTGTCTGATCGTAGCACTTCCCTTAAAATACCATTTCAGGGCATAATGCCTGCCGTCGCATTCTACATCATAAACCTCACCCTGTCCGCCTGCACCGAGGAGACGTACTATTGTATATTTATTTCCGCTTTCTGAGGTTAGTATTGTTCCGTTTTTTAACTGTCCGTCCATCAGGGCATCCTCCTTTGCTGAATCAGCCTTAATACCTGATATAAAATATTTCCGTCCTCTACATACATATTGTAGCTTTTGTTTCCAAACTGCAATACACATGCATCTATATAGGGCTGTACTGTCGTAAGATATCTGTATGCCTTGTCATATCCTGTCTCCGGTGACTGAAATACAATTCTTTGATTAGTCACATACAAAATTCCCCGATGCTGTACCAGCTCATCATATTCGTTTGAGGTGGCTGCTCCAGAGCTCCACCTGTTTCCGTTCAAAAGTCCCGGAGAGCTGTGCCCTACATGCCTGTAAACCTTCTTTTTTCTGATTTCCAGATGGATAGCCTTATCAATATAATGAATTTTTTCTCCCTTTTTCAAGAAAAGCTTGTCTGTATTCAGGATTGGAAGTCTGCCCATCCGAAGCTCATTTTTGGCAGCATCAGGCATTATAGAAATGATCTTCGGTATTTTATTTTTGCCAAACAATGACTCTAAAAAGCCCATATATATCACCCTTTGCATTATACCAACTGATATTTGATCCTGTTTTGTCTGCAATATTTTTCTGCAAATGACCCAAATGAGCACTGGATAATAAACTGCTTATCCGTTCCGGTAAATGCATCTCTTCCGATAGAGCATACACTGTCAGGAATTATGATAAAATCCAGACTGCTGCAGCCAAAAAATGCCCTCTCACCTATGGCATCCAATTTTTCATGCAGAACTGCCTTCTTTAACTCCACACAATTTTCAAACATCCGATCAGGTATTTTTTCGATATTTTCGGGAAGCCTGATACTCTCAAGCCTACCACAGCCCGACAGCATTTCATCACCTATCCAAAATACACTCCTTGGTATATTAAGTTTTTTAAGTCCCGAATTCTTAAAGGCCGCAGCTCCTATACTTTTTAATTGCACCGGCAGTGTAATCGACTTAAGGGCGCTGCAATCCTCAAAGGCTGAATTGTCGATTTCCTCAAGGCTTACAGGCAATACCACCTGATGCAGTCCTGTGCAGCCGCAAAAGGCCTTTGAACCGATATATCTGATTCCGTCGGTTATCACAGCCTCCTCTATGGGCGTATTGCTAAAGCTGTTGTCTGCAATTTCAACAACATCACGGTCTTTTGATCTGTTCTGAAATATGATTGTCTGCTTCCTGTCACCTTGAAAGCCTGTTACCGAAAGGCCCTCTGCCCTATGGCTTTTTGCATAGACGAACAGCTCCCCGTATGACTTCGCGGATGTTTCTGACTTGTCATCCTTTATGGCCGGCCCGCTTTTCTTATCCTGCAATGATATCTCACAGGGCTTTCCGAGCACCCTCTTTCCATATGCCACGCACCATACCGACACGATCCAGTCTGCATTTACTCTGCTTATCCCATAATCCTCCATCAGCTGCTTCACATAGCGAAAGGCAAAGGTATTATTTATGAGTCTGACGGATTTGATGTCTCCTGCTATCCCCATATTGTATGCAATCAACAGCAGATTAAGATTTTTAGCCTCCTTCGGAAAAAGATCCTTCGCCATTGCCATAAACTGCTTCTTATCATCTATTACATTGCTGTGTGCTCTAAGCATTGCTTCAAAATCCTGCTCAAAAATAATACCACCTCCTCCTTTCTATGTATTTGTATCAGCCTACTCCACACCCAGCGATTTAAATACAGCCTCCTCAGGGCTTGAATAAAAGAGCAGGTTGAAGGCTGATACCAGTTCTGATGGGACCGTTCCTATATCAGCTGCAGATGAGAACGGCAGCAATACCTTCTTTGCTCCGCTGTCAAGGCAGACCTGAAGAGTGCTTGCCAAATCCTCTGCCTTCATTATCGTTCCGCCGATACTTATCTCACCAAGAACCGCAAGGCTGCTGATAGGCGGCTTACCAAGCGCTGCCGAGGAAATTGCGATTAATGTAGGAAGTGCCAAACTTCCCGTCATTCCGATCCCCTGCATATCCTGATAATTTATAATATAATCCTTGGTTGTTGTGCTTATGGCTCCTGAGATGGCATTTCCGTTGGCCTTTAAATAATTGAAGGCTGTATTGGTTGCTTCCTTTGGCTCCTTGCCTGATCCGATGCCTGTACAGGTGAGCTTGCCGTTACCTGGCATCATCTGCGTCTCCAGACGATAGCATCCGATCATGCCGTTCTTTGATTTTGAAACAGTATAAAGCGTTCCGGGCTTTCCGATACCCTCAGGGATCAACTTGCCGCCGCCCTGCTCAGGCACCGTTACGTAATGCTCATCGAAGCTGTCATTGTCAATATATGAGAAATTTACGTCATAAAACTCCATTCCGCCGATTTTCTTAAGCTGCTCCTTTACACGACGGCGAAGCTCCAGTGACAGCTCCATGATCTCCGCCACCTCATCCTTTGTCACCTCTCCGTCGGGATATACAAGCTTGATAAAGCCTGAAATCAGCTTTCGAACCGCAATTGCATCTCGCTGATTGATATTTGAACCCAATTTGTAAAATTTCTCGGCAATATCACTGTAATTGTCCTTTCTGAGCTCACGCATAAATTCAGACAGATAATCTGTGATAAATCCATAATCATTTGTAAAGGAATCCGGTCTGTACTTCGGAATTTCCCAGCCCGGTATATAGGCATGAAAGCGATCGAGAAACGCCGTATCTGTTCCCATTTCCGGAGGAAAAGGATCAAAAAGGCTCGAGGTTCTCTGCAGCGTCTCTACACTCTGATTGATATTTCCCACAAAAACCATCGATGCCTTGGCCTGGATCTCTGCCTTGCCGCGTGAAAATGAGCCTGACGCCATGTATCCCTTCATGATCTGAATGCCGTCCTTGTCCTTGAACTTGATTCCTGCCACCTCATCAAAGGCAACAACATCCCACATACCGACAAGACCTACTGTATGGTTCGACATATTATAAAAGAGATTTGCAACAGTTGTCTGACCGCCTGCAACAAGTATGCTGTTTGGCGAAATCTGCTCATATATATAGGATTTTCCCGTAGATCTCGGTCCCAGCTCACAAAGGTTAAAGTTATTTTCGACCAGCGGAATCATACGTGTCAGCAAAAGCCATTTTTCTCTTGCGGTAAGCTTATCGGGCTCCATTCCGGTAGATCGAAGCAATATATCGATCCATTCGTCCTTAGTAAAGGCCTTGCGTCCGTTCTTCACCTCATCCATATCCACATGAGGCATCTGGATAGGCGTAAGCTTGCGTATGCGTATAGGCTGTGTGTTTTTCTTATCCTCCTCGATAAACTCATACTCCATTTGCAATATGCACCAGATGCCGCCGCATAGAAGCCTGTCATAATCTTTGACATAATCCGGATGTATAGGAATACCCTTTACACCAAGGTTGGAAAATGAAGCCTCATAGCGATCCTCCTTGGTATTTAAGATAACGGTGATTCTGTCAATTACCGTATATGAACCTCTCTCTCTAAGCATTGATAATATCTTCTGCGACTCATCCGGACGCACATAATTATCGCGAAGAATACGCTTTACATTGTCCACTCCCTCACTAATGATCTCCTCATCATCCGAATTGCAGTATTGACCCAGCAAATATTCCAAAACATAAACAGGAACATTGGCTCCCTCGCGTATTGACTTAGTCAGATCCTTTCTTACGATACGGCCGTCAAAGTGCTGACGGAGCTTGCTCTTTATGATCTCACGGCGGTCACCTGTTTCCGATATATTATTAAATTCGTCCATTCATTTTTCCCCTCACTTTTGCTTTCTCTTAAATCAGCCAAAAAAATCAAATTCATCCACCGCAAATGCTATATCAATCTGAAATTCCTCCTTTTGCGGCAGCATAAGTCCCGTTTCGTCTGCAATAACCAGATAATAGCTTGCCTTGTTGTCATACTTCAGCGACTTCAGATTAAAGCTGCATCGGAATGTACGCTCCTGTCCGTTATCACTCGTCTTATCTGCGATGATCCTTGCCGTATCACTGATCTGCTTTCCGTTTGAATCGACAAAATATAAAAGATAGCCTGCGGCACTTCGGTTGTCGCCTACAGCATCCTTCTGGTAGAAGTTTAGCGAGAATATCATATTGCTGATCTTGCGTCCTGCAGAAAGAAGCACTACCTC
>CAVBHN010000044.1:0-1826 GCA_963595425.1 Faecalibacterium sp. CAG:74 | reverse complement strand
ACATCCTGCTCGCTTAAGGTTGTCTTGTCTGCCTTGGAATCCTCAGACAGCGGACTGTAGGTATAAAGGAAGCCATGGTCTGCTGTAATATATACATGAGTACCGCTGAACTCATTTCGAATTATCCTTACTATATTTTTGATTTCCTCGATTGCACTGTCACATGCCGGAAATACCATGCTTTCAGAGGTATGACTTGATTCATCTATCTTATCGTGATAGATATAGACCACATCCATCCCCTTTACAAGCGCGGATCTTTCTGCACGCTTCATCGGTGCGATATCCTTATATTTCAATGCCACGCTTTTGCTGTTGGCATTTTTCAGAACCTTATCACGGCTGCCGGCCTCGGTAGACAATCCGTCCGAGAGAATCTGCAAGATTCCGTTTTCTCGCTGCGTGGCAGTTAATTGCTTATGCGGAAGCAATGCAGCCATGCCAAACTTTGTGGCTGTCGGAAAAATACCCGCACAGGATTTAAGTGCAACATTGCTTTTGGTTTCTCGCCGAAGCTGCTCTGCCAGTGATGCAGCTACCTCATAGCGAAGAGCATCCGAGATAATAACAAATATACGATTATCTGCATTTTTTATCCTCTGATTATAGAAATCTGCCTGCTGCGGCACCTCTAAAATCCGTCCAAACTGCCTAAGCTCGTCTGCACAGGCATCCGACCAGTTATTTCCCAGCTCGCCTAAGAACCAGTGCGTATAAAGTCCCTCCACCTTATCCGTTACCTGCTTGAAAAGGTCGTCAAGCTGTTCATTGCCTACGGTAAGGCTCCTTCCAAATGCCAGATGATACCGACGGTAATAGGTATCCATGCGATAGTAATCCTCGGTATATTCCCTCCATACATTCCTTGCCTCTACTGTATGGAAGCCGGCAGAATGCTCCAAAAAGAACGACTGCATCCTTGCCACCTGAAGTATGCCTTCATAATAGCACTTCACCTCATCATACCATGCCAAGGTACGGCGCTTCTCCACCGTACCTGTAATCATATCTACATTGATGATATGGTTACTGATTTCTGTCATAAGCTGCGTCAGAATACATTCGTTGATGCAAGGGAATATATCCGTACCGATCAGATCTTCGATCGGCACCTGCATAAACCGTCTCCTTAAGAAAAGCTCCTCCTCTGTGTTTCGAAGGATCTCGGCAAGCTCCTGCTTATCATCTCCCGCAAGCCACTCCGATACAAAGTCATAGCACCATGCCTGATGCGGTGTTGAAATAAAGCCATCAAGCCCTGATAGATATTCTATGCGGAGCGTTCTGGTTGCTGCCGTAAGCAAAATATGCGTTATCAGCTTTTCGACAGAGGGATTCTCCTCTTCAAAATATCCGGCTGCCTGCCTTGCAAGTGCCCAGAAGGGTACATCCGCGCCAAAGCTTACAAGCTCCTTTAATACCTCATTTGATTGTATATCAGTTCCGCTGCTGATAACTGTCTTAATAATGCTGTTCGGCTGTGTATCGCTGATACCGCAGATGACAGCCATCACCGCAAGATGCAGCTTTGATGCATTCGTGATTCCCTTATTCAGCTTCGCAAATGCCGCCCTTCTTGGCTGTGCTCCGAAGAATTTCTTATAGTGCTTTACCATTCTCCTAAGCTCGGGTGATGGTAAAAGACCCATCTCATTCATCCATATAGAAACTAGGTCTGCTCTGAACTCTTCACTGTACAGCTCAATGTTCAAAAGCCAGTTATCCTCCCTGGACTCATAAACGATCGGGCTGTAAATCAGATAATTGCTTGTGGTATCCTCCACATTTAACAGCTTCTTTGCTGCATAGCTGTTTGTCCCGGTGAG
>CAVBHN010000043.1:0-10900 GCA_963595425.1 Faecalibacterium sp. CAG:74 | reverse complement strand
CAAAACACCTCAAGCGGCTTTTGAAATCGCAAAAGGTGTTTTGTCTTCACTCTGAAACGGGCTGTCAGATGACAGCCCGTTTATTTTATCTTTGCTTATAGGTTGTAAGGAACTCCTCAAGCTTATCCATACATTCCTCAAGAATATTCAAATTCGGAAGATATACTATCCTGAAATGATCCTGACCCGGCCAGTTGAAGCCCTTTCCGTTTACAACAAGCACCTGCTGCTTGTGCAGAAAATCAAGTGCAAATTGCTCATCGCTGTGTATATTGAACCTTTCCCTGTCAAGCTTGGGGAAAATATAAAAAGCAGCCTTCGGTTTCACTACACTTACTCCGGGCATATTTTTCAGCCTGTTGTAAACATATTCTCTCTGCTCATAAATTCTGCCGCCCGGCTGAATATGTCTTTGACACAGCTGCCAGCCGCCAAGTGCGGTCTGTACGATTGACTGAGCCGGAACATTAGAGCAAAGTCTCATATTTGAAAGCATATTTATACCCTCTATATATCCCTTAGCCTTCTTCTTATTTCCGCTTAAAACCATCCAGCCTATCCTGAAGCCTGCTATCATATGTGACTTTGACAGTCCCGAAAATGTAACACAAAATACCTCAGGAGAAGCAAGCGAGGCAATAGATACATGCTCCATGCCATCCATAACAAGTCTGTCATAAATTTCATCCGAAAACACTATAAGACCAAACTCATCTGCGATATCTGCTATCTGCTGCAAAATTTCTTTTGGATAAAGCGCGCCTGTTGGATTGTTCGGATTAATAACCACTATAGCCTTTGTCTTGTCTGTAATCTTGCTTCTTATATCCTCTATATCAGGATTCCATTCTGACTGCTCATCACAAATATAATGAACTGCCTTTCCTCCCGAAAGCGTTACACATGCAGTCCATAAAGGATAATCTGGCGCCGGCACCAAAACCTCGTCTCCCGAATCAAGAAGTGCCTGCATAGATAAATTTATAAGCTCACTTACACCGTTTCCGGTATATATGTCCTTAACGCCTACTCCCATAATTCCCTTTATCTGACAATATTGCATAATTGCTTTCCTTGCAGAAAAGAGTCCGCTGGAGGCTGAATATCCCTGACAATCCCTTATATTCATTATCATATCCTCTATGACCTCGTCAGGTGCAGAAAAGCCAAACGGAGCAGGATTTCCAATATTAAGCTTTAAAACATTTTTTCCTTCCTCTTCCATTCTTGCCGCTTCATCTACAACCGGTCCTCTAACATCATAAAGAACGTTATCCAGCTTAGATGATTTATCAAATCTCTCCATAATATCCTCCTCATCATCACTCAAGGAATTTTTTCAGTTCATCCATGAATGTATTTACATCCTTAAACTCACGATATACAGAAGCAAATCTTACATAAGCAACCGGATCGACATTCTTGAGATTGTTCATAACAAGCTCGCCTATTACCGTGCTCTCTATTTCCTTCTCCTCGCGGTTAAATATTTCAACCTCTACCTTATCAACCAAAGCATTTATGTCATCTACAGAAACAGGTCTTTTATGGCACGCTCGAAGAACTCCGGCTTCTATCTTTGCTCTGTCATACCGCTCTCTGTTCATATCCTTTTTGATTACAATAAGCGGGATCGTTTCTATTTTCTCATATGTGGTAAATCTGCGTCCGCAGCTGTCACACATACGTCTTCTTCTTATTGAATTGCTGTCTTCTACCGGTCTCGAATCTACAACTCTTGTATCTTCATTGCTGCAAAATGGACATCTCATAGATATTTCCTCCGTTGGTTACGCAAATGCAGAAGCAACACCAAATGATATGGCCGCCATTATTATTCCTGCCATAAGGACTCCGAGCATAACAGCTGCAACGCTCTTCTTGAAGCCCATGTCCAGGATACTCGCGGCAAGTGTTCCGGTCCATGCACCTGTTCCCGGTAGCGGAATTCCTACAAATACCAAAAGCGCAAGGAATATTCCCTGTCCTGCCTTTGCCTTAAGCTTTCTTCCACCCGATTCACCCTTTGTAAGACAGAAGTTAAAAAACTTCCCGATAACAGGCTTATCACTTCCCCAGACAAGCACTTTTCTGGCAAATAAATATATGAAGGCAACCGGAACCATGTTTCCGATAACGGCAGTTATATAAACGACCGCCGGTGAAAGTCCGAGTCCTACACCGATCGGTATAGCTCCTCTTAATTCAACTATCGGCACCATAGATACCAAAAAAGTGATCAAAACACTAGTAAACATACCATTCCCCATTCCCTGCTGTGCACTCATCATAGAATACATTGCAAAAACGATAACTATAATTCCCAATACAATTCTGTAATATCCAAAAACCTTGAAATCATGCTTAGCTACAAAATTCATAAGGAATCTTATAGAAAACATAGAAATCACAAAGGCAACCGCCATTCCTACTATAAGGCATAAAGCCTCTTCTGCCGTAAAGCTGAATCCAAATTTCAAAAGCTTAATGCCAGATGCTCCGACCATTGCCGGAATCGCAAGGAAAAATGAATATTCGGCTGCACATACTCTTGAAAGCCCCAGTATAAGTGCTCCTACAATTGTTGCTCCCGATCTTGATGTTCCAGGAAGCAATGCAAGTGCCTGAAAGCATCCAATCAAAAATGCATCTCTCCAGCTTATCATCGAAGTGCGGCGCACTCTGGCTTTTTTATGCTTGTTTTTATTCTCTATGATTATGAATATGACACCATATATGATAAGCATTACGGCAACCGGGATCGGTGCGTGCATATGAGCCTCAAACCAGTTGTCAAAAAGTACTCCCACAACAAGTGCAGGTATTGACGATACAGCAATCTTAAGCCAAAGGATTATTTTATCCATATAAAGATAATTGTTTGCAAACCTCTGACATTTTCCGGCAGCTCCTTCACTTATCGGGTTTACAAACCACTGTCTGTCTGCCTTTTTCTTTGTATGAAACGGCCACAGCTTATTAAAAAATATAACTATAACAGCTAAAATAGCTCCAAGCTGTATCACAACATCAAACATCTCAATAAATTCAGCTGACAGATCAGGCTGAAGAATATTTCTGACAAGAATAAGATGTCCTGTGCTGCTTATAGGCAGCCATTCGGTAATTCCCTCTACTATTCCAAGGATAATTACCTTTATAAGATTCAAAATCATAATGAATTTATCTCCTGTTTCAGGTTGGATTTGGGAAAAAACGACTCAAGCTTAAAGCCATTTATAAGCCACTCACATTTTGCGGCTACCAATTTACAAATCTATCACGAATATATATATATTGCAAGATAGGCAGACCTTTTATGCATAATTACTGCTCGTTTATTTTTTCGGCAAGCTCATTTAAATATACCCATCTTTCTGTTTTCTCATCAAGAAGCCTTTCCTTTTCTTCTTTTTCCTTTGTAAGCTCCGCAAGCTTAGGATAATCAGAAGCATTTTTTATCATAAGCTCATCTATTTGTCTTATCCTTTCCTCAAGAGAAGCAATATCATCATCTATTGTTTCAAATTCCTTTTGCTCGGCATATGTGAATTTCAATTTCTTTTCTCTTGGAGGTCTGTATCCCTTTGGCTTCTTTTCTGTTTTTTTCCCGGATTCATCAGTCAATGAATCCTTTATAAGCTCATAATATTCGGAATAGCCTCCCTCAAACTGTCTGATTTTTTCTCCAGGCTCATATGCAAAAATTCTCCTTGCGACCCTGTCAAGAAAATATCTGTCATGTGACACCGTTATAACTATTCCCTGAAACGAATCCAGATAATCCTCAAGTATTGTCAGTGTTCTGATATCAAGATCATTTGTAGGCTCATCCAGTATAAGTACATTCGGTGCCCCTATAAGCACGTGTAAAAGATACAGTCTTCTCTTTTCTCCGCCGGAAAGCTTTTCTATCCTTGTCCATTGTCTTGTTCCGTCAAATAAAAATCTTTCCATAAGTGCCGATGCTGACAGCTTTCCATCCGGCGTGTTGATATATTCCGCAACATCCCTGATATATTCTATAGCAAGCTGTGATTCATCCATATATTCGTTTTCCTGAGAAAAATATCCGACCGAAACCGTGGAACCCATCTCTATACTTCCAAAATCCGGCTCTATACTTCCTGTTATTATCTTAAGCAATGTACTTTTTCCGCATCCGTTTGGTCCGACTATACCTATTCTGTCATTTTTTAAAAAGAAATATGTGAAGTCATCTATCAGCTTTTTGTCACCGTAGCTTTTTGATATATTTGATATTTCTATTGTTTTCTTTCCCATCCTTTGGCTTACCGAATTCATCATAAGCTCTGCATCCTCTTCGATGGGCTTTACATTTTGCATATCCTCTATTCTTTGAATATGAGCCTTCTGCTTGGTTGACCTTGCTCTTGCTCCTCTTGCAAGCCACTTCAGCTCATTTCTCAATATGCTCTGTCTTTTTCTTTCACCGGCCTTTGCTATATCCAGCCTCTCCTGTCTCAGCTCAACATACTTGCTGTAGCTTCCCGGATAGCTGTAAAGCCTGCCATTGTCTACCTCAACTATCCTTGTAGCTATACGGTCAAGAAAATATCTGTCATGTGTTACCATCATAAGGGTTCCTCTGAAATTGATAAGATAATTTTCAAGCCATTCTGACATTCTGCTGTCTAAATGGTTTGTCGGCTCATCAAGTATCAGAATATCTACCGGCCGAAGCAAAATATTTATGAGTGCGACCCTCTTTTTTTGTCCGCCTGAAAGCTCATCTATCTTTTGATCATATTCCTTTATATCAAGCTTCTGCAGCATAGCCTTGGCTTCACTTACCGCTGACATATCCTCTGAATTTTCAGATATATTTCTTAAGACTGCTGTAAGAACGGTATCATTTTCTTCGAATACCGGATTTTGAGGCAAATAACCTATTTTGATATTTCCTCCTTTTATAACCTTTCCGGCATCTGCTTCCTCTTCGCCTGCTATTATCCTTAATAATGTGGATTTTCCCATCCCATTGACACCTACGATTCCGACCTTTTCTCCGTCAGAAAGCGAAAACGAAGCATTATCAAGCAGAACTCTTTCCGTATATGCCTTGGTTATATTTTCAGCTGTTAATATATTCATTATCCATTCTCCTGTATCATATCAGGACCTGCCTGCATATCCTCTGATTTTGTCTATTATAATGCAGGCATCAAAAATATTCCACTCTAAGAAGCAATGTGCACAACACAATAAGCCTGCCGCACCAAAACAGATGCGGCAGGCCAAGAAAGTAGCAATTAGATTATATTATCGTTGATATTTACTTTAACATTGTCTCATGCAGGAATGCTGCGGATTTCTGAATAGCAACAAGGTTATTAGGCATAAGCGGATCTTCAACCTCAATAGAAACAGGTCCGTGATAATCGCCCTCTGCAAGTGTTGCAAAGAATGTCTTCCACCATAAAGCATCATGACCGTAGCCTACTGCTACATAGTTCCATGAACGCTTTACAGCCGGTCCGTTGTATGCTCCCTGCTCATAGCAGTCAAGTCCCTTAATATGCTCATTGATACGTGAATCCTTACCATGAACATGATATACTGCCTTCTCTTCGCAGAGCTTTCTTGCCATTGCAAGCGGATCTCCGCCCATAAAGAATACGTGGCTAGGATCAAGATTGAGTCCTATTATATCTCCGACTGCTTCACGAAGCTTGAGAACTGTAGGAACGTTATAAACAAGGTTCATAGGATGATTCTCAAGTGCTATTGTCTCTACACCGCATGATTTAGCAAGATCAGCTGCCTTTGACCAGAAATCAATTGCAACATCCCACTGATACTTGAGTACATCTTCCATTTCCGGCGGGAATGTATGGATAACCCAGTTTAGTGTCTCATCGTTAGGGCTGCCGGCCGGAAGCCCTGACTGAGATACGATATGCTTAACTCCCAAAAGCTCTGCCAAACGGAATGTATTCATTACGTCCGGTCCGTGGCTGGCCCAACGCTCGCCGGGTCCCAATGCATTTGCTGAGCAGTTAAGTGCATAAAGCTCAAGTCCGCGGCTTTCAATAGCATTCATGAAATCGCGGCGTGCTCCTGCATCATGAAGAAGCTTCTCCATATCAAGATGCGGTGCACATGAATATCCGCCTGTTGCAATTTCAAGTACCTGGATTCCCATCTTAACAGCTTCATCAAGAACCTGCTCAAACGGCATATCCGGCAATCCGTCTGTAAACAGACCAAGCTTCATAGGATTAGGATTAAATGATGCCACCGGCATATCAAAATCTTTAGGATCAATGCTCATAATTATTCTCCTTTGCTATATTAAATTCCAAAATTAATACTCTATCCATGCTGAATCCTTGTTTGCTGATTCAACACATTTTTCTACCCATTTAACACCAAGAACGCCTGCATGAATTCCAGGATACCAGAAATCAATCTCCTCGCCCTTTTCTGTCTTATCTATAGCCTTTGCAAATTTTGTATAAAGGTTGCTCCATGCCTCAAACAAACCTTCCGGATGTCCTCCGCCGATACGGTCATCAGCAAGTGCTTCTTTATAAAGATAACCGTTTCCTCTGCTTAAGATCTTCGGAGCTTCTCCCTGAACCTCATATGACAGATAGTTAGGCTTCTCTGCATCCCAAACAACCGATGCCTTTTCTCCGACTATTCTGATTCTGAATCCAAACTGCTCACCGGCATTTACACCGCTTGACCAGATGTAAGCAATTGCTCCGTTATCATATTCCATTATAGACATTGCATTGTCCTCAAGCATTCTGCCTTCAACAAAGGACTGCTTTGTACACATAACTCTCTTGATATTGATATCAGGGCAAATAACCTCTGATAAATAAAGCATATGAGTTCCGACGTCACCCATTGAGAATGCCGGGCCTGCCTTCTTAGGATCAACTCTCCATGCCTGTGACTCTGATTTTTTCTCAACCGCGATATTGTTTCCGCCATGAGCAAACTGCATATTGATGATTCTGATTTTTCCAAGGTCGCCTCTTGCTACAAGCTGTCTTGCTTCCTCGATCATCTGATGTCCGGCATATCCATAAGAAATGAACATTACCTTTCCGCTCTTCTTCGCTACCTGTTCAAGCTCCTCAGCCTCCTCATATGTGAAGCAAAGTGGCTTTTCGCAGTAAACATGAAGTCCGGCCTCAAGTGCTGCCTTAGCAATTTCATAATGTGTAAAGTTAGGAGTTGCGATAGATACTGCCTGTACTCCATCCTCACGCTTTGCTTCCTCTTCGAACATAACCTTGTAGTTAGGATAGCAGCGATCCGGTGTTACATGAAGCTTTTCACCAAATGCTTTTCCGCGCTCAGGATCAATATCAAATGCTCCTGCAACAAGCTCGAAGTTAAAATCTCTAAGTGCTGCTGAACGATGGATATATCCGATCTGGCTTCCGATTCCGCCGCCAACCATACCCCAACGTATAGGCTTATCTACATTTTTTTCACCGTAAATCATAGTAAAATCTCCTTTATTATTAAATTCTATTAATTATCCAGTTGCTTTCCTCTATAGGAATTAATCTATAGGAATTAAAATTAAAGCTCTCCTCTTGCCTCACGTTCAGCAAGCTCCTTCATAATTGCCGGATACTGTTTCTCAAGCTTGTGGAACAACAATATTATTGCTGTAATTCCCCATACAATGATAGGTCCCCATACAAACAATGCACTGATAGTACTAAGTGTAGATGCTGACTGAACCTCTGACATTCCGCTGTAGCCTGCTCCGCTTAAGATCCATCCGAAGGCTGCACTCATAAGTCCGCTTCCAAGCTTTGATCCGACTGAGGCTGCGGAATAAATAAGTCCCTCAAGTCTAAGATGTGTTTTATACTGTCCGTATTCAACCGAGTCAGCAATGAACGAGAATACAACGCCCATAAGCGGTGCCTGTCCGATACCTCTGCATATACATGATACAATCGCGAATGTATAGCTTCCGTCGCAGAATACCAATCCGATCTGACCTACCATACATATGACTGCACCGGCAAGAGCAAGGTTTCGTTTGCTTACTTTTTTAAGAGCCAGCGGAATGAAAAATGTAAGTATGATACATGGAATCTGCTCTGCAAGATACAAAGGACTTGTAAGAAGGCTGTTGCCCAAAATCCATTTACTGTAATAGCTTAAGCTTGTTCCGGAAAGTGTCATATAAACAGAAAGCATTGCCCAAAGAAGAAGTCCAAGTGCCCAATATTTGTTTTTAAACAAAGCCTTAAGACTCTGTCCTATCGGAAGCTTTGAATCCTGCTGATTTGCAACAGTAACACGTTCCTTAGTATTAAAGAAGCAGAATAATAAAAGTCCGAGTGCGATAATCGCATAAATAACAGCTGCAATTATCCATGCTCTCTGATCATCACCCAAAATTTTTACGAGCGGTAATGTTACAGATGTAGCAAGAATACGTCCAAATGGTGAAAGAGCCATACGAATCGCATTGATCGATCCTCTTTCATATTGGTTACGTGTCATAAGAGCAGCGAGTGAAGAATACGGAAGGTTAAGTGCTGTATAACATACTGTCTGAATAAAGTTGTATGTTATAAAAATATAAATTGCCTTTACCATATCGCTTCCCGCAGGAACAGTGAAAAGCAATACACAGCCTATCGCATAAGGTATGCTTGCCCACAAAACCCACGGACGTGCTTTTCCGTATTTTGATTTTGTACGATCAACGATAAGTCCCATGATAACGTCCGAAACTCCATCAAAGAATCGTGAAATCAAAATGATAAGACCAACCATTCCGATTGAAACACCGATATAATCAGTGTAAAAGAATGATAAAAGGCTGGACGTCAGACCTACAACGATGTTGCAGGATGTGTCTCCTAATCCGTAGGCGATCTTTTCTCTCATCGAGATCTTCACATCACCTGCCAGAGAGCTATTCTGTGTGTTTTTATCTGACATATTTTTTCCCCTCTTTTTGTGTTTATTTATATTTCATTATTGCTTTCAGAACCGGTTTCTGTATTTGATGATATAACTATAATTCAGCTTTATTGATGTTTCGAGAATGAAACAACATCATTTTAGCACAAAATAACGATTACGGTTTTTTTCGCTTTTTTATATAATTTTCAGATTTATTTTTTGTATGGTTTTAAAGAACAATTAGGCATTCTATATTTGTTAAGCTTTTATCACATTTTTCGCAATTAAATAAAAAAAAAGAGTCTTTGTACTTTTCAACGCTCTGATAGCACAAAACTCTTTTTTTGATATCACAGTCCGATCTAAATCTTACTCGGAGAACAGCCGATTATCTTCTTAAACATGCGCGAGAAATAATTAAGATCATAAATGCCTACATATTCTGCCGCTTCCTTTATACTCATATGGCTTTTTCCGAGACATTCACAGGCATGTATCATTCGAAGCCTGTTAATATATTGTATAGGAGAAAGTCCCGTATAATCTTTAAACAGCTTTCTTAAATAGTTCGGTGTAAATGCGTATTTCCTGGCTGTTTCTTCTATATCAAATGCTTCGGCAAGATTGTCCTCTATTTCTCCGAGTATCTCCGCAATTATCCTCTGGCTTCCTATCGTTCCGGTATTGACCTTATTATTTTGAAAATCTATCTTCTTTTGCACTTCGATCAAAATAAGCTCGACATACTTTCTTTTTATTATCTCAAAATCAACGTCTGCTTCATTTTGCTCCTTAATAGCACGATCTATAAGCGAGACAATGAATCTCATATCGCCCGGATTTAAATGTATAACACCCTGCTTGCTACTGTTCACTTCATATCCCGGCAGCTTTTTTGCATGCATGCTCTCTCTTTGAACAACCGCAGCTACATCTGGCAATTCATTTTTTGACTCTCCGTTTGCGTGATTTGTCCTTATTATCCTCTGCACATCCTCGCTGAGCATTTTAGGCATAAACTGACAATTATATATAGAAATTTCTCCGCAAAGAGCATATCCGTGTGCCTCATGTGCCGGGATCATTACCGCATCTCCCGGTATAAGAAGTGTTTCGACTCCATGAAATGCATGTCTGCATGAACCCCTGCTCACAAGCATAAGCTCATAATAATCATGGCAATGCATATCTACTGACCATGAATTATTCCATTTTTCGACTGCCACACCCGAATTATCACGACATATCATGTCTAAATAAGGATATTTTTCCATTACATTTCCGCCTTTTTAATATACCGTCTGATTCTATATCTCTTTTTAATTAAAGAGCTTGTATTTTTTCTTCCTATATGATAGACTTGCCTGCGGCATAAGTCAAACACGTCAGTTCGAGACCTTCCTGACGCAAAACAAAACTAAAGGAGAAAATTTAATATGACAAAATCAACAAGGTATCTCACTCAGGGTGCGATAATCGCAGCATTGTATATTGTGCTTACCTTTATCGCAAACGCTTTAGGACTTGCAAACGGAGTTATCCAGGTTCGTTTTTCGGAGGCACTTACAATTCTTCCGTACTTCACTCCTGCAGCTATTCCGGGGTTGTCGATTGGATGTCTTTTAAGCAATATCCTTACCGGATGTTCTATTTTTGACATCGTATTCGGAACACTCGCAACACTTATCGGAGCAATCTTTACTTATTTATTAAGGAAATACAAATTCCTTGCTCCAATCCCTCCGATCGTTGCCAACGTACTCATCATTCCTCCGGTGCTCAAGATAGCCTATGGAGCAACCGATGCCCTTCCATTCCTTATGTTTACAGTAGGACTTGGTGAGGTAATCTCATGCGGAATCTTCGGAATGATTCTTTTATTTGCACTTAACAAGCGCAGAAGTGCGATATTCGCATAAAATCTATCAGGGGTCTGTCGCATTAAATGCATAATATTGAATACTCTGAAAGAAACATCCACAGC
>CAVBHN010000042.1:0-11671 GCA_963595425.1 Faecalibacterium sp. CAG:74 | reverse complement strand
TGCTGCAAGAACCTTAAGCTCATGCATTTTTTTCTGCTTATCCATTTTTCCCTCCATAGATTGCAAATCTTTATATATTTTCAGGTGAAATTCCTATTTAAAGGAATTATTTACCTAAAAGCTCTCTTTCAATAATTTCCCTTGCTTCAGGTGCCTGCTTGTCCATCTTCTCAGGGAATCCAAAATAAGATACACATGCAATATTGTCTCCGCCAACCTTTGGTGCATCTGGCTTAAGCTGCTTGTTTGCGAAATCCATCTTGCGAAGAGTTTCGAAAATTCCGGGGAAGTCAACCTCTCCCTCACCCATAGCTGTATGCTGATGGATTGTAACATCTGCTCTTCCTCTCTGATTTAACCAAGGCGGATTAAGGATATAACGGCAATCCTTTGTCTGATTATATGTATCTGCAAAGAGTACGTGTGTAAGCTCATCGCCTGCATATTCCAGCATATGTCTTACATCCCCTTTTCCCTGATCATAGAAAAATCCATGTGATGCAGAATATACATATCCAAGGTTTTTAGATCTGAATGACTTTACTATATCACAAGCCTCATCGTTCAATTCACAGAAATCATATGGATGTGACTGAACCTCAACACGGATTCCCGCCTTCTCAATAATAGGCAAAAGCTCCTCCATTGATTTAAAGAACATTCCGTTGCAGATTTCCTGCTGATTAGGATCACCGGAGAACTCTGTATTGATTACAGGCACCTCCATATCCTGTGCGATTTCTATTATTCTCTTCCAGTTAGCTACCGCATGCTGTCTCTGCTCCTCTGTAGGACCCGACCAGCGATAAACAACTATAAAAGATGAAATGCCAACTCCTGTGTCCTTGAGCGCCTGACGATATTCCATCTCGCATTCTTTTGAAAACAGCGGATGCTTATAAAATGGGTTGATACGAGGATGTGGTGACTGCTCAATCCACTTATATCCCCAATCAGCTACTTTATAAACCATATCTTTGATACTCATCTGCTTTGCAAGAACGTCTACGTCAAATGCAACTTTCATTTTCATTCCTCCTGATAAGATAGTTAAAAAAGTTTATGGTGTAATTGATAGGTAATAATAGGTATCTAATTATTTAGCTGCAGCTCTTCTTTTTGCTATTATTCTTGCTGCACATTTTGTGCCTGTTCCGTCTATCATCCATTTGCATGTCTTGCAGTCAATGCAATAATCAGGCTCAATGCCATCCCTGACCTTATTTGTCCAGTTCGGGTCTGCAAGCTGCTGTCTTCCGAGTGCCACAAGATCCGCATATCCCTTGGCTAAAATATCCTCAGCCTGCGCCGCCCTCTTTATTCCGCCAACACAGATAACAGGTATGCTTACATTTGGCTTAACCCTTGATGCCATATAAACAGTATATTCATACTCAAAGCCCTCCGGCAGTCCTTCGATAGGCTGCGGTGAGTGCAAAAGCTGTGCCTTTTCCTCATGCTTTGATAACGATTCCTCTCCGTCTGACCATGCTCCTCTTGAAATATGAAGAAGATCAGCTCCTGCCTTTTCGGCCGCCTCGGCGCTTTCTATAAGTGCTTCTATATCATGGTTTCCCATCCTTACATCTACTATAAAATCTCTGCCGCAGCTTTCCTTTATTTTGCGGATGATATTTGAAAGAACCGCATTTCCGTCTCCGTATTCATCCTCTCGGTTGTTGAGCTCAAGTATCTGATTTAGATAGAAGCCATGTGCCGCGTGAAGCTCAACTCCGTCAAAGCCCGCCTTTTTGCAATTTATAGCGGATATAACAAAATTATCTAAGGTTTTCTTCAATTCATCAACAGGCATTTCTTTAAGCGACATGTACGGCATAAGCTCAAGTCCTGTATTTGTTATCTGTCCGAGCGCTACTGTATTATTTTGCTTGCAGGCTTTTGCAAGTCGTGTCAATCCGTCTACAAATCTGTCATCATATGCGCTGATCATAGCTCTCTTTTCATGAATCGGCCATGTTGTGATCGACTCGACGATTATAAGCCCTGCTCCGCCCATTGCAAGCTCACTGTAATGCTTGATATGTGCCTCCTGAACCTGATCGCTTCCATCATCCTCTAAGCCGAATACAACAAGAGGAGGTACTACTATTCTGTTTTTCAGCTGTTTGTTTTCAATTTGCATTGTATCAAATATCATAATCTCTCTCCTGCCCCGGCACTTTGCTCCAATAAAACCGACACACATTTATACTGAAAATACTGCAAGCCTTCTATGCGCCTTTTCTAAAATTTATGCCCGTTTTATTGTCAAAGAATCTAAATAACGCTCAATCCACACTGTTTTAATAAGATAGGGCAACCAAAGAGCTGCCCTATCTTATTTATTGACTACTTTATAATATGAACTTACTTAGATAAGTCAGCTATATTATCCTTTGTAACCCATACGTTATCAACAAGGTATTCTGCATAAGAAGTAACATTTCCTTCAAGGCAGTCAACTGCAAGCTGAACTGCAAGATATCCCTGCTGTACGGCATCCTGTGAAACTGTACCTGTCTGAAGTCCGCTTTCAATAGCCTCAATACCATCATCTGATGCATCAACACCTGTGATGATAACTCCGCTGTCTTCTCCAAGAGCATTAGCAGCACCTACTGCCATACCATCGTTCTCACAAACAATAGCATCAAGCTCATAGTTAGAGCCCCAGCTCTCTACTGTTTCCATAGCCTTTGTTGTATCCCAATCAGCAGCTGCCTCTACAACAACCTTAACATCAGGATATTTAGCAAGTATGTTCTGATATCCTTCATAACGAAGAAGTCCGCCGGCGTCTCCGTCAGGACCTGTAAGAATAGCTATATTTCCTTTTCCGTCAAGAAGGTCACAAACTGCCTGCATTTCCTTCTCACCGGCTTCTGTATTTGAAGCTCCGGCATATCCGTTAACGATATCCTCGTCTCCGTCAATCTTTGATACATAGTTGATGCATACGATTCCGGCATCTACTACCTTCTTTGCTGTGTCTACAAGACCTGCAGGATCAACAGGCTCAAAGATGATTGCATCGTATCCGTCTGAGATACACTGCTCGATATCCGAAATCTGCTGTGCAACATCCTGGTTAGCATCAAAATGTGTAACTGATACGCCAAGCTCTTTTGCTGCATTATCAGCACCCTCTGTTACAGAGTTCTGGAAAGCATTTGTCATATGCTGATGTGATATAGCAATTTTATATTCCTTGCTTGCTTTTGTAGCTGAAGCTGTTGAGCTTGAGCTTGTAGATGCCTCACTGCTCTCAGATGATGCACTTGAAGAGCTTGATGCTGCGCTGCTTGATGATGTGCTGGCTGCACTGCTTGAGCTGCTTGATGAGTTTCCGCATCCTGCGAACATAGCAACTGCCATAGCTGATACTGCTGACAGTGCAACTAGTTTTTTCATTCCTTTTTTCATTTTTCTTTTCCTCCATTTATTTATAACTTTAAAAGTTAACTAATTTAAGCAGTATATACTGTATATACTATCAGTTCTTTCTCTCTTTTGTCTTAATGTCTATAAGAACCGCAATAACGATTATTGCTCCCTTTACTACCTTCTGCCAGCTTGAATCTACGCCCATTCCGTTAAGTCCGTTTGTAATTACAGTGATAAGGAATGCACCGATTACAACACCCCATGATTTACCGATACCACCGCTCATCGAAACACCGCCGATTACGCAAGATGTGATAGCGTCCATTTCGTAGCCGTCGGCTGCTGTAGGCTGACCAACCGTTGTACGCGATGTAAGAAGGAAGCCGCAGAAGCCTGCGAGAATACCCATGATTGTAAATACTGCAACCTTGATAAAGGTTGTATTTATACCGGCAACTCTTGCTGCCTGAATATTACCACCGCATGCATAGACACGACGTCCAAAAACTGTCTTTGACAATACAAATGTGCAAATAGCGATTACAACTACAAAAATTATTGCAAGTGAATAATCACCAGATGTAATTGATTTGATTTCTGAGCTAAGTCCTGTAACTGTCTTTCCGCCCGAAACAACAAGTGCAAGTCCGCGTGCTGCCTGCATGGTTCCGAGTGTCATAATAAACGGCGGGATATTACCCTTTGCAATACCGATACCATTTACGATACCAACGGCAAAACCACCTGCAACTGCAGCAAGAAGCGGAACAATTATCGGATAATCTCCGTTTCCGAGAATTGCAGTAAGAATTCCTGTAAATGCCATCGTCGAACCGACCGACATATCGAATCCACCGCTTATGATGACAAACATCATACCGAATGAAGCAATACCGATAATTGACGTCTGCTTGAGAATTACCTTTAAGTTATCAACTGCTATAAATTTTGGATTAAGAGCAGCAAAAATAATTACCACTGCTACAAATATTACTATTATAAAATATTGGCTCATTATCGAACCAAATGATTTTTTCTGCATAATTCGTCTACCCCTCTGATTATACTGCAATCTTAGATGCCAGTTCCATTATCTTTTCCTGTGAGAATTCTTCTCTTGACAGCTCTCCCGAAAGAGTCCCTTCTGCCATAACTCCGATTCTGTCACATACACCCATAAGCTCCGGAATTTCTCCGGAAATCATTATAACTGCTTTTCCCTGCTGTACCAGTTCGCCCATAAGGACATATATATCACGTTTTGCTCCTACATCTATGCCACGTGTAGGCTCATCCATAATAATTATATCCGGTTCATTTAACAGCCACTTTGCAATAACTACCTTCTGCTGATTGCCACCAGAAAGGTTTCCGACGATCTCATTTCCCGAAGGAGTTTTGATCTTTAATTTTTTGATATATTCGTTTGATGCCTTAATAGCCTTCGCTTTGCTGTAAAGGCCATTTGAAAGCATTTTTTTAATAGCAACCATCGAAATATTTTCTCCGACGGTTCCGACAAGGTTAAGACCTGTAACCTTTCTGTCCTCAGTTACAAGAGCGACACCGTTTTTGATTATATCGGAAGGCTGCCTTACATGTACCTTTTTGCCTTTGATATAAATTTCGCCGCTGTCCATTTTGCGAACACCGAAAATACTTTCGACGAGCTCACTTCGTCCTGCTCCTACAAGTCCCGCAATACCGAAGATCTCTCCGGATCTTACAGAAATGCTAACATTTTTAACCTTTTTATTTAATACAATATTTTTAGCCTCAAAAATAACCTCTCCTATCTTTGATTCAAGCTTAGGGAACTGGTCTGTTATTTCACGGCCAACCATCATCTTGATAAGCTCATTTTCGGTAAGGTCCTTAGCTGCTCCCGCACCTATAAACTGACCATCACGGAAAACGCTTATTGTATCACATATACGGAAAATTTCATCCATACGATGCGATATATAAATTATTGCAACGCCCTGATTTTTGAGCTTATTAATATGCTCAAAAAGCGTTTCAACCTCTCTTTCTGTAATTGCAGCTGTCGGTTCATCCATTACAATAACCTTTGCATTAACCGAAACTGCCTTGATAATTTCAATAAGCTGACACTGCGCTACCGTTAGATTTCTAAGTGTTTCATTTGGTGAAATATGAAGTCCATATTCATCTATCAGCTTCTTTGCTTCCTTAGCCATGGCTCTCTTATCAACCAAGCCATGCTTTTTAATCTCTCTGCCGACAAAGATATTTTCATATACCGGCAAATCAAGGATCGGGTTAAGCTCCTGGTGAATCATAGCTACCCCGCGTTCCATTGCCTCCTTTGGATTCGAAACAACATATGGCTTTCCGTCAAATAGTATCTCTCCTTCAGGATCCTTCGTATATATACCCATAAGGATCTTCATAAGTGTCGATTTTCCGGCGCCGTTCTCACCCATAAGGGCGTGCACCTCTCCCGGTTTTACCTTAAGCTGAACATTATTCAGTGCCTTTACCCCCGGAAAAGTCTTGCTTATATTCTTCATTTCAAGAATATACTCTGACATCAAATCTTCTCCTTTCAACTTGTACTGCTTATAATAACCATCGTTTTGATGAATTATTTTCTATCTTTTTTAATATACGATTACTGCTCATTCCCTCTTTAAATACTGGAGCAACAAATAATGTCAAAGTTAAAAATAAACTTCTGATTGATTATATTCAATTTAGGGTTGCTTACAACCATGCAGCCGCTGCAATGCAGCTGCACAGTTAATAAGCGGGTTTATAAAGCAATTAATAGATTTGCTGATTAAATTTTGATGCAAGAATCAAATGATGTTGTGGTCATCAAATTAATACATTCTTGCTTCTGCGATATAAGAATCAAGTCTCTTACGAGCCTCTTTAACATCCTCTGATTTAGATGTTGAAGCAACACCGATATGCCACCATGAATCATATCCCTCTGCCATTGTCTTAGGAAGAACCTTAGCATCGATGATTGTTGAAACAGTTTCCTTCTTAGATGCTCTGATAGCTTCTCTGAGCTCTTCCGGTGTAGAAGCTCTGAATGCCTTCATGCCATAGCCTTCACCGATCTTAGCAAAGTCTGTCTTGCAATATGCACCATCCATGAGTCCTGTTTCTTCATTTCTATGACGCATCTCTGTTGCAAGAGATCCGATACCATTTCCCATCTGAAGGTTATTAATACATCCAAATGCAGCATTATCAAATACGATAACGTTGATCTTTACATTCTCCTGCATAGCTGTTGCAATTTCTGAATTTAGCATAAGGAATGATCCGTCACCAACCATTGCATAAACCTCTTTGTCTGGAGCTGCAAGCTTAGCACCGAATGCACCTGCAATTTCGTAACCCATGCATGATGCACCATATTCCATGTGGTAGCTGTCCTTAGCGTCTGTTACCCAAAGTCTCTCAAGGTCAGCCGGAAGTGATCCTGCTGCTGCAACAACGATTGCATCATCATCAACCTCTTCACGTACGATGCCAACACCGTTTGACTCTGTGATTGTTCCGCCAATATCTCTGATATAGTCTTCCATAATGTTCTTTCTCCATGAAGGAACACACGGAACGAATTTTCCTTCGCCAAAGCCTTCGCCATGATACTGAACACCAAGAACAGAAAGTCTTTCTTCTTCCCACTCCTTCTGTACATCTGCAAGCTCTGTTGTATCAGCATAGCTTGACTTGTATCCGGCAGCCTTAAGCTCTTTAATTATAGCTTCAAGAGTAACCTTAGCATCTCCTATGCAGCGAGTTGCATCAACCTTCTCTGCATGGAACTCTGATGTATTGATTGCAAGAACCTTAACATCCTTATTTCTGAAGAGAACCCATTTTGATCCTGTAACGAAGTCATTAAGTCTTGTTCCTACTGCAATGATAAGGTCTGTAGTCTTAGCAAGCTTATTAGCTGCCATACCGCCTGTAACACCGATTCCGCCGACACTGTATTCAAATGAATCCGGAAGACATGAATGTCCTGCCTGTGTCTGTGAAACAGGAACTGCAAATTCCTTACAGAATTCCATAACAGTTTCGCCTGCTTCTGAATATCTGACACCGCCGCCTGCGATAAGCATAGGTGTTTTAGATGCCTTAATCATCTCTACAGCTTTCTTGATATCATATTCCTCTGCAACTCTTCTCGAGATGTGATGAACACGTTTCTGGAAGAAGTAATCCGGATAATCAAAGCTTTCACCCTGAACATCCTGAGGAAGGCTTACGCATACAGCACCGCAGTTAGCTGTATCAGTAAGAACACGCATAGCATTGATCATAGCGCTCATAAGCATTTCCGGACGGCTTACTCTATCCCAATATTTGCAAACCGGCTTAAAGCAATCACTTGCTGTAATTGTAAGATCATGTGACTGCTCCATCTGCTGAAGTACCGGATCCGGCTGTCTTGTTGCAAATGAATCAGATGGGAAAAGAAGTAACGGTACGTTGTTGATAGAAGCTGTAAGTGCTGCTGTTACCATGTTTGCAGCTCCAGGTCCGATTGAGCTTGAGCAAGCAAGGATTTTTCTTCTGTTGCTCTGCTTTGCATATGCAATTGCTGCATGAGCCATTCCCTGCTCATTACGTCCCTGATAAACTCTCAAATGTCCCGGATCCTCCTGAAGAGCCTGTCCAAGACCAACTACCATTCCGTGACCGAATATAGTAAAGATACCGTCAACAAAAGGTGTTTCGATTCCATCCATCTCAACATATTGCTGATTCAGAAACTTTACAATTGCCTGTCCTACTGTCATTCTTGTTGTTCCCATTTTATCCTCCTTAATGGTTGTATGTTGTTGTTACAACATTTTAGTTATTTAGCTGATTATTGTTTTTGAAAAATAATGTATTTAATTATTTTTGTCACCTACGGCATTCAAACCCTTACTTTAGCCGAAACCACAATCCTTCAAATACAATCAACAGCATTATTAAGCCACAATAAAGCTTTTCTTCTTAGTGCTTTATTTAACTTTATTGTACTGTGAATCCCAAAATACCGTTATCTTTTTATTGCTTAATTTCTCATAGAATTGATTGTTATTCTATTTATTTTTTATATATTCTTGTTTCAGCCTTCAAAAGATAATTTGCTTTTTTATTCGTTTTTGCCAAAATCATGAGCGGATAGAATATATATCCTCTATTGAAAATTCCCTGTTTGCGGATTTTGTTTTTTTGTCCGGCTTATCCTTGTAATGCTGTCTGTAGGTTTTAGGTGAAATTCCAAAATATTTCTTAAATACCGAGCTCAAATGGCAGCTGCTTGAAAAGCCAAGCTTGTCGCTGATCGAGCTTATACTCATATCCGTATTTTTCAAAAGGCTCTGAGCCTCTCCTATCTTTCTGTGCATCACATATTTCATAGGAGAAATGCCCGTCTCATCCTTAAAGATATGAGCCAAATAATAATGGCTTAATCCGAATTTTTCTCCGAGCTCCTCAAGGCTGAGCTCCTCTGTATAATTTTCATCCAGAAATTCCGTAATAACTCTTATAAGCTCATCATTTTTTCTTGTGATTTTGTCCTCGAACTCGTGTGATTTTTTTAGCTTGTCATATGCTATGTTCATGATGCAGCTGCACAGGGTATTGCACAAAAATTCATTTGTACTGTTTACCTCCTGTACATCAAACAACGCCATAATAAGCTTTTCGACAACCGAACCCGGTTCAAACTCCAAAACGGCTCTGTTGTTTTTGTCTACCATGCGTTCAAGAATTTCATCGTTTATCTTTATTTCCTTTACGGCGCAGGTATATGTCTCACAGCATTCACATAAAAACAATTCCTCGCCGTGCCATATCCCTTTGTCTACTATTACAAGGTTTCCGGCCTTCAGGTCATACATTCTGTTGTCTACTCTGTAGCTTTCCTTGCCGCTTTTCACATAATGAATCTCAACAAAATCATTATGCTTATGATAAAGCATAGGGCTTTTCTCATGGTATTCAGCGCTGTCGTAAAACACTCTTTCGAGCCTGGCAGAAAGTATTTTGTTCTCGGCATTGCTCTCCATGTTTTATCCCTCTTTCTGATTTATTTTTTTATCTGATGAATATTCAGCTTCTGCTTTTAGTGTTTTCTTACTGCTTTCCTCAAAATGCTGTCTGAAGGTCTTCGGCGAAATTCCAAAATATTTTTTGAATACAGCGCTCAAATGGCAGCAGCTTGAAAAGCCTAAGCTTTCACCGATCTGACTGATGCTCATGTCTGTATTCATCAACTTGCTCTGAACTTCTCCTATCTTCCTGTGCATTATATATTTCATAGGTGAAACGCCTGTTTCATTCTTAAATATATGTGCAAGATAATAGTGGCTCAATCCAAACTTCTTGCCTAACGCCTCCAGAGATATAGGTTCCATATAATGCTCATCAAGATATTCCGTAATAACTCTTATAAGCTCATCGTTTTTATTGTCTGACCTTTCCTCCTGCCTCTGTGTTTTCAAGGCTCTGTCATATACAACATTCAAAATACATGTACAGATGCTGTCGCACAGATATTCGCTGGCATCCGGCTTAAGCTGCAGCTCATACAATGCAGTTATAAGATTTTCTATAGCTGATCCGGGTGCAAATTCCAAAACAGCTCTGTTATTTTTTTTCAGAAGAGCATCAAGCCTGTTTCCATTTTCATAAAACTTCATCGCGCAGGTATATGTTATATTCTGCTCGTTAAGAAAAGGCTCCTCACCATGCCAGACATTCTGATCTATAATAACCACATTGCCCGGCTTCAGATCATACATTCTGTTGTCTACTCTGTAGCTTCCATGACCTTCCATTACGTAAATGATCTCTGCAAAATTCTCATGCTTATGATAGAGCACCGGATGCTTTTCATGATATTCCTCATCAATATAAAACACTCTTTCAAATTTTGCCGAAAGTATTTTTTCTTGATTATTATTTTTCAATTCCTTTTCTTTCTGTTTTATTTTAGTCATAATTTTATATTTTTTTGTTATTAGGAAGTATCTCTAATATAGCATTTGATTTATTAACATGTTATCGATTTCTTGCTTTCATTCAGACATTTTTCTGCAATTTTACGGCTTTTTTTCAATTTATTGCTTTGATGTCCAAAATCTATGTCATCTTTTTATCAATTATGCACAATCAACTTATAGTTTCTTGCAAAAAAACTCTTTAATTATTGCGATTGTAACACGAATTTTTCAAAAATGAAAGAGTCAGCCGCAAAATCAAAAATATTCCAGATATATATCGAAATATTTAAAGAAAATTTACCAAAAAAAGTGCAGCCCGTAACCGAGCTGCACCATGAATTTTGTATTATGGAACATGACCTGATGACTTAAAATCATCAGCCAGCTATCACCTTAAATGATCGCTTAATCAATCAAATTTTGCATCATGAAGCCATGTATAGCGTTCATCCTCACATCTGTCTGTCTGAAGCCAAGGATTGCCGTCAAGGTGACGAATCATCCAGCATGTATACATCTGATATCCCGGTGCTACAGCCTGTGGATGAAGCTCTCCTCCCGGAATTGCTGAGAAGCTTCCGTCTGTGCTCTTAAATACCTGATCTCCGACAAAGCTTGCTCCGAATCCTTCCGGATGGTCAAAAAGGAAATAATATGTTTCCGGCTGCGGATGTCTGTGTGGAAGATATCCTGACCAGTTTCCCTTATCATTAAGAACCTCTCCCAAAACCATGTTTGAGTATGGAGCAATATCATGATCAAAGATAGTATTAACTCTTCTCTTTGCTACATTTCCGAATTTGCCAACACAGGAATATCCCCACGGAGCATCCTCAGGTGCATAAAGCTTTGCCGGGAATGTCTTTTCGTTCTTTGTACACTGAACAAGTATCTCTGAGGTTTCATTTGCTTTAATAGTTGCCTCTGTTCCTGTGCACATATGAAGACACCACGGTCCCTCTGTAAATACACCCTCGCGTGTTACTGTCTTGGAATTGCCTTCCCATGTATAGGTAATATTTCCGTTGAGAAGAAGAATTGCTACTTCCTCTCCGTCTCTCTTAAATGTTCTCTGTGTTCCTGCTTCCATCTTATAGCAGCGAATATCCATAAGCATAGCCTTGTATTCATTGTCATATGTAGTCAGGATTTTTTCGCCGTTTGCATCGTATTCTGGATATCCAAAAACCTTGCTCATCATCTTACCTCTTTATTATTTATTTTAATTTATTTAAAGTTACCGATTCCAAGATATTTGTTTGTCTCGGCTGTTCCTTCTTCTCTTGTCTTCTGAA
>CAVBHN010000041.1:0-11988 GCA_963595425.1 Faecalibacterium sp. CAG:74 | reverse complement strand
GAACTCCCACCAAAGGTTTTGGAGACCCCTATCATACCATTTGACCAATCCCCTGTAGCTACTTCGTGCAACATTCAAATATTATCATGGTAATTATGCTTTGTCAATCCAAAATAATTAAATGTTAGATTTCTAAATGTTAGATTTGCTTCTAAGATTGGGCTTTTCCGCCTTATCATCAAATTGTATTCATTTTTAAATCACTTTTGATATATATATGTAGTATTTTATTTATTAATTTTAAAACTTATAATATTTGAAGTAATTAAAGAAGTGGAGGAGATATTATTGATCATAACCAAGAAGGATGATAGTCAAGTTAAAACAATTTCTATACGTATCAGCGAAAATCTATTAGCGGAAATCGATCGTATAGCACTCGAGACTAATCGCTCCAGAAACGACATTATAACTTCAATATTAAAGGATAGTATCCACAAAATCACAATCGAATAATATCTGAATTTTAATACATTTCCAAAGCTGGAAATATCTGAGTAATTCTCATATATAAAGACAAAAGGACTGCTTCATTGAATCCCTTAATGAAGCAGTCCTTTGAGGTATCGTTAATTTTTTCTCGTTACAGGCGGATGCAGATCCCACTCCGGAAAGCAGCTCGCAAAACCCTCGAGATTTTGTGTAAGTACCAGATTTTCCTGACTTTTAATATTTTCATCTATTGATCCAAACATTGAATCAAGTTCGTTAAAAAGATCCTCTCCTTTGTTTTCGTTTTCCATATATGCCCCTTCCCTGTGCATTATAAAGACATTCTTGAAGCCTTTTCTTCATCTTTCTCCTGCTATGCTACAATTTTTCCTGTAGGATTACTGTTATATCTATAAACAACACCCTTTATCTCATTCCATTGCTCTATACAATTTCGAATTACATTCTTGCCATTTTCACTCATATTCTTATATTCGGAAGCCAGTGATGCCAGCTTATTTTCTCTGTCACTTTTGACCTTTACAGAATATAGAGCCAATACTGCAGCTACAACAAACAAAACTATTCCAAATCCCACAATTCCCATAACACATGGGATTATACCAACAGCAGCTATAGCGATTGCAATATACAGTAATATATTAGTATTGAATGATTCAAGCTTTGCCTTTTCATCCTGGTATTTTCTCTGCAAGTGCTCATCATAGCTATTGTATAAGGCATTTATGTTATTTCCGTCTTTTGTTGTTCCGCTCCAGCCATTTACCATAAGCGTTATCTGTTCCGGGAATTTGCCCTTATTTTCTGTAAGATAGGTATCAACTCCCTTTTTTATATAATTTTTAAGGAACGAAAATGCTGTTTTTTTCTGCGATATCGGTGTGTTTGTATCTTTATCGATCGCATGTGCCATCTGCTCTACAAGATCAAGTGTTTTTTCCTCGCGTTCCTTCTCTATTGCCTTCAGATACGCCTCAGCCTTTTTGGTATCTCCCTCAAATTTCTTTACTGCTTCAAAATATGTCTCCATCTTCCTTAAGGGTTCTTCCTCTGCATCATATTTATTTATAAGATCAACAAGATTTTTATCTATTCTTTTCTTAAGTTCCTCCTGATCTACCTGAGCCTGAACAATACTGTTAAAGCTGTCTCTGATAGTTTCTGCAGAGCTTATTCTTCCGACGTATGAATTAATATTGTCAAATTCTGCCGCGCAGGCTCTGAGAGCCGGATAATATTCCCCTATGTCTGTACTAAATTTTCCGCAATATTCCTTCCAGCTTTTTTCCTGATCAGCCTCAAAGGAGCTGTTTCTTGTCTTTATCTCACTTATCCATCTGTCAATATAATCATCACACAGATGCTTGGAATCCGGTCCGAAAACTCCGTTTACATATGCATCTATATATGCAAATGTTCCTTCTGAGAAATTGGCTGAATCCTGCTTTGAGAAATAAATCGACAACCACTCATAGCAGGTTTCAACCCTGTTGTTTCTTCTGCAGATAAGAGCCATTGTTAGTGCCGTTCGTTCCTCGTCACGCTTTACTGCCTCTGCTATTGCTCTGTCTGCAAGCTCTCTGTCATTGCCGATCCATGCCGCTACCGCAACCAGACATGGCGCCAGCCAATATTTCGGTGCCGAAATCATCAGCTCCTCAGAAACCCTTGAAATAGTATTCTTCTTGACAATCGCAAGATCCGTTGCCTGCAGAACACCAAGCATTGTCTCTCTTACAACCTTGTAATTTCCGAACTTGCTGTCAATTTCCTGTCTGACTCTTACAATTTCCGTTGTTGCCTGCTGCAGCGCAGAAAGTCTCTTCTGATCCTCCATCAAGACCTTAAATCTTTCAGATAGCTCCTTTACCTCCTTGTTTACCTGCGCAACTGTCCCCTGTACGTTATCAAGCTGTGCACTCATCTGCCTTTGAGCCTGCGCAAGCTCTGATATACTGTGATTGATCGCCGAAAGATCAAAGCTGCTTACTTCTGCCATAGTCTCCCCCTTTGCTTATTAGCCATTAAGCCTGGATATATATTCGTTATTCAACGCATCATATGCTCCCAAAAATTTGCTTTTTAATTCACTGCTGCTCATTCTGCTGATTATTGTTCCTATGGGCTTAACAAAATTATTATAGTAATATTCAGTCCTTGCCTTAAGATAGAATGTATCGTTTCCAAACGGTGAATCCGGATTTTCCTTTATGGCCTTAATAAGTGCAAAACATGTCTTAGGTATATTGCAATGCTCTGCAAGATCTCCGTATATTTCCGCCATATCCTTATTCAAAAATGCAATTGAGGGCCTTTTTAGGATAATATACGGACATACCTTATCTATAAATGAAGCCAATTCCTCCTTATCATCATCTGACTGCATATTCAAGGCAATAAGCTCAATCATTTCCCTTTCATAATCTGAAATACTGTAAATCGAAAGCTCAAACAGCCTCATCAGCTCACGCACCTCTTTGTATTCAAGTGCGACGCTCTTTATATTTCTGAAAAAATCCGCTACTGCATTATTTTTTTTAAGTACAAACTCGTCATAGTAAGCTATTATAAATAATGCCGGCGCATTATCCTGTGATATATCCAATATTTTATACGCATAATGCTGTGCGCTTTCGAATTTTCTCTCCGCAAAAAAACGCATTGCATTGTCCTTGCTTAGAAGCACCTTGCCGCTGGCATTTAATGTTGCTCTTGAATAATATTCTTCTTTTCCACATTGATTGCAGGTAAGCATTCTTTTTTTCGGATCAAAAGATACATTCGTGCTTCCGCATCCACTGCATTGTATTCCGCTAAATTCCATACTCTTTACACTCTTATTTTATTACAGCAGATATGCTGTTTCTGGATTTCCATATAATATCCGCTTCTTTTATCCTGTCCTTAATTTCATCCTTAGAAGCATTACTGTTTATCAGGCCGTCTATTTTTTCTAATTGCTTCTCCATCATGTTTTCACATCCAATTGTCTGCGTTTGCGAAAGATTAGGGCTGAAATCCATTGCTTCCTTCAGATTCAAAAGCTTATTTCTGATTTCTATGTCCTCGACCTTGCTTATCAAAAGCGAAATTTTTACAGAAAGATCACTTGCCGGCTCTGATTTTTTAATTATTTTATTTGTCTGCTCATTGAGCCTGTCTATATAGCTGTTTATATATATTCGAGCTACAGCAAATATAATCAAAATGAAAATATTTACTATAAGAAGGAGCTTATCCAACTGCTCTCTTATATAAAATAAAAATATCGCATTAAACAGGACTGCAATAATCAAATAAATTATAGATATGATATTTGGTATATTCGCTGCTTCTGTAAGATTCCTGTTTCCGCTGACGTTTGCCAGAACAATAGATAAAAAAGTCACAGCAAATGCAGCTATTGAAAACGATAATGCACACCAGAAATTAAATCCCTTATTGGAAAAATCCGTAAAAACAACAACACAGGCACACCAGCCTGCCAAAAGCAGTACCTCAACAATCATTATCCTGATCATTTGTTTATTCATTTCGTTATACTCCTAATTTTGCTGTTATAATTTTTGTCCGCATTCCATGCAAAATTTGGCTCCCGGCTCAAGCTTATTTCCGCATGAAGGACATACATCCTCTATAAGCCTTCTGCCACAGTTGAGACAGAATTTCGCACCCGGAATAAGCTCATGACCGCAATCAGGACAAACCTTTTTTTCTTCGATTTTTGCTCCGCATGAAATGCAGAATTTCGCATTTGCCGGCAAGCTTTCTCCACATGAAGGACATACTATTGTTCCGTCAGTATTCTGATATCTCCTGTCATTTGTCGGCTGCATGTTTATGCTTCCTATAGTTGAATTTGCCATGTTATTTAGACCTGCTCCAAAGGCTCCTCCAACACCAACTCCCATTCCAAGACCCATTCCGGCTCCCATGAATGTAGATGCAGTGCCTTCATTTGAGGCTGCCTCGCCCATAACATTAAATGCCTGCTCCTGCTGATATGTATACCCTTCTCTTTCACGCATGCGTGCTCTTGCCGCTGATTCGATATCCATCTTTGCGGCAGCACCCTCTGCTTCCAGTCTGTCACGCTTCCTCTTGATCTTCATTTCATTGATTGCCTGAAGATCCTCGTCCGGAGCATTTATATTATGGAATGAAAAATTATCAAGACTTAGTCCGAATTCTTCAAAATGCTGATAAAGCTTGTTGTATATCGTATCCGAAAATTCAGATAAATGAGTACTTATTTTTAAGATACCCACCTTCTGCTCCACCATCTCCTTAGCAAGCAGATCCGGAACATATTCCAATATTTTCGCTCTCATAAATTGTACAAGCTCAGTTCTCGTAAAATCAGAACGCGTTCCAACTACCTTCTGAAGAAATTTTCTTGCCTGCACTACAGCAAGTGCTGCGTCTCTTTGCTCTATGTGTACACCAAATAAACCAAAGGCTCTTACATGGATATTGACCTCTTCTTCTGGATCTGTGACTACTACAGGTGCCTGTGTCCCCCATGAAAGCTCATTCATATAGGTTGTATTTACAAAATAAACCGTACTGTGAAATGCTGACTGGCCGTCTGTCAATGCATGAGTTATATTTCGAAACGGAGCAAATCTGCTGTCACCTGTTTCAAGCTTTATCTTACAGGGTCCAACAAACGTAGCCATCTGTGTATTGCCTGATTCATCAGCATCAAGAGAATTACCTGCTGACATGTTATTTGTAAATATAGCCATCTGCGCCTGATTTACTATCAGATATGAGCCATTCGGAAAATCTTCATATTCAAATTTATGAACAATAAGACTTGCTTCCTCATCTGTTTCAGGCTCCCACTTAATAACATCCACCGAAAAAGCACCTAAAATTCCTTTATGCTGCTTTTCCTTCGGATTATCACTATGAAATAATCCCATCTATCCCTCCATTGATTTGTTTTCTTTTGATTGTACACCCTTATCTTTTTATCATGCAATATATATCACTTAACTCAGCAATAAAATAGAAGCCGCACCTTAATGATATTTAAACCTCATCAAAGCAGCGGCTTCAATTTTTAATTTGAATAATTTTTCACTTTTTCCAGAAAAGCCTTATGAAGCCTGTTATCCTTGCTAAGCTCCGGATGAAAGGCAAGACCTATTTGGTTTTTATAGGCAGCTGCTACTATTTTTTCGTCAACAGATGCCAATACATCTACCTCACTGTCATTTATTTTTTCTATAAACGGTGCCCTTATAAAGATCATAGGATAATCTCCCATATCCTTCACGTCGGAAATCCTTTCAAAGCTTCCAAGCTGCCTGCCATAAGCATTGCGTTTTACGCTCACAGGCATTGTTCCAAGATAGACATTTTCATCATTTACTATGTTTTCAGCCAGTAATATAAGCCCTGCACATGTCGCAAGGACAGGCAGTCCTTCATTTATCTTGTTTTTTAGTATATCCATGATCTCAAGGGATTCTATCAGCTTCCCCTGAACGGTGCTCTCTCCTCCAGGGAGGATTATTCCGTCTATCTTGTTAAGCTCTTCCTTTTTTCTTATCTCTATGCATTTGCAGCCAAGCCCCTCTATCATTTTTTTATGCTCGGCAAAGGCACCCTGAACGGCCAGCACTCCTACCTGCATTTATATCCCTCTTTCTTCCATTATAAGTTTTATCTCATTTTCGTTTATTCCGACCATTGCCTCGCCCAGATCCTCCGAAAGCCTTGCTATAAGCCTTGCATCTGTATAATTTGTAACAGCCTGGACTATAGCCTCTGCTCTTTTTTTAGGATTTCCCGATTTAAATATTCCGGAACCCACAAATACGCCCTCTGCTCCAAGCTGCATCATAAGCGAAGCATCAGCCGGAGTAGCAACTCCTCCTGCTGCAAAGTTTACTACCGGAAGCTTTTTGTTTTCAGCTACATATTTGATAAGCTCATAAGGAACCTGCAGACGCTTTGCCTCCTCATAAAGCTCATCCTCTCTTAATGAGGCTGCCTGTCTTATCTGTGCATTCATCTTTCTCATATGCCTTACAGCCTGAATAATATCACCGGTTCCGGGCTCTCCCTTTGTTCTTATCATCGCAGCGCCCTCACCGATTCTTCTAAGTGCTTCAGAAAGATCTCTTGCTCCGCATACAAAAGGAACCTTAAATTTTTTCTTGTCAATATGATACAGATCATCCGCAGGTGACAGCACCTCCGATTCATCAATGTAATCTATCTCTATAGCTTCCAAAATCTGTGCCTCCGCAAAATGTCCGATTCTGCATTTTGCCATTACCGGAATACTTACGGCGTCCTGAATGCTTTTTATCATCTTGGGATCACTCATCCTTGAAACACCGCCTGCAGCTCTTATATCTGCCGGTATTCTCTCGAGTGCCATGACCGCACAGGCACCTGCCTCCTGCGCGATTTTTGCCTGCTCAGGTGTCGTTACGTCCATGATGACACCTCCTTTTAGCATCTGTGCAAGTCCCTTATTTAATTCATATTGTGTATTATAATCCATAATCCGCCTCCTCGATTTGACCGTTTATTGCTCTTGTCTTGCTTTAGTGACAATGCTACAATATTTTTGGTTATAAAAAAATGTTCAGAATAATATATTTTTTCATTCCAGTTTAGGAGATTTCACATGCTTACATACAATTTTGAAAATATAGACGAACCGCTTTATCAATATATATACAAATGCTTAAAAAAAGACATAATAAGCGGCAATATTCTTCCAAATGAAAAACTGCCATCAAAACGTTTTTTTGCAAAAAACAACGGCATTAGTACCATAACGATTCAGAATGCATATGACCAGCTTATCAGCGAAGGCTATATCTATACCATTCCGAAAAAAGGCTATTATGCCTCAGACATTTCAGGCATAAAAAAGGTTCAAAGAGTTCAGGTTTTGCCGCTAAAGCCCTCTGTGTGTCCTTCAAAAGAAAAGTTTTTTTCTCTTTCTGAAGCCGAATTTAATCCCGATAATTTTCCATTTTCTGTATGGGCAAGGGTCATGCGTGACGTAATTTCAAATAAAAAGGATGCTCTTATGCAAAAATCACCTGTCGGAGGTGTATCAGAGCTAAAAGAAGCAATTGCGGAGCATCTTTGCTCCTTTAAGGGCATAATGGTTGATCCTTCGCAGATTATAATAGGTGCCGGAACACAATATCTTTACAGCCTTATAATAAAGCTCCTCGGAATTGATAAAATTTACTGTGTTGAAAATCCGGGCTATGACAGGCTTTTAAAAATATATTCAATAAACAGGATAGACTGCAAACTTGCCTCTATGGATGAATCTGGTATTTCAATTGATTCTCTTAGGAAATGCAATGCAGATATAGCTCATATAAGTCCTGCTCATCATTTCCCAACCGGTATAACCATGCCTGCCGCAAGACGTTATGAAATCCTGGCATGGGCAAACGAAAGCTCAGGGCGCTATATCATAGAAGATGATTATGACAGTGAATTCAGAGCCATAGGCAGACCCATATCGCCTATTTTCAGTATAGATGTATCCGACAGGGTTATTTATATGAATACATTTTCTAAATCACTTTCACCAACTATCCGTATAAGCTACATGGTTCTGCCTCCTGCACTTACAAATAAATTTTATGAGAACCTTTCATTTTATTCCTGCACAGTTTCAAATTTTGAGCAATATACACTTGCGGAATTTATTAAAAAGGGATATTTCGAAAAGCATATAAACAGGATGCGTCTGTATTACAGCCGCAAACGAAAAGAGCTGCTTGATTATATAGGCAAAAGCAAATATTCGGATAAATGTCATGTCATAGAAAACACCTCCGGTCTTCATTTTCTTTTGAAAATTGATACTGAAGAGGATGACCTTGAAATACAAAGACGGCTAAAGAAAAAGGGCCTTGAAATAAAGGCCCTGTCTGATTATTATCTTGACGGAGATTCGACAAGCCGTCATACATTTCTTATTGACTATTCGAATCTCGATATTGATAAGCTGAAAAAAATGTTATGATCAATCAGGGCAGGTTATTTCCATGACCTGCTCTATCATTTCATGCAGAAGCTGTGCAATCGGCGTCCTTGCGGCACTGTAAAACACCTCCTTGCCTTCTCTTCTGCTGTTTATAAGTCCGGTATTTTTCAACATTCTTAAATGGTGCGATACCGCCGGGCTTGACATATCCATTATTGCTGCAATATTTATAACACACTCTTCGCAGTGACACAAAAACCAAAATATCCTCGCTCTTGTCGGATCTCCCATCTGTTTAAATATATTGGCTATGCGGTCAAAATCATCCGTTCTTGAAAGTACGTCACAAAACGATTCCGGATGACTGTCTTCCTTGCAATGATTGTGTGGTAATTTTTTATTTTCCATATAAAACCTCTCAAATAATACATAAATAATATGTCTATTATCTGTTTGATTGTCAAATGCTTAATTTTTTTGACATGCTAAAGCATGCCAAAAAATTAAGCGCTTGACAATGCTTTTATTTGGTATTATATTACCGATATAACAATTAAGCAAACTTTTAATCGTTAATATTAATATAATTCGGAGGAAGTTCTTTATGAAGAAAAATTATGATATCGAGGTTGACTGTGCAAACTGCGCAAATCTTATGGAGGAAACCGCAAATAAGGTTGAGGGCGTTGCAAAAGCGACCGTAAGCTTTATGACTCAAAAAATGTCAGTTGAGTTTGAAGAAGGTCAGGATCCAAAAAAAGTTATGAAAAACGTGCTCAAGGCATGTAAAAAGGTTGAACCTGACTGCGAAATCGAATTTTAATCATAAATTCATATATCTGCCTCTCCATGAGAGGCAAAATTTTAGCCATACGATTAAACGTTCTTTTAATTAATTGATCTGATAAAATATCCACAGTGTGCATCAGCACATTTGAAAAGGGGAAATTATGAAAAAAAAGCAGAAAAAGGTTCTTATACGAATTATCATCGTTGCCGCAATGCTCGTTCTTTTAAAGCTTATTCATCCGGCTGATCCGATAAAGCTTTGTTTTTATCTTATCGCATATGTAATAATCGGATATGACATCTTAAAAAAAGCATGGCATGGAATAATTAACGGCAGGCCGTTTGACGAAAACTTTCTCATGGCAGTTGCAACGATCGGGGCATTTGTTCTTGCCATATATAAAAAAAGCGGTGACTATGATGAGGCTATATTCGTTATGCTGTTTTATCAGGTGGGTGAACTTTTTCAGAGCTATGCCGTTGGAAAAAGCCGAAAAAACATAGCAGAGCTTATGGACATACGTCCCGATTATGCCAACATAGAGCTTGACGGCAAACTTGTTCAAACTGATCCCGATGAGGTGGCAATCGGCACTGTTATAACAGTTCAGCCGGGCGAAAAGGTCCCGATAGACGGAATAGTTGTTTCGGGTAATTCTTCTCTTGATACCGCAGCTCTCACAGGTGAAAGCCTTCCTAGAAATATCGGCATTGGTGATGAGGTTATCAGCGGCTGCATATGCATGACCGGTGTTCTTAAAATCAAAACAACCAGGGAATTCGGAGAATCTACGGTTTCGAAAATCCTCGAGCTGGTTGAAAGCGCAAGCATGAAAAAATCGCATTCCGAGGAATTCATCTCGAAGTTTGCCAGAATCTACACTCCTGCTGTAATCTTCAGCGCACTTACACTTGCTGTAATACCTCCTGTCATTTTACTGCTTACAGGAACATCTCCTATGTTTGAAGATTGGATATATCGTGCTCTTACATTTCTTGTTATGAGCTGTCCATGCGCGCTTGTAATAAGCATACCTCTTAGCTTTTTTGCCGGAATCGGAGGCGCAAGCAAGGAAGGAATTCTCATAAAGGGCTCATGCTATCTTGAGATACTTTCCCAGACAAAAGCTGTTGTCTTTGATAAAACCGGCACACTGACAAAGGGGACCTTTGAGGTTTCTGCTATACATCATAACGAAATGGATGAACGCAGACTTATAGAGCTTGCCTCTCTTGCAGAATGCGCTTCATCCCATCCTATCAGCAAAAGTCTTCAAAGAGCTCACGGAATTGAGCTTGACAGAACCAGGGTTTCAGATATAAACGAAATAAGCGGGAAAGGTGTTATTGCAAGAGTAGACGGAAATCTGGTGGCTGTCGGAAACAATAAACTTATGGATCATTTAGGCATAAAATATATTCCATGTCACAGCATAGGCACAGTTATCCATGTTGCCCTAAATGGCTGCTATTCGGGACATATCGTTATATCCGATACCGAAAAGCCCACTTCTGCTCAGGCCATAAAGGCCTTGAAGAATGCCGGTGTTGAGAAGACAATTATGCTGACAGGTGATTCAAAATCAGTAGCTGACATGGTTGCTGCATCACTTGGTATTGATGAGGTACACAGTGAGCTACTGCCCGGTGACAAGGTCAATGAAATAGAAAAGCTTTTAGATAGCAAATCCTCCGATAAATCAAAGGTCGCATTTGTCGGCGACGGAATCAATGATGCTCCTGTGCTTTCAAGAGCCGATATCGGTATTGCCATGGGTGCTATGGGCTCTGACGCTGCAATCGAGGCTGCAGATATCGTTCTCATGGATGATGATCCGCTTAAGATTTCAAAGGTAATTAAAATTTCAAAAAAATGCATAGGCATAGTTTATCAGAATATAATATTCTCGCTCATTGTAAAATTTACCTGTCTTGTTCTCGGAGCACTTGGAATTGCCGATATGTGGCTTGCCATATTCGCCGATGTAGGCGTAATGATCATCGCTGTCATCAATGCCACAAGAGCACTTAGAGTTCATAAGCTTTAATCGTCTCATAGTATTTTATTGGCTAGGACTTCCCATGCTTAAGAGAGACTGTTATTTATTTTGTGTAACCTACAAAGTGTACTTTGAGATGCTTACAGAAATGAGTAACTGCCTGCATTTTTATCTTACTTTATTGCATTAAGACAAGTATTATTTAAAATTTTTTATGCATTTGGCTGTTCCAGTATCTTCCTTACAGCTCGTGGAAAATCCACTTCACCTTATAGACAATATGTAATGACCTCCACTTTGTAACTTCGTGGATTTACCTGTATAATGTAATTGTCAAACAACAAAAACAGGAATTACCGCATACAAAGGGAGGTCATCAAATGAATTATAACACAGTTTACGTAGGAATGGACGTTCACAAGGAAAGTTTTTCACTTTGTGCTTACACTATCGAAGCCGAAAAGGCTTCTCACTACCAGAGAACAGAGTCTGATTACAAAAAAGTTCTGAACTATCTGGAGATGCATTGGTAATGGCATCCATGGTTTTATAGATATTACCCGTATCCATTCCGATGACATCTAAGGTCTTATCATCTATTCCAAAAACAATCTTTCCACCTCTGCCATTGGCAAAAGCTACAACTGTTTTCATATATTTTTCGCTTTTCTCCGGTACAGTAACCTTGTACTCTACATTCTTTGATTCGCTGCATATTGCGAAGCTAAACGGCCGGATTTGCGGAGCAAAACGGTCGCATTCCGT
>CAVBHN010000040.1:9400-13692 GCA_963595425.1 Faecalibacterium sp. CAG:74 | reverse complement strand
AGATTTGATGATAAAGATTAAATATATAAAAGATATAGCACCTATAGAAATTTTGGCACAGGGTAACTGGATAGACCTTAGATGTGCTGAAGATACATTTATACCAGAAGGTTCATTTGCGATGATTTCGCTCGGGATTGCAATGAAACTGCCGAAAAACTATGAAGCAATAGTTGCTCCGAGAAGTAGCACTTTTAAGAATTACGGTCTGATTCAGACAAACTCGGTAGGAATTATAGATAATAGCTACTGCGGTGATGAGGATGAATGGAAAATGCCAGTATATTGTTTGGTCGGAAATACCGACAGAAACGGAGTTAAAGGCACTTTTGTTAGAAAAAACGATAGAATATGCCAGTTTAGACTGCTTGAAAATCAGCCGAAAGAAAAGCTTCTAACTGTTGATAAACTCGGAACTGCTAATCGTGGTGGTTTCGGCAGTACGGGAAAGCAATGATGAGTGCTGATATTAAATGCGGTGATTGTCTGGAGTTGATGAAAGATATTCCAGACAACTCCGTAGACCTAATCTTGACAGACCCCCCCCTACCACATTGGAGAATTTGCTAAAAAGCGTGGCAAATGTAACGGTATAGTAGAAAATTATTTTGCTCTAAACGAGTGGGATTCCGAGCAGAGTTGGGAAAATGATATGCGAACATTCTTCAGAGAAGCTTCTCGTGTAATAAAAACTGGTGGGAATATGATTGTTTTCATGAGCATTCTGCGGATTGAGACAATAAGAATATTAGCAGAAGAATACGGCTTTTGGTATTCAACAACAGGAATATGGCACAAAACCAATCCAATGCCCAGAAATATGCATTTGCGGTTCATAAATAGCCATGAGCCTTGGATGTATTTTATCTACAAGGCTAAAAGCGGAGTGTTTAACAACAATAGTAAAGCATTGCATGATGTTGTGGAGTTCCCGCTTACACCGCTTTCCGAGAAGAAGTTTGGCAAGCATCCCACTCAAAAACCAGTAAGTATGATGGAATATTTCATTAATGTCCTGTCTGACAAAGGTGATACAGTATTAGACCCGTTTATGGGTAGCGGTTCTACTGGAGTTGGAGCAGTAAGAAATGACAGGAATTTTATCGGTTTTGAACGTGATAAAGAGTATTTTGAAGTAGCCGAAAAGAGGATTAAGTATGAAAATTTGCAAAAATTGTGAGAATAGATATTTAGGTTGCCATGACCACTGCAAAGAATTTAAGGCTTATAAACAGGAAAAAGAAGAGATAAAAAGAAAATACAAACTTGACAAACTTAAATATGGCAAACCTACGTATAGCAATATGTATGCGAGTGTATAAGAATGGACGGGTTAGAAATTAAAAGAATAACCTACGAGGAAACGAAACCTTTTCTTTTGGGTATACATTATGCAAGACGAATGCCGTGTGTACAGTATGCTTTTGGGTTATTTAAAGATGATGAAATTATAGGTTGTATAACCTATGGTCAGCCAGCTTCTCCTTCGTTATGCAAAGGGGTTGCTGGTGAAGAAAATCGTAAAAATGTGATTGAGTTAAACAGGCTTGCAATCTTGCCAGAATATAACGGCAAGAATTATGGTTCTTATCTTGTAGGACATACGTTAAAGATGTTGCCGAATTACACTTTTGTAGTCTCTTATGCTGACTGGGGGGGTGGCATCATGTCGGATATGTGTATCAAGCTACTAACTGGTTGTATACTGGCATGACTAAGCCGAGAACAGACAAGTATTCCGCTTCTGGACATTCAAGACATTATGCCGAGAACGAGACCCGCAGACAGATAAGAACAGCAAAATACAGATATATTTATCTGGTCGGTAATAAGCGTGATAAAAAGAAGATGTTGGAGCAATTAAAATATCCAGTAATAAAAGAATATCCGAAGGGTGACTCGGTACATTATGATACAGACAATCCTGTCGGAATGATTAAAGATAAGGTTGTAGCTTAAAAATATAAACGGATTTCCCGTGGATAATTTGAGGTAAAAAATGGAAGAACAGAATATTAAATTTAAACCATGTCCGTTTTGTGGAAGTCGAAATATCAGTATGCATTATTTATTCGCTAATGGATATTATGTCTTGTGTGAAAAATGTGAAACAAAAAGCGGATATGCATTAACAAGAAAAGAAAGTATAAAGCATTGGAACACGAGGTTAAATAATGAGTTGTGATATGAATATTCTTGATGCTCCTTGGATAAGACAGGCAGAACAGAGTGGAGAACCAGAAGATACGTCATGTATCGGTGAATGTCACTACTGCGGTAAAAAACTATATAAAAATCCCGTAATGTATGGTGACGAATATACATATGATGAAGTATATGGATATGTTTGCCGTGATTGTTTTGGAACAAAATTCTTTGAGGAAATTGAGTGTAAATTTTGATGGAAGATTTAAAGAAATATTATGAAATGTCTACTGTAGCGTGGAAATTTCTGAAAGACCACTATATAGAACTTGATAAAAATGGAAGTACAGAAGATTTTTGGAAAAAATTAATAGCAGAAGCAAGGGCGTTGGGAGAAAAATACAACAACAATCACTTCATGAATCATATGTTATATGCAATAACAGAGGAATTATATGAACACAATAAAAAGTCCAATAAAGGCAATTAAAGCAAAATGCCTTGATTGTAGCTGTGACAGTGCTACTGAAGTCAAGGAATGTCCAGTAGAGGACTGCCCATTGTATCCGTTTAGATTTGGTAAAAATCCGTTTAATAAGCGTGAATTGTCACCAGAACAGCGTGAAGCAATGGCTGAGAGATTAAGACAAGCTCGACTGGCTAAACAAAACGAAAATATGGAGGATTAAACATGGAAAGTATGATAGCACAGATTAATAAAATGAATGAATTTTCGGTAAAATTCCGTGTAAAAAACTACAAAACATTTAATAACAAAGTTGTTGTCGTTGAGTTTTGTGACGGAACAAAAACAAAAGCAGTTTGTGACAGCGAAGACGTTTTTAGTGTAGATGCGGGCATTGCAATATGCTTACTGAAAAAAGCTATGGGTGGCTCAGATGAGTATAATAATTACATTCGCAAGCTGATGAAAGAGCATCAAGAAAATTCTTATAACGAGTCTAAAAAGCGCAATAAACAAGCTGATACAAAGAAGAATCAGTCTGACGATTTGAAAGAAATGCTTAAGACGATTTACGGAAGTCTGATAGATTTCTGATAGGTGTAAAAAATGAGGAGTACAACGAAACACGTTGAAACACTCCGTCTGGCTGTCGATTTGGAAGGCTTAATGACAATGTTGTCATGCGGTGCAGTTACGGCAAAGAAAATTGCCGACTGTGCCGAAGCCAAAATCGTCATGGGCAGAAGAGTATTATACAACGTGAGAAAGGTCAGTGACTACCTTGACTCCATTGCTGTTTAATAAACAGCGTAATAAAAAGCCGTAGCTTAATTCCTGCGGAATGAATTGACTGGTTTTATGCATAAGCATAGATGTAATTGCGGTTTTAATTTTGGTGTAAAAATGGTACACTTGGAGTATCAGACAAAATGAAAGAGCAAGGTCAGTCAAAATCATTCCTAAATTGTTTAGTAGAAAAATACAGAATGAAAGGAATGATGGTTATGGCAAGAAAGGACAAGAAAGGTAGAAACTTAAAAGTAGGCGAAAGTCAGCGTCCAGACGGACGTTATATGTATCGTTACACAGATGAAATTACTGGCAAAAGGATTTCGGTTTACGACTCTACACTCGCAGGACTTAGAGAACAAGAAAGACAAATCATGCGTGATTTGGAAGATTTAATGATTACAGATGTTGCTATTAGAAAACTCACTATAAATGATTTATTTGACCAGTATATGGCTACAAAAACCATAAGAGATACTACAAGGTCGGATTACAATTATATTTGGAATCACTGGGTGAGAGAAAGCATAGGTAGTCTTTCAATCTTTAATTTTAAAACCTCTCATGCTTTAAAGTTTTTCGCAGAATTATCTAAGCAAGGACTGAAGAAAACAACAATAGGAAATGTGTATAGGCTTTTAAATCCATGTTTTGAACTTGCAGTTAAGGACGGTATTCTTCGAAGAAATCCTATTACTGGAACAAACAAGAATCATGGCAAGCCATCTGAAAAAAGAAAAGCTTTATCAGCAAAACAGCAGAAAAAACTAATAAACTTCGTTTCAACAGGAAAATATATACGTTACTTACCAATAATACAGATTATGATTGGTACTTGCATGAGAGCAGGAGAAACAATCGGTCTTACATGGGAGAACGTGGACATGGATAA
>CAVBHN010000040.1:0-9144 GCA_963595425.1 Faecalibacterium sp. CAG:74 | reverse complement strand
AATCATGTTTTAAAGCGAATTGTGGAAGATTATAACAATGCAGAAACACTGTTGGCTGAGTCTCAAAATCGGACTCCAGAGTTGATGCCACATATATCAGCACATATCCTCAGACACACTGGTTGCACGAGATTAGGAGAAAACAACATTAACCCTAAAGTGATGCAATATGTCATGGGTCATGCAAATATTGCGGTGACAATGAACATTTACAACCACGTTACAGACGTTGACAGAGTGGCTGATGAAATGGCAAAAATGGACTCGTTTTTATCATGATTTTGGAGTAATTCTTCTTATGATAATGTAAATGGTGTAAAAATGGTGTAAAACATAGTTCTTACTCAAATGAAGCATATCACGAAGCCTTATAGAATAAGGGTTGGAGTGCAAATGCACAACCATTTTACTACTTAAAGACAAATTGCAATTATTGTTTTTGTTACATTTAAATAAAAAAAGAATTGCTCTTTCAACAAGTTGCTGATAAATAATTAACATATTTTTTTGAAAAAGTTGTTGACAAGATAAAATGTCGGGTGTAGAGTGTGCACATAGCAAAGGCAATGACGTCTTAAGAGTGATTTCTTAACCGTCGTTGCCTTTTCTTTTTGCTCAGATGAAGCTCCTGTTTATTTATACTTGCGTTACGGACATGTTTTTTCTTTTATACTCAGCTTCATCTGAGTAAGCCCCCGAAAAACCTTTATACAATAAAATATATTAAGGAGACTGATTATGGAAACTGTATCTGATTATTTTGGATGTTTGGTCTTTGATGACAGAATGATGAAAGCTACCTTATCATCAGAAAATTATCAAAAATTGAAAAAGACTATTGATGAGGGAGCAAAGCTTGATGTATCAGTTGCTAATGCGACAGCAGAAGCAATGAAGGAATGGGCTGTTGCAAACGGATGTACTCATTATACACATTGGTTTCAGCCACTTACCGGCGTTACTGCTGAGAAACATGACAGCTTTATTTCACCGGCACCTGATGGAAGAGTAATAATGGAATTTTCCGGAAAGGAGCTCATTAAAGGAGAGCCGGACGCTTCAAGCTTCCCTTCAGGAGGACTTAGAGCAACATTTGAGGCAAGAGGTTATACAGCCTGGGATCCGACTTCATTTGCATTTATAAAGGGAAAAACCTTATGTATTCCTACAGCATTTTGTTCTTATGGCGGTGAAGCACTTGATAAGAAGACACCATTGCTTAGATCAATGGAGGCTCTCAGCAAGCAGGCAATAAGAATCTTAAAGCTTTTCGGAAATGACAATGTAAAATGTGTTAGAACATCAGTTGGACCGGAGCAGGAATACTTTTTAATAGACAGAGATCTTTATAATAAGAGAAAGGATCTTATATTTACGGGAAGAACTCTTTTTGGTGCTAAATCTCCAAAAGGACAGGAAATGGATGACCATTACTTCGGAGTTATCAAACCAAGAGTTGCTGCTTATATGGCAGACTTAAATAAGGAGCTTTGGAAGCTTGGTATACTTGCAAAGACAGAGCATAATGAGGTGGCACCTGCTCAGCATGAGCTCGCACCGATTTATACAACAACCAATATTGCAACTGATCATAATCAGTTAACAATGGAAATAATGCAGAAGGTTGCATTAAAGCATAACTTAGTTTGTTTATTGCATGAAAAACCATTTGCAGGAGTAAACGGATCAGGAAAGCATAATAACTGGTCTATCGCAACAGATCAGGGTGTTAATCTTTTGTCACCAGGAGAAACACCGTATGAAAATGCTCAGTTCCTTTTGTTCCTGTGTGCAGTAATCAAAGCAGTAGACGATTATCAGGATCTCTTAAGAATTTCCGTTGCTACTGCAGGAAATGATCACAGACTCGGAGCAAATGAGGCTCCGCCGGCAGTTGTTTCTATTTTTTTAGGAGATGAATTAAATGCCGTTCTTGATGCTATAGAGAATGATAAGCCTTATAAGGGAACAGAAAAGGCAATCATGAAGCTTGGCGTTGATGTTCTTCCTAAGTTTGCAAAGGATACAACAGATAGAAACCGTACATCACCGTTTGCATTCACAGGAAACAAATTTGAGTTCCGTATGCTTGGATCTTCAAATTCTATCGCTTGTGCAAATATTATGCTTAATACAGCAGTTGCGGAATCTCTTAAGATATATGCAGATCGTCTTGAGAAGGCTGAGGATTTTGAATCAGCACTTCAGGAAATGATCAAAAAGACTATTAAGGACCACAAGAAGATTATATTCAACGGAAACGGATATGATGATTCATGGATTGAGGAGGCAACCGAAAAGAGAGGACTTCTTAACTATCGTACAACTCCGGATTGTATGCCTCATCTTCTTGATAAGAAGAATGTCGATATGCTGACATCACATGGTGTAATGTCAGTAAAGGAAATAGAATCAAGATGTGAAATTATGCTTGAAAACTATTGCAAGAGCGTTCTTATTGAAGCAAACACTATGATAGATATGACAAAGAAGCAAATTTTACCTGCAATTGAGGGATATTTATCAGAAATAGCATCAGCAGCTGCTTGTAAAAAGGAAATTTCAGCAGATCTTGTCAGCAGCTATGAAAAGAAAACTATAGCTAAGCTTTCATCACTTTCAGACCAGATTGACATGAAGGTGGAAGAGCTTGAGAAGGTAGTTATGAAGGTAAATGTTGTTGATGATGTAGTTGAGCAGGGATATGAGATCAGAGACAATTTACTTCAGACTATGAGTGAGCTTCGTGTAGCTTGTGATGAAGCTGAGATGACAGTAGGAGAGGACTACTGGCCATTCCCAACATACGGAGAACTCTTATTTGGCGTTTGCTAATTCTATAGTTTTAATGAGGAGGGGGAGACAATTATTATGACAGTAGAATTTTGGTTCTTAATCGGCGCTGCGCTGGTATTTTGGATGCAGGCAGGATTTGCAATGGTTGAAACAGGATTTACCAGAGCAAAAAATGCCGGAAATATTATAATGAAAAACCTGATGGATTTCTGTATAGGAACAGTTGTTTTTTCATTACTCGGATATTCACTTATGATGGGTACCGATGCCCTTGGTGGTTTTATTGGTATTCCTAATTGGGATTTATTTACAAACTTTAGTGGATTTATCGCAGAGGGAACAGATGGACAGTTTACTCTTGCATCTACATTTGTATTTAACCTTGTTTTCTGTGCAACTACTGCTACTATAGTTTCTGGTTCAATGGCTGAGAGAACCAAGTTTTCATCATATTGTATTTATTCAGCGGTTATTTCACTTATAATTTACCCTGTCGAGGCACACTGGATATGGGGTGGCGGCTGGCTGTCACAGCTTGGCTTCCATGATTTTGCCGGATCATGTGCAATTCATATGGTTGGAGGTATTGCAGCTCTTGTCGGAGCTATCATGGTTGGACCTCGTATCGGAAAATATGTTAAGGATAAAAAGGGAAAGGTTATCAAGGTTAACGCTTTTCCGGGACATTCAATTCCGCTTGGAGCACTTGGTGTATTTATTCTGTGGCTTGGCTGGTATGGATTTAATGGTGCCGCTGCAACAACACCTTCAGAGCTTGCATCGATTTTCCTTACAACAACAGTTGCACCTGCAGTTGCAACATGTGTAACAATGATATTTACATGGATCAAAAATGGCAAGCCTGATGTTTCAATGTGTCTGAATGCTTCACTTGCAGGCTTGGTTGGTGTTACAGCCGGATGCGATGCTGTTGATGCTATCGGTGCTTCAGTAATAGGTATTGTTTCAGGTATACTTGTTGTAGTTGTTGTTGAGGGACTTGATCTTAAATGTCACATAGATGATCCGGTTGGTGCCGTAGGTGTACACTGTGCAAATGGTATTTGGGGAACAATCGCTGTTGGACTTTTAGCTAATCCTGATGCACCTGCAGGTCTTAAGGGCTTACTTTATACAGGAGATCCTACACAGCTTGGACTTCAGCTTTTAGGATTTGTTTCGGTTGCTGCTTATGCAACAATAGCAATGGTAATTACATTTAAGATTATAAAGAGTACAAACGGACTTAGAGCAGCCGCAGAGGATGAGCTTTCAGGACTTGATATTTCCGAGCATGGACTTCCGAGTGCATATGCAGATTTTGCTCCATCTGTTGACAGCTATTCAGGATATTCATCATTTAACGATGAGGCTATTGAAGCAGCTGTAACAGGAGAAGGAGTACCTGCAGAGGAGCCTGTAGTTGTTACAGGAGATGTTCCTGTTGCTGAAGCTGTACCTGTTAAGAAGGTTGACGGATATGGTAAATTTACTAAGGTTGAGATTGTATGCAAAGAGAATAAGCTATATGCTCTTAAGGATGCAATGATGGCTCTTGGTATTACCGGCATGACAGTATCACATGTTATGGGATGTGGATTGCAGAAGGGTAAACCGGAATATTATCGTGGTGTTGCTGTAGAAGCTAATCTGCTTCCTAAGGTACAGATCGATATTGTAATAAGCAAGGTTCCGGTAAGAAGTGTTATTGATACAGCTAAAAAGGTTCTTTATACAGGACATATCGGAGATGGAAAGATTTTCGTTTACGATGTAGAAAATGTAATTAAAGTAAGAACCGGAGAAGAAGGCTTTGATGCACTTCAGGATGTAGAATAATTAATTATAAAATTTATATGGCGCGGGCTTTGAAAAAAGACCCGCGCTTTATTTAAGAATAAAACCTCGCAGATAGGACTTATATCATGTATTTTATGAATAAATATGTTTGACTGGTTTACTATAGTAGAGTAAAATAAGAAAGTATTTTTTATGATATACGATTTTACATACTGAGGTCAGCATTTGGTGCTGATCTTATATGTATTTCATGGGAGGAACATTATATGTCAAATTCAGCTATTGTCGGAGTAAACTGGGGTGACGAAGGAAAAGGACGTATGGTAGATCTCTTAACAGAGGATTACGATATAGTTTCACGTTATCAAGGTGGCGGAAATGCAGGCCATACAGTTATTAATGAATTCGGGAAATTTGCCCTTCATCTGCTTCCTTCGGGTGTTTTCAGAAAAGGTGTTGTAAATATACTCGGAAATGGTGTTGCTGTCGATGCAGAAAGCCTTTGGGATGAGATTCAGGATCTAAAGCAAAAAGGAGTTGATGTTACTCCTGAAAATTTAAAGATAAGCAACAGAGCATCTCTGGTTTTACCATGGCATAAGCTTCTCGATGAGTTGGAAGAAAACCGACTTGCTGACAAAAAATATGGTTCAACTAAGCAGGGTATAGCCCCTTTTTATTCAGATAAGTATCAGAAAAAAACTGTTCTTGCAGGTGATCTTCATTACCCGGAAAAGCTTTTTGAAAGACTTAAGGATCTTGCAGAATGGAAAAATTTAACTATTTCAAAGGTATATGGAGCAGAAGAATATACATTTGAAAAGCTTGATAACTGGGTTAAGGATTATGGTGAGAAAATCAAGCCGTATGTATGTGATACAAGTACATATTTAAGGGATGCACTTGCTGATGGCAAAAAGATATTATTTGAGGCACAGCTTGGAACCCTTAGAGACCTTGATTTCGGTATTGTACCTTATACAACGTCATCAAATACAATTGCAGCATATGCACCAATAGGAGCAGGCGTTCCATTTGCTCATATTGATAAGGTTATTGGAGTAGCAAAGGCTTATTCAACATGTGTTGGTGAAGGCCCTTTTACATCAGAAATGTTTGGAGAAGAAGCTGATAAGCTCAGAAAAGAAGGCTTTGAATATGGTGCAAAGACAGGACGCCCAAGACGTGTCGGTGCATTTGATGTTGTTGCTACACGTTACGGAGCAAAAATGCAGGGAACAACATCCATCGCACTTACTAAGCTTGACATATTAAGCTATATGGATAAAATTCCTGTATGCACAAGATATGAATTAAATGGTGAGTTAACAGATGAATTTCCGTTTCCAACAATTCTTCCGGATGCTAAGCCGGTTATAGAATATCTTGACGGATGGAAATGCGATATTTCCAAAATCAGAAAATGGGAAGAGCTTCCTGTTAATGCACAGAAATACGTTGAATATATTGAAAAAGAGATCGGATGCTTTATTGAATATGTTTCGGTTGGTCCGGAAAGAGACAGCATAATTATAAGAGAGGAAAAATAAAGATGACAGATAAGTATGAATCACCTTTATCATCAAGATACGCTTCAGAATATATGCTCCACCTTTTTTCAGCACAAAAACGTATTGAAACCTGGAGAAGACTTTGGATTGCACTTGCAAGAGCAGAGCATGAGTTGGGACTTCCTATTACTAGTGAACAGGTAGCAGAGTTAGAGGCTCATATTTCAGATATTGATTTTGACATGGCTGCAGCAAGAGAAAAAGAAGTCAGACATGATGTTATGGCTCATGTATATACTTATGGTAAGGTCGCACCTTTGGCTGCAGGAATTATACATTTAGGTGCAACGAGCTGTTATGTTACAGACAATGCAGATGTAATTATCTATAGAGATGGACTAAAATATCTCAGAAATGAGCTTTTGAATGTTATTGCAAATTTAGCTGAATTTGCAAATAAATATAAAGCCTTACCTACATTGGGATATACTCATTATCAGCCTGCACAGCTTGTTACTGTCGGAAAAAGAGCTGCTTTATGGATGCAGGATTTTGTTTCTGATCTTGAGGAGCTAGACTTTGTTATTGGATCAATGAAAATGCTTGGATGCCGCGGAACAACCGGAACGGAAGCCAGCTTTATGGATTTGTTTGAGGGCGACAGAAGCAAGATTTTAGAGATGAATAAAAAGATATGTTCGGAATTTAATTTCAAAGAAATATTTGATGTTGCAGGTCAAACTTATCCAAGAAAGCTTGATTCAAGGATTCTCAATTGTCTTTCATCAATTGCACAAAGTGCATACAGGATGGCAAATGATATAAGACTTCTGCAGCATGACAGACAGATTGAGGAACCCTTTGAGAAAAATCAAATCGGTTCATCTGCAATGCCTTATAAAAGAAACCCTATGCGTTCGGAGAGAATTTGTTCTTTATCTCGGTATCTTATGTCTGATTCGGCAAATGCCGCGAACACGGCATCGGTACAGTGGCTTGAGAGAACACTTGATGACTCGGCAAACAGAAGAATTTCAATGCCAGAGGGATTTCTCTGTGCGGATGCAATTCTTCGTTTGTGCCAGAATGTTACATCAGGAATTGTCGTAAATGAAAAGATAGTTGAACGCACGGTTATGGAATACCTTCCGTTTATTGCTACAGAAAATCTTATGATGGAGGCAGTAAAGAGAGGTGGCGACAGACAGCAGCTGCATGAAATCATCAGAGAATGCTCTATGCAGGCAACAGCTGAAATGAAACAAGGACTTGGATGTGATCTTTTGAAATATCTTTCACGCCATGAGGAATTCATGATGACTGAGGCAGAAATGAAGGATGTTCTAAAGCCTGAGTTATATACCGGAAGCTGCGCTCATCAGGTAGAGGATTATCTTGAAAAAATCAAGCCTCTGATTTCGGATATTGAAAAATCAGATGCAGAGATTAACATCTAACGGAGAATACAATGGATAAAATTATAGTTATAGACTTTGGTGGTCAATACAATCAGCTGGTTGCCCGCCGAGTTCGTGAATGTAATGTATATTGCGAGATATATTCTTACAGGACCAATATAGAAAAAATAAAGGAAATGAATCCCAAGGGAATTATTCTTACAGGCGGTCCTAACAGCTGCTATGAAGATGGAGCACCAACCTATACAAAGGAGCTGTTTGAAATAGGAATACCTGTACTTGGACTATGCTATGGAGCTCAGCTTATGCAGCATATTCTTGGCGGAAGAGTAGAGAAGGCTCCTGTCCGTGAATACGGAAAAACTGAGGTTTTTGTTAATACAGATTCTCCTTTATTTGAAAATATAGAAGAAAATACTATTTGCTGGATGAGCCATTTTGATTATATTTCCAAGGTTGCTCCGGGATTTGATATTTGTGCTAAAACAAATGATTGCCCTGTTGCTGCATGTGAAAACAATGAGAAAAAGCTCTATGCAATCCAATTCCATCCGGAGGTTTTACATACTGTCAGAGGAAAGGAAATTCTTTCAAACTTTGTATACAATGTATGTAAATGTACAGGCGATTGGAAAATGGATGCATTTGTTGAGCGTTCTGTAAAGGAAATTCGTCAAAAGGTCGGAAATGGAAAGGTACTTCTCGCGCTTTCAGGTGGAGTTGATTCATCGGTTGCCGCCGGACTTCTTTCAAAAGCTATTGGCAAGCAGCTTACATGTGTATTCGTCGATCACGGACTTTTACGTAAAGACGAGGGAAATGAGGTTGAGGCGGTTTTCGGATCAAACGGAATATTTGACCTTAATTTTATCAGAGTTAATGCACAGGAACGCTATTATAAAAAGCTTGAAGGTGTTACGGAGCCTGAGAAAAAGAGAAAAATAATAGGCGAAGAGTTTATTCGTGTCTTTGAGGAAGAGGCTAAGAAGATCGGTGCTGTGGATTTTCTTGCACAGGGAACAATATATCCGGATGTTGTTGAGTCAGGACTCGGAGGAGAATCTGCTGTTATAAAATCTCATCACAATGTAGGCGGTCTTCCTGATTTCGTTGATTTCAAGGAAATAATTGAGCCGCTTAGAGATCTTTTTAAGGATGAGGTTCGAAAGGCAGGTCTTGAACTTGGAATTCCGGAATACCTTGTATTTCGCCAGCCGTTCCCTGGCCCGGGTCTTGGAATTAGAATAATCGGCGATATAACAGCTGAAAAAGTTCGAATTGTTCAGGATGCGGATTTTATTTACAGACAGGAAGTAGATAAAGCAGCTAAGGCTTATAAGGAAAAAAATGGCGTTGAAGCACCCTGGATGCCTAACCAGTATTTTGCTGCACTTACAAATATGCGTTCTGTAGGTGTAATGGGAGATGAGCGTACCTATGATTTTGCAGTTGCTCTACGTGCAGTCAAAACAATAGATTTTATGACGGCCGAAGCAGCGCAAATTCCTTTCGAAACACTTCAGACTGTTATGAGTCGTATTATAAATGAAGTTAAAGGTGTAAACAGAGTATTCTATGATCTGACCAGTAAACCACCCGGAACAATTGAGTTTGAATAA
>CAVBHN010000039.1:0-14022 GCA_963595425.1 Faecalibacterium sp. CAG:74 | reverse complement strand
ATAAAGGTGATAGGAATGAAGTAATCAATCTGGTCATCAAACAACGAATCATCCTTGCACACATTGATGGTATGAGCTATAGAACCATAGCAAATATACTTCATATAAGCAAGGACACAGTTAACAAATATGTTAATAAATACAATGAAAAACACGAAGTGATGCTGTATTACAAAACATACATTTCTTCAATATTATTTCTTTTTTTATCTTTCTAAAGTCGTTAAAATAATAGAAGACAGATATAATTAAGAGAAAATAATGAATATTTAACAAACAACGAACTATATTATCTGTACATTTTTTCAGCGTGAAAAATGTACAAAATTTAAGCGTGACTGATATGACTGTGTCCTTCCCACTACTATGGTGGATTAGAGCATCTCAGCCGTTAGAAACGTACGCCCATGGCGCGCAACGCAAGAAAGGCATCCGCCTAAAATAAGACGAATGTCTCTTTTTATTATCCTTCTATCAAATCTTAAATCTCATCAATTTTAACCCATCTGTTCTCTTCGCATGATTTAACCATCGCAAAGAGAATCTTGTCTACATAGGCTCCGTATTTTATATCGATATCTATCGGCTTTTTCTCATCGATAGCTTTAAAAAGCTTTTGATAATGCATTGCGAACAGCTCAGGGTAGCTTACTCCCGATTCCTCATAGATATTGAACATTTTATAATCTCCATGTGTAGGATTTCCGAGTATGGTTTTAAAGCCCTGTGTCTCATACTCTCCCTTTTCATAAAACTGCAGCTCATTTATTCTGTTAAGAGACCATGCAAGAGTACCCTTTGTGCCCTCTATTTCATATCCAAAATAATTATCATGTCCGGGTGCAAGTCTTGTTGCATACATTATACCTGTGCGTCCGGTTGAATACTTAACAAGAACCGAACAAATATCATCCGTATCTATATCTACCTCGCGTCCGCCGTTAGCTATATCCTTACGCTTTGTATAAACAGTATCTCTGTTTGCACATACTGCGACTATTTCACCTAATGTATCTCCTCCGATCATATCTGAAATACTCACGATATGAGCTATTACATCTCCTATAACACCTGTAGCAGCCTTGCTTTTTTCATCTCTCCATTGAAGCTCCTTATCAGGATTTCCCTTATAGCTGCATTCAAACCAGCCCTTAAAATATGTAACATCACCTATACGGCCGTCACCTATAAGCTTCTTAGCCTCCTTGTTTACAGGTACAGTTGTGTAAATAAAATTCACCATACTGCTTACACCGGCTTCTTCGAATGCCTTAACAATCTCTTCGGCCTCTTCTTTATTCATAGTCAGAGGCTTTTCAACCATTACATGCTTTCCGGCCTTTGCGGCTGCAATAGCGATTTCAGTATGTGTACAATTAGGAGTAAGAACGGATACAACCTCTACCTCAGGATCATTTATAACATCCATATAATCTGTTGTAATTCTCTTAAATCCGAATCTCTCTCCTATATATTTTCCTCTTTCGGCATCGGTATCTGCCAAGGCTACAAGCTCTGCTTCATAATCGCCATAGACATTTACCATTTTTAACCCTCTTGTATGGAAAAATCCGATATTTCCAACACCTATAACACCAACCCCTACTTTTTTCACGATTCTTCCTCCTGTATTTCCCGATGCATCTGCTGCATCATCGTATTGGATTTAAATGTATTAATTTAAATCCACTTTTTTAGTTAATATGTACATATTATAAACTGATACGCCATCATCTTCAATATATCTGCACAATTTGAGCAATAATTAGATTGACAATTCTTTAATAGCAAAAATACAATGGTAACAAAAGAAACAATTACTGAAAATCAAAATATTTTCCTAAACAAAGGGGGTGTTTTTATTAACGAATTTATAGTACTCATGATACCTCTTGCCGGCACAACAGCCGGCGCTGCTATGGTATTTTTATTAAAAAACAGTATATCCGAGCATATCGAAAAGGCTTTACTGGGATTTGCATCCGGTGTTATGATTGCAGCCTCTGTGTGGTCGCTTCTTATACCTTCTATTGAAATGTCGAAGGACAGCACTGTTGCTGCATGGATACCTGCTGCCGTGGGTTTTCTTTTAGGCATTGTATTTTTGCTTGCAATGGACTCTTTGATACCTCATCTTCATCTTGATTCAAGCAAACCCGAAGGACTGCCCTCTAAGCTTTCCCAAAATACAATGATGCTTCTTGCCGTTACACTGCACAATATACCTGAGGGTATGGCTGTCGGAGTGGCATTTGCAGGTGTGGCATCCAAGACCTCTCTGTCAGCCACAGCGGCCCTTGCATTATCTCTCGGTATCGCTATTCAAAATTTCCCGGAGGGTGCGATAATTTCCATGCCTTTATTTGGCAGCGGAATGAATAAGGGCAAGGCTTTTTTATCCGGACTGATATCAGGTATTGTAGAGCCGGCTGCCGGTTTTTTCACAATAATATTTGTATCTCATATGATACCGATACTTCCTTATCTGCTGTCATTTGCAGCCGGAGCAATGATGTATGTAGTTATTGAGGAGCTTATACCAGAATCACAATCCGGTGAGCATTCCAATATAGGAACAATAGGCGCAGCGATAGGCTTTGTGCTTATGATGATACTTGATGTAGCACTTGGATGATGATTTATGTTATAATTCTTTTTAGTAACAAAATGATCACAGCAAAATTTCAAAGGAAATATATATGAAAAAATCATTCAAAAAAATGTTATTTGGCATTTGCGCGGCTGCACTTATATTTACGCAGGGATGTGTCAAAATCACCGTAACAACTTCGAATCAAGCTGCGGATTCATCCTCATACAGCAGCACTTCGGCTTCAGACAGCTCTTCAAATAAGACGGCAGCAAGCAGCTATTATCCGTCTATCGAGCACACAGATATTTCGCTTTCAGATCGTTCGAGAGATTCATTTGATAAGGATCAATTTGACAGCTATTGCAATGAATTTAAAACTGCACTTGAATCATCCGGAAACGAAGAGACTCTGTTTAACAATTATGAGCTTATAAAAAAGGAGCTTAACAAATTATCATCTGATGACTATCTTGCTCTCTATGACTATTATCTCGACGTAAATAATGAAGACGCTTCAACAGCTTCAGCCAAAAAGGATGATCTGTACAGAAACTCCTTTTCGGATGCCTGCTCGCTTTTTAAAGAAGCTCTTTCAAGTGATTATGCCGATGCTTTTACAAATTATATAGGCACAGAGCTTGCAGAAGGCCTTGCTGATTTCTCAGAGCTTACCGATGAAGAAAACCAGATGTTTAATAAACAGACCGAGCTTGTACAAAAATATGATTCCCTGATTTCGGACGAAGCGGACCCTGATGAAATCAAGCAGCTTTATATAGAAATTATCGAAAATAACAATAAAATAGCCAATTACTATGGTTATGACAATTATTTTGAATATGCCTACAGTAATGTATATATGCGCGACTTCACTATTGATGATATCAACTCTATATCAAATGAGATAATATATAATGTAGTTCCTCTTTTTGCTGCGTATACAGATGTTATTCTTGATAATGGCAATATATCTAATATATATGATGAAAATACAGACAGCGGCAAAAAGAAATTTACAACCCTTAGAAGCTGCATTGAATCCGTTTCGCCCGAGCTTACATCTTCGCTCGAACATCTGTTAAAAAACAGCCTGTATGATGTCGATTACAACGAAAGCAAGCAGTCGCTTGGATTTACCGCTTCTCTTCCAAGCTATAATGATGGATATATTTATGATTTGCCGGACAATACAGTGGCTGATTATGCAACTATTGTTCATGAATTCGGTCATTATAACCATATATATAATACAGAGGCTGACACATTCAATTCCGCCTCAATGATGGATGTTCAGGAAATAATGTCACAGGGCCTTCAGGTTTTATTTTACGATTACTACGATCAGCTTGTCGGAAAAGACTACGGTACAGCTCTCTCCGATTATACTATATATCAGCTTCTTTCAAATACCATCCAGGCATTCGCCATAAATGAGGCAGAATATAATTGCTATACCGAATCAAACCTTACAACTCAAAAGCTGGACGATATATGGAACGATGCATTCGATAAATATTATCTTTCCCTGGAAAATACATTCGAATCGTGGACATATATCTCTCATGTTTTCGAATCACCGTTTTATTATATAAGCTACGGAACATCTGCTTTGGCATCCTTTGAGATATTTACCGAATCAAGAAATAATTTTGACGTAGGCGTTGACAAATACCTTACTATAAGTGCACTGCCGGATGACGTTACATTTACAGAGGCTCTCGATAAAGCAGGACTCAAAAATATATTTACTGACGGTACTATATCATCGCTTTCTTCAACATTGGTTGAATTTTTTGATATTAACGATACATTTACCGAATATCAAAATTATATTGATAATTCTATTGCACAAAATGATTCAGGCGACACCCTTGGTGTCGCCTGAATCATTTTGTCATATTGGAGTAACTAAGCGATATTATCTAAATAATTTTTTTAGTAGTAGATCTTGGTATAAGGGTTGATGAAAGAGTTATTTTCTGTATAGAAGCCTCGTCTGAATCTATAAGATCTATCATCATACGTACCGCATACTGTCCGATCTGCTCTATTGGCTGCGAAATTGTTGTCATATCAATTTGGGAAAGCTTTGAAATAATCGTGTTATTAAATCCGATTATACCCATTTCCTCCGGCACTCGTATGTTATGATCCTTTGCATAGGCCATCATTCCTACCGCAAAATAATCGTCACAGCAAAATGCCGCATCTATTTTATCCGGATGTGCAACTACATCCCTCATGAGATCATAGCTGTATTCTAATTTATTTTTGCTTTCAAAAAAATAGTCATATTGAATATCAGAATCTCTTAAGGCTTCAACATACCCCTCATGCCTTAGCCTGTATATAATATTGCTTGATATGCTTGATACAAAGGCTATTCTCTTATAGCCAAGCTCAAGCAGATATTTTGTCGCATCGTATGCGACTTTTTTATTGTCTATATCCACACTGCTGATATTGCCATGATATGTCTGGCTCACCAAAACCACAGGCACATCAAGCTTTTCTATATGCTTTACGTCATGCGTTGCGGGTTTTATGATTATTCCGTCAACCTGATTAGACAATGCAAGCTGTATCTTTTCCTTTTCTGATTTTAAATTCCAATCTGTACTGAAAAGCAGCATATGATATCCCAGCTTTTCCAATGCCTCCTCAATAATTTTTACTATCGATCCCAAAAAGTCATTGGCAAAATCCGGAACGATTACAGCTATTAAATTGGATTTCCGCCTAACAAGGCTTTGTGCTATCCTGTTAGGCTGATATCCTATTTTTTCCAAAGCATCAAGAATCTCTTTTCTTGTCTTTTCGCTTACGCCTTTTCTGTGATTTATGGCACGCGAAACGGTTCCGGCTGAATATCCTATCTCTTTTGCAGCCTCTTTCAGACTATTAATTTGCATACGTGAATCCCTTATCTGGCATATATGCCATAGCCCTCCGGCATAGGTTCGGTAATACTTGGCTGATTTACGAGATTGTCCTCGATCATCTTCTTAGTATGACGACCGTCCTCAATTGCCCTTTCCGGGAAGCCGAGAGGATTGAATGTTGCGATAGTGTCATCCTGCTCGTTGAAGCCAATTTCTCTCAGGGTCTTGAAGATTCTTGTAAAATCTACATCTCCCGATCCGATCTTTCCTATATGAGCATGAGCACGAACAGAGCCGTTTTCATAAAGGTATGATGGATTTACATTGTATCTGAAGAGCTTTGTATAATCATAGGTATCTGCAAACAACAGATGCTTAAGATGCTTTCTTGCATATTTTAAATTATGCTCGATGTTTCCTTTTCCTCCGTCATAATGGAAGGTATGAGGTATAGAGTAAAGATATGCAAGTGACGGACTATCATAATAACGTATAATATCATATGCATCGTTATTGTGCTCATAAAAATCATCAGGATGTGCCTGAATATCCATTCTTATTCCTCTCTGCTCCATAATAGGTACAAGAACATCAAGTGAACGCATGAATTTTGCTTCTCTAAGCTCCGGATCATCTCTTCCAGGTCCAAGTTCTGTATTAAAGACCTTAACGCCCATCAGATCACCGATATCGAACATTCTCTTCCAGCAGTCTATAGCATATTCTCTCATAAACTCGTCCGGATGATTAAGACGGAAGCCGGATGTAAGTGCTGCAACCTCAAGGCCGGCATCTTTTATAGCCTTTGCATGCCATTTTACTTCATCATCTGTTGCCTTAGGTCTTTTAAAGAATCCCGGAAAATCGGCATTGTAAGGGTTGATATAATCATATCCTGCCTCTTTTACTGTTCTGTACTGCTCCTCATAGGTCATTCCTGTGTCCCAGAATGCACTTGCATCAAAAGCTATTTTCATTGTTCAGCCTCCTGTGATATTAATTTCTTCCTGTTTAATCGGTTTTGTTTTTTATTTGATTTGAGTATACTAATGCACTCGTACAATGTCAATGCATTTTTGCGCATACGTATGCGCTTTTTAAATCTTTGTAGGCTTCTCCAATTTTTACCCCTTGTCTTTTGTGAAACTTTGATAGAAGCAAGCAATTACTTGCTTTATTTGAAGCAGGTATTTTCAGCATACTGAACCTATTTTTTATCTTTTGCTCGTTTTTTGTGTTTTGTTTTTACACTTTTCGTTTCACGTTTGCGTTTTTTGAACATCTCAAACTAACTATTGTCTGCCAATTTGCTATATATTAGAATGTTAACAAAAGCTTATATAGTATCTAAGCGATGCCATATTAATTAATACAAAACATGAGGGGATATATTATGAAGAAAGCGCGTCTTGACTATCTTGATTTTGCTAAATGTATAGCGATACTGCTTGTTATATGGGGACATGCCACTCCGAACGGCTCATCTCCTGCATACAGAGTTGTTCTTTATTCTTTTCATATGCCGTTATTCTTCCTGGTTTCCGGGATGGTCATCTCCAGACATCAGCATGAATATAATAAGGAACACTGGAAAAGCTTTATTTTTAAAAACATCATGACTCTGCTGGTGCCATATTTGATATGGGGCGCAATTTATTCCAGCTTTTCCTACAAAAACTTCTTCATGCTGTTTTATGGCTCATGGGAAATTCTCGGTTCGGTAAATACCCTTACCTCTTTGTGGTTTCTGCCATGCTTATTTGTTTCAAGGATATTGGCAGAACTCATGCTTATGATGTCATGGCGAGTAAAACAAATCCCACGTCACTTATTTGCATTTTTTGTTTCCATTGCTGCTTTTGCCATCGGATTTTTGTTTCCGCGTATACCGATCGGATATCCCCTGTGCTTAAATATATCTTTTACTGCCCTTGGATTTATAATGATGGGATATGCTCTCAAGGACATTATATTGAGGATTTCAAAAATCAATGCCCGGATTTATCTTGCGGCAGCTGCTGTCTTTGGCTTTCTGCTTTTTATCGGACAGCTTATTCAAAAGGATTCACCTCATCTTATGCATATGTGTGACGGAGATTACGGAAATCCATTCTTATTTTTCCTTAATTCGTTTGCCGGAATAGGATTAGTAGTTTCTTTTTCTATTTTTCTTACATTTATATTTAAAGAAAATCACAAAGGAAAGGCCGGCAGCTTCATGCTGTGGACCGGAAAAAATACGATTGGTATATATCTTTTACATAAGCCATTCCTGCAGGAGATTGTGATGCCGATAATTTCATCTGCATTTGCCTTCTTCCCAATTGCATTGCAGGGACTTATAGGGGCAATCCTTGCATTTATCTTTGCGGCTGTTGTCTGCTCTATAATCAATCGATTCGTTCCTTCTCTGTTTGGTAAATTTCCGAATTTGAACTAATTAAAGGGTCTGTCGCATTGTGCATTTAATGCGACAGACCCTTTTTAAATAACATATTACAGTCTTTCAGCTACCTGCTTAAGCTGATATCCGCTGTTTCTAAGTGCGGCTATTATCGTATTCTTGTGATCTGTTCCAAACGATTCAAGAGTTATTATAAGCTCAACGGCTGCATTTCTGTTGATGCTGTAGAACTGGTTGTGCTCAAGTCTTACAACATTTCCTCTTTCACGTGCAATTATATCCGCTACCTTTGAAAGCTCGCCCGGCTTGTCAGGAAGCAAAACAGATATTGTAAATATCCTGTCTCTTGCGATAAGACCGTTCTGTACTACCTGCGACATTGTTATGACATCCATGTTTCCGCCGCTTAAAATAGAAACGACCTTTTTGTCCTTGCAATTAAGATGCTTAAGTGCAGCAACCGTAAGAAGTCCGGAATTTTCAACAACCATCTTATGATTTTCTACCATATCAAGGAATGCAACGATAAGCTCATTGTCATCTACTGTTATTATCTCATCGAGATTCTGCTGAATATATGGGAATATCTTCTCTCCCGGACGCTTTACGGCAGTTCCGTCTGCAATTGTATTTATATTTGGCAGAGTCACTACCTCACCCTTTTCAAGCGAAGCCTTCATACAGCTTGCACCTGCCGGTTCTACACCGATTACCTTTATATTAGGATTGAGAAGCTTTGCAAGAGTAGATACACCTGTTGCAAGGCCGCCTCCTCCTATCGGTACAAGAATATATTCTACAAGCGGAAGATCCTGGAATATCTCCATCGCAATGGTTCCCTGTCCGGTCGCAACCGCCAAATCATCAAACGGATGTATGAATGTATAGCCGTGCTCCTCGGCAAGTTCATATGCACGGGCGCATGCCTCATCGTAAACATCTCCGTAAAGCACTACCTCTGCTCCGTAGCTCCTTGTTCTTTCTACCTTTATAAGAGGCGTTGTTGTAGGCATAACTATAACAGCCTTAGCGCCATATGCTTTTGCAGCATATGCAACTCCCTGCGCATGATTTCCTGCAGATGCTGTGATAAGACCTTTTTCTCTTTCTTCATCTGTAAGTGTGCTTATCTTATAATAAGCACCTCTTAGCTTATATGCGCCTGTTCTCTGCATATTTTCAGGCTTTAAATATACCTTATTGCCTGTTGTATTGCTTAGGTATTCGCTGTAAATAAGCTTTGTTTCACTTGTTACCTTTTTGACTGTTTCAGCTGCTTCCTCGAATTTATCTAATGTAAGCATTTTCTCCTCCTGCTGATTGTTTTTTTATTTTAATGATGCCGGGGTCAAAAGATCTTTTGACCCTAAAATATAATCCTCTTTTATTGAGTCTATAAATTCCTTGATTATCCTTGCCGTTATACCCCAGATATTTTTATCCTTCCATTCATAAAAATATTCCGGCACGTTTTGAATTTTCCAGTTATAAGCTCTTCCGTTTTGTATCCTGTCAAATGGAAAATCCTCGTCAGGCACAGCCTTTCTTCTGACATAATACTTCTTAGGAGCTTTTCTGATAAATTCTTCGATCGGAACCGCAAATATTTCATCGCATTCTTCGTTTTTGGTAAAATTATACTCCTTAAGCTCTACAATGAATATATGTATTACTGTTCCACCATGATATAGGATATCTCCATTTCCCAAAAAATCAACCTGTTCTTTTTTTATTTTAAGCTCCTCACATATCTCACGTATCGCAGCTTCCAAAGGAGCTTCTCCATTTTCTATAAGTCCGCCCGGCAGACAAATATCTCCGGGCTGTCCCTTTAGCCTGTCAGCTCTTACCTCAAATACTATTTGATCCTCTTTTATCAGCGGAATGCATACCGCACATTCTCTCGTCTCCTCACAGGTTATGCATCTGCTTTTGTGCCTTTGTATGTTTTCGTAGGTCTTTATATTCATAATTTATTATTTTTGGCTTCACTTAAAGCCCTTGCGCTGTTTTGCTCTGTCTATCAATTCCTTTGCCTCGTCAAAGGCATCGGGAAGATAATCATTCGTCCATTCTTTACCTTTTTTTTCGTATTTCTTTATGTCGTCCCAGGCTGTGAGCTCCTGTCCGTTTTCATCAATGATTGTTTCATGAAATACATGCGGATGACGCCTTATCATTTTTTCGCTTATGCCGCTACATACATCATCTATCGTGAACAGGCCTTCCTCCTTTGCAATCTGCGCATGCAAAACTACCTGCATAAGAAGATCACCGAGCTCCTCCTTAAGATTATCGGCATTTCCTGTTTTATCCAGAATATTTATGCCGCAAACGACCTCTGCAGCCTCCTCAATGCATGTTTGCTTAAGGCTTGTGTGTGTCTGTTTTTTGTCCCACGGACATCCGTCCTCTGATCTGAGTCTTTCTATAATATTTCTAAATCTATCAAATTCAGTCATCAATCATCCTTTTTTACTAATGTACAACCCGTTTATTATACAAAGCTTCTTATTATATAACAAAACAATTTTATGAATCGGATTTTTTATTTTGAAGATCTCTTGCCTGTCTCGGTGTCATACCGTAAATCTCCTTGAAAAGTTTATTAAAAAGCGTTTGATTTGTAAACCCACTTTCTATCATGATCTCAGAAATCGGCATATTTGTTGTAATCAAAAGCCTTCCCGCCTGCGAGATACGCACCTCATTTAAATATCTTAAGAATGATATTCCCATATATTTTTTAAAAAACCGGCAAAAATATTCTTTGCTGAAGCCGCTTTCATTTGCAACATCATCAAGACTTATCGGTTCCTTAAAATGCTCTATAACATATTTGACAACATCTCTCATTATCTCATTTTGCTGATTCTGTTTGCTTGTAGTCGTAGGTGGCATATAAACAGAGAAATGATCAATCAGCTTGGCAAGCATCAAAAGTGCAGTGCCGTCTGTCCTTAGACCATTTGTCGCCTTATTTTGGATACTGCTTCTTGTAAGCTCTCTTGCGAGCTTGCATAGCTTAATATATTCTATCTCTTTTTGCGTGTCCTGCTGTGTAGGGCGACAATTTATCTTATAAAATTCGAGATCCTGACAGTAAAGAGAAAGCTGTTTTTTATCCACATGCATACACAAAAACATATAAAGATCTGTTTCTGCCTGTATAGAATGAATTTCCTTAGAATCAAAAACTATAATTTGATTACGTGATAGCAGGTACTTTTCGTTGCCTGCATGAACCGTAACGTTTCCGTTTAAACAAAAAAGTATTTCCATTGTCTCATGCCAATGCATTGGCACGTACGGATTTTTCATTGTCCCCATGCTGATCTTTATTCCAAGATTTCCCATAGGCTTTAAAGCTTCATGATAGGCCTTTGGCATGTTTATCCTCCCTTGTTTAACATATTTTTACTTATAAAAAATCAATATCATCGTAAAACTCGATAATTATAGCACTGGATTAATATCCTTATCAAGTCTATTATACACGCATAAAGAGAAAATAAGAAAAGAAAAAACTTAAATGTAAGATAAGTTAGGAGATGTTATCAATGAGTACATTAGCAATTAACAATACAATAACAAACAATAAACAAAACAATCGAATGACGTTAGTTGAGCGTTTAAAAAAATATATCCTTGAAAACTCTGCAACACTTGTAGCATCCGAGCAGCTGATACTCGGAAGCTCCGCTTCTATAAGAGATTTTGCAGAAGCAAAGAAAAACTGACCATTCCTTTTTTAATATACATTACACAACCTAAAGAAGATGCCGTACCGCATGGTACGGTGTTTTCTTTTTTTATTCCGTGAATACAGGGCTTTAAAATAAAGGTCTCCTACTTTTTTTATTTGATGCATTTGCCCTAATATCTCAGCTTTATAAATGCAAAAGGTCAAAATCATTGTTAAATCCAGCAATTATATTACTGGATTAATCTCATTACAAAGGCTATTATATGGGCATAAAGAAAAAGAAAAGACAAAAGCTTAAATGTAAGATAAGTTAGGAGATGTTAGTATGAGTACAATAGCAATCAAAAACAATGCAGTAATAAATAACGCAAAGAGCAGTCACATGACATTAGGTGAACGTTTCAAAAAATACATCCTTGAGAACGCTGCTGTTCTTGCAGCCTCAGAGCAGGTAGCACTCGGAAATCCAACAGCTTTAAAGGGTTTCATGGACAGCAAGAATAATTGATCATTCCTTTTTTAATACATTACACAACTAAACGAAGAAGCCGGCGTACCTTGTACACCGGCTTCTTCATGTTTTAACATTATATGTGATGATAAAGTCTCTTCAGAAAGCCTGCTCGCATCAGAAGAGCTTACCTTGGGTAACATTTATAATTCCCCTTTTGCCTCTCTTTCTGCCAATTCAGCGACAATCTTCGGATATTTCTTATCCAGCTGATATAATGAAAGGACTACGATCACGATAACCCATACGATTATCGGTCCGAATTTATAGATATCAATAATCATTTGAAGTGCACTGCCCGGCTGAACGCTTCCGTCTGCCGAAGAGCTGATATATCCGGCAATAGAAAGCAGTGTGGTAATCACCGCTGCCGCAACACCTGAACCAACCTTTGCTCCAAGTGATCCGCCTGCGAAAATCAGACTTTCCTGACGAATATGTGTCTTCCACTGTCCGAATTCGACCACGTCGCCTAAGATACCGAATATTACCGCATTTAACGGTGCTAAGCCTACACCTCTTGTAATACAGCTCATGAACATCCATGGCAGACTATTTGGATTTATTAAAAACAAAAGCTGTCCGGCCATTGCCAGCACTGCGCCCCACAATGCAATATTTCGTTTTCCGTATTTTCTTACCAAAGCAGGACAGAAAATTGTAGAAAAGATCATAATTAATATTTCAAGCAAAAACAGTGCGCTGTAGAGCCAGGTAGAATTATTGAAAATATATTTGCAATAATACGGAAGAATTGTTCCTGTTACACAGAAAATTACATTCTGCATCATCCATAAAACCAATGCAGCCCAAAAATATTGATTTACTGCCAATGCGGCAAGTGATTTGCCAACCGGCACCTTGCCCTGCTTTTCCTTTGCTTTGATCTCAACGGTTTCTTCGCATTTAACAAAGCAGAATATCAGTAAGACAAGTGCTATTCCAGCCCAGATGCTCATTGTCTTTATCCATGCCATCTGATCATCACCGAATAATTTTACAAGCGGCAGCGTAAGTGATACCGCAATGATTTTTCCGATTGGAGACATTCCCATTCTCACGATACTGAGCATATCTCTCTCTTCGGACAACCTTGTCATCATTGTTGAAAGACTTCCATAAGGAAGATTGATCGCTGTATAGCAAACTGTTGTGCAGAAATTATAGGTAACCAGCATATAGATGAACTGCAGCAATTCTGTTGTATGCGGCACTGTAAACAGCAAAACAGCCGATATTGCAAACGGTACACTCATCCATAAAATCCATGGTCTTGATTTGCCCCATTTCGAATGTGTCTTTTCTACGATGAAGCCCATGATAACATCCGACACACCATCAAACATTCTCGAAATCAGTAAAACAAGTCCGACAGACGCAACACTGACTCCTGCATAATCCGTATAAAACAGCGTAAGCACCGTTGCTACCATTCCGAATACAACATTACATGCCACATCACCTGAGCCATATGCTATTCTCGTTCCCCAACTTAGTTTATGATTACTCTTATTATTATCCATACGCTTTTTTCTCCTGTTTAAAAGCCCATTATCCAGGCAGCACAGTCCGCATGCCAAGATCAGGCCCTTCCAAAATTCACGTCCCCTTTTAAAATTGATAACAGCCTCTCACAATATACATTTTTTCTTTATTTAGGTCTCTTTTGAAGCCTTATAAAAAAATATATTTGGTTTCGCGATATCTGATTAGTAATATACAAAACAACTTATTTTTTTAGCATTTATGAAATGATTTCTGGTACTTATCCGGCTCATACGCTGTTTCATTTCTGATCTTGTGCTATATTATATCCATAGCTTATCCAAATATCATTGCAATCAATTCGTAATTTCTATACAAAAATTACTTTATGTGTTAAAATTAAACGCAACAAATTAAACAGTTTTACCAAAGGAAGTGATA
>CAVBHN010000038.1:0-14344 GCA_963595425.1 Faecalibacterium sp. CAG:74 | reverse complement strand
ACCTAAAAGCTTATGAGAAATAAGTAGTCACGCTTACTTGGAAGATCATGTATGTGGTTTTGAAGGTATGATACTTCAATGCAAAATGGCCCGGTGGCTCAGCTGGTTAGAGCGCCGCCCTGTCACGGCGGAGGTCGTCGGTTCGAACCCGATCCGGGTCGTTTTTTATTTGCATTATAATATTGTGGGATCTTAGCTCAGCTGGGAGAGCATCTGCCTTACAAGCAGAGGGTCACAGGTTCGAGCCCTGTAGGTCCCATCATGGATGGTTTCCCGAGTGGCCAAAGGGGACAGACTGTAAATCTGCTGGCAACGCCTTCGGTGGTTCGAATCCACCACCATCCATTTGCGTAAAGCAAAAAACAACTTCATATCGCGGGATGGAGCAGTCCGGAAGCTCGTCGGGCTCATAACCCGAAGGTCGCAGGTTCAAATCCTGCTCCCGCTATTTTTGCCTAGTTAGCTCAGTTGGTAGAGCAGAGGACTGAAAATCCTCGTGTCTCTGGTTCGATTCCGGAACTAGGCATTTTTATTCGGAGCATTAGCTCAGGTGGTAGAGCACTTGACTTTTAATCAAGTTGTCCGGGGTTCGAATCCCCGATGCTTCAGTACATGAACTCTCTGACATATGTTAGGGAGTATTTTTAGATTTATCAAATAAATTTTCACCACCGATTCTTAGCATTGGAATGGCGGAAAATAATCGGTATGTTACAATTGGAGGCAGCTATGATAGAGGTACATGTAAGATACAGCTTTGAGAACAATGAAAAAAGAGATGCTTTTTATAAAGAGGCAAAAGAAGCCGGAGTTGTTAAAGCAAGCAAGGAGGAGATAGGAAATATTTCATATAACTATTATCTTCCTATAGAAGAGGATTGTGTTATTTTTTTGCTTGAACAGTGGAAGGATGCAAAGGCTTTGAAGGAGCATGGCGAATCAAAGCATTATGCAAGACTTGGAGAGATTAAGGCAGATTATGTTTTAAAGACAGATATAATAAAATATGAGGACGTTAAATAATAGTATAACATTCTCTTGCGTTGATTAATTCTTTCTATTATAATGTTTTCGTTAATAAACAGAGTAGTTTTATTTAAATAAAGGAGATTTTATCATGGCTACAACAGTAACTAAAGATATGACAATCGGAACCCTTTTAACTATTGATTCAAATCTTGCTCCGATTCTTATGAGAGCAGGCATGCATTGCTTAGGATGCCCATCATCACAGATGGAGACAATCGAAGAAGCAGCAATGGTACACGGAATTGACGCTGATACTCTTGTGCAGCAGATCAATGATTTCCTTGCTCAGTAAAAATTAGATTCTTAAAGCTTTCGGATTTTCCGGAAGCTTTAATTGTATAAGGAAGAATGATAAATATAGTACACAAATTTACCTGATATTTACGTATGTAAAATAGTTTACATATATTTTACACAAAACCATTCATACTTTTTACATGCATTTTATATTCTGATATACAGATAAGTTTCAGAATAGAAGAGGGAAATGTATGGATATTTTTAGCTTATTAAATTTGATAGGTGGATTGTCGCTTTTCTTATACGGTATGAATATTATGGGAAGCGGCTTATCCAAGATGGCAGGCGGTAAGCTTGAAAGCATATTGGAAAGACTGACATCAAAAAGAATATTTGCTGTTCTTCTCGGAGCAGGTGTAACAGCAATAATACAGTCGTCGTCTGCTACTACAGTTATGGTTGTAGGGTTCGTAAATTCAGGAATAATGCATTTGTCGCAGGCTGTTGGCGTTATAATGGGTGCCAATATAGGAACAACTGTGACATCCTGGATTCTTTCGCTTACCGGAATAGAGGGCAATTCGATATTTATCAATCTCCTTAAACCGACATCATTTTCACCGGTATTGGCAGCTATTGGAATAATTATGATAATGGCATGTAAGGACGGATCAAAGAAGAAGGACATCGGTGAAATACTTATAGGATTTGCACTTTTAATGTTTGGAATGGAAATGATGAGTTCATCTGTATCAGGACTTGCTGATGATCCGTCATTTGCGGGAATGATGACAGCATTCAGCAATCCTATATTGGGACTTTTGGCCGGCTTGATAATAACAGCGATAATCCAGAGCTCTTCTGCATCAGTTGGTATATTGCAGGCTTTATGTGCTACCGGTGCAGTTCATTATGCAGTGGCCTTGCCTATAATCATGGGGCAGAACATAGGAACCTGTGTGACATCAATTATTTCATCAATAGGAGCAAATCGAAATGCAAAGCGTGCTGCGATGATACATCTTTACTTTAACCTCATCGGCACAACAATTTTTATGATTGTGTTTTATTCGATAAATACATTTGTGAATTTTGCATTTTTACAGGATGCGGCCAATGCGGCTGGAATTGCGGTTATACACAGCTCATTTAATATAGGTGCCACAATAATACTCTTTCCTTTTTCAGATAAGCTCGTGCGTCTTGCCGAAATCACTATTCCGGATAAAAAGAACAAGGCAGAAATCGTGCGGAAGGATACTATTTCTATAGATGAAAGATTTCTAGAAAGACCGGCCTTTGCTATGCAGCTTTGCAGGGGAAAGGCACATGAAATGGCTCAGCTTTCAAAAAAAGCAATGCATCTTGCTCTTGAAACTCTGCTTGATTATGATGATCAAAAGGCAGAACAGGTAATTAAGCTTGAGTCCGATGCCGATAAATATGAGGACGTTTTGGGGACATATCTGGTAAAGCTTTCCGGTAAAAATATATCCTTAGAAGACAGCAAAAGCATGTCTGTTATATTGCATAGTATCAGTGATTTCGAAAGAATATCCGATCATGCACTGGACATTGTTGAGTCCGCAAAGGAAATATACACGAAGAGACTTGAGTTTTCAGAGCATGCAAAGGATGAGATAAAAACGCTTTGCCGTGCGGTAAATGATATATGCGATATGACAGCAGACAGCTTTTGCAATGATGATCATATTGCAGCAACTCATGTTGAACCTTTAGAGGAAGTAATTGACACACTGTCAAGAGAAATTAAAGAAAATCATATAAAAAGGCTTCAAAAGGGAAAATGTACAATTGAAATGGGATTTATTTTAGAGGATGTATTAACAGGTCTGGAAAGAGTATCAGATCATTGTTCCAATATAGCGGTTGAAATGATAACCATATATGATAATGCATATAATACGCATGAATATTTTAAGACATTTTCGACAGAGAAAAAGCAGGAATTCAGCGATGAATACAGAAGGCTTTTGAAAAATTATCCTATATTAAAATTAGACATTGAGTAAAGAAAAAAATATCCGGACAGCATATGCTCCGGGTATTTTTTGCTTTTACTGTACTTTTTTAAGAAAATAATGTATAGTTGTAAATTGAGTAAAAATATATATATGATATCAGGGTAAAAAGGTTTAAACATCTGATGCAAGCTTGCTTGCAAGAGGAGGTTTGACATTGGGACCCGTCAAAACATGAGTATGTAGCTATTTTACGAAGGAAAAATCTATACGGGCCTTTAACAAGAAGAGCCCGGTTTTAATAAACAAGAAGCATATATTTTAAGATGAAGGAAATGAAATATGGCAAAAATTAAAATTGTAACTGACAGCAACAGCGGTATAACTCAGTTGGAAGGACATAAATTAGGAATTGCCGTAATGCCTATGCCTTTTTACATTAATGATGAGCTTTTCTATGAGGACATAAATCTATCACAGGAACAGTTTTATGAGAAGTTAAAGGATAATGCTGATATAAAAACATCCGCACCAAGTCCGGGAGAGTTTATGGATCTATGGGATGATCTTTTGAAGGATTATGATCAGATAATACATATTCCTATGTCAAGCGGACTTTCAGGAACATGCGGAATTGCATCGGCAATTGCAAAGGACAGTTATGAAGGCAAGGTGTGGGTTGTAGATAACCAAAGAATTTCTGTTACTATGAGACAATCCGCAATAGATGCTAAAAATATGGTCGATGCCGGAATGGAGGCTCAGGAAATATATGATATCCTGATGAAGACTAAGATGGATTCCAGCATTTATATAATGGTAGATACATTATATTATTTGAAAAAGGGCGGAAGAATCACACCTGCAGCAGCTGCTATAGGATCACTGCTCAAATTAAAGCCGGTATTGCAAATTCAGGGTGAGAAGCTGGATGCATTTTCAAAGGCAAGAACAGTTAAACAGGCAAAAACAACCATGATACATCAGGTCAGACATGATTGCGAAAACCGATTTAACACGCCGGATACTTCGGATGCTCATATTGCAATGGCATATACATATGATCTCGATGCTGCACTTGAGTTCAAGAAGGAAGTAGAGACGGAATTTCCGGGGCATGATATTGTGTTAAATCCCCTGTCACTTAGTGTATCCTGTCATATAGGACCAGGTGCACTTGCGATTACTGCAACAAAGAAATTGCATATCTGAGAAAGGAGATAGCATATGGGACTTATTAAAGCGATATTAGGATCTGCCGGAGGAACACTTGCTGATCAGTGGAAGGAGTATTTCTATTGTGAGGCTATTGACAAGGACATTATTGCTGTAAAAGGCCAGAAAAAGGTGTCCGGACGTTCATCAAATAAGCATGGAAATGACAATATTATTTCAAACGGAAGCCTCATAGCCGTTGCTGACGGTCAGTGTATGATGATTGTTGAACAGGGCAAGATAGTTGAAGTATGCGCAGAGCCGGGAGAATTTACATATGATACCTCTACAGAGCCAAGTCTTTTTACAGGACCATTGGGACAGGGCATAAAAAACACATTCAAGACCATCGGCAAGAGATTTGCTTTTGGAGGAGATACAGGAAAGGATCAGAGGGTTTATTATTTCAATATAAAAGAATTGATAGACAATAAATTCGGAACACCGAATCCTATTCCATTCAGAATAGTAGATAAAAATATCAATCTTGATGTTGATGTATCTGTAAGATGCAGTGGTGTATATTCTTATAAGATAACAGATCCTCTGCTTTTCTATACAAATGTTTGCGGAAACTTCTCAGACGAATATTCAAGAGAGGAAATCGATAATCAGCTAAAAACAGAATTTATAAGTGCTCTGCAGCCTGCATTTGCGAAGATATCTGACATGCAGATAAGACCGAGCGCTCTCCCAGCACATGCAACAGAGCTTTCGGAGGCTATGAATACGGAGCTCACAAAGAAATGGAGTGAGCTTAGAGGAATTACCGTTGTTTCTATAGCTATGAATCCTATTACTCTTTCAGAGGAGGATGCCGAGCTTGTCAAGACAGCTCAGAAGGCAGCAGTGCTCAGGGATCCGACTATGGCAGCAGCAACACTTACAAGCGCACAGGCTGAGGCGTTGAAGGCAGCTGCCGGCAATGAGAACGGAGCTATGATGGGCTTTATGGGTATGGGCATGGCAAGCCAGGCAGGCGGAGCAAATATCCAGAATTTATATTCAATGGGACAGGTTCAGAACGAATCCTTGAAGCAGGCAAATGCAAATGTATGGAAATGTGCCTGCGGTGCTGAAAATACAGGCAAATTCTGTACTCAATGCGGAAAGCCAAAGCCGGCGGAAGCATCCTGGACATGTTCATGCGGAACAGCAAATACAGGTAATTTCTGTACGGAATGCGGAAAGCCTAAGACAGCGACAATTCATATATGCGGCAAATGTGGCTACAAGCCAGAGGATCAGGAAAATATTCCTAAGTTCTGCCCACAGTGCGGAGCTCCTTTTAATAATTAATTTTAAGATAATAGTATAACATTAAAAAAGCGTACATCAATCCAGCATCATTTGGGGTCAAAGACCTTTGATCCCAATATAATGATATAGTTGTCAAAAGGTCAAACCTTATCTTGTAAGCAAACTTGCACCGGAGGTTTGGATCCTTTGACCCTGGTATCATATAATCATATTATAAGAAAGTAAAAAGCCAGCAGCTGCATGTGGCTTTGAAATAGAATATCTTTGGAGGACAGAATGAAACTTTCTGAAAAGATTTTTGGAACACATAGCGAACGTGAATTAAAACGTATTAAGCCTATAGTTGATAAGATTGAGTCTTTAAGGACATCTATGCAGGCACTATCCGATGAAGAGCTTAAGGGAAAAACCGAGGAATTCAAAAAACGATATCAGGATGGAGAAACCTTGGATGAGCTCCTTCCCGAGGCATTTGCGGTTGTCAGAGAAGCAGGAAAGCGTGTTTTGAACATGGAGCATTATCGTGTTCAGCTTATAGGCGGAGTTATACTTCATCAGGGCAGAATCGCTGAAATGAAAACCGGTGAAGGAAAAACTCTTGTTTCAACTCTGCCTGCATATCTTAATGCACTTACAGGACGAGGTGTTCATATTGTCACAGTAAATGATTATCTTGCAAGCCGTGATGCTGAGTGGATGGGCAAACTGCATGAATTTCTCGGACTCAAGGTCGGAGTTGTTCTTAACTCAATGAAAAACGATGAACGCCGTGAGCAATATGCATGCGATATTACATATGTTACAAATAATGAGGACGGCTTTGATTATCTTAGAGACAACATGGTTATCTACAAGAATCAGCTTGTTCAAAGAGATCTTGTATATGCTATTATCGATGAGGTCGATTCGGTTCTTATAGATGAAGCAAGAACACCGCTTATCATTTCGGGACAGAGCGGAAAATCTACTCAGCTTTATGAAACCTGTGATATACTTGCAAGACAGCTTGAAAGAGGCGAGGCTTCGGGTGAGGTTACAAAGATGACAGCTATCATGGGAGAAGAGATAGTTGAAACCGGTGACTTTATTGTAAATGAAAAGGACAAGATAGTTACACTTACAGAAGAGGGTGTGAAGAAGGTAGAAAAATTCTTCCATATAGAAAATCTTTCAGATCCTGAAAATCTTGAAATACAGCATAATATAATTCTTGCTTTAAGAGCACACAATTTGATGTTCAGAGATCAGGATTATGTTGTCAAGGATGATGAGGTGCTTATTGTCGATGAATTCACGGGGCGTATAATGCCTGGAAGAAGGTATTCAGATGGTCTTCATCAGGCTATAGAGGCAAAGGAGCATGTAAAGGTAAAACGTGAAAGTAAAACCCTTGCAACCATTACATTCCAGAATTTCTTTAATAAATATGAAAAAATTTCAGGTATGACCGGTACAGCTCTTACAGAGGAGCAGGAATTCCGCGATATATACGGAATGGACGTTGTTGAGATTCCGACAAACGTGCCTGTACAGCGTAAGGATCTGAATGATGCCGTATATATGACAAAGGAAGAAAAATTCAGAGCCGTTGTAAGAGATGTAAAGGAGGCCTATGAAAGAAGACAGCCTGTTCTGGTAGGCACCATTACAATCGAGGTATCTGAGATGCTCAGTAAAATGCTCAAAAAAGAAGGAATACCTCATCAGGTCTTAAATGCTAAATTTCATGAGCTTGAGGCTGAGATAGTATCTCATGCAGGAGAAGGCGGAACAGTTACGATTGCAACAAATATGGCAGGACGTGGTACGGATATTAAGCTTGATGCCGAGGCAAGAGAGCTCGGAGGCCTCAAGATAATCGGTACAGAACGTCACGAATCAAGGCGTATAGACAATCAGCTTAGAGGACGTTCCGGACGACAGGGAGATCCGGGTGAATCAAGGTTCTATATATCACTTGAGGATGATCTTATGAGACTTTTCGGTTCAGAGAAGCTTATGGGCATCTTCAAGACTCTTGGTGTAGCAAAGGATGAACAGATAGAGCACAAGATGCTTACATCTGCTATCGAAAAGGCACAAAAGAAGATTGAAATGAACAACTATGGTATTCGTAAAAATCTTCTTGATTATGATATTGTAAACAACGAGCAAAGAGAAATCATGTATGCCGAGAGAAGACGTGTGCTTGACGGCGATAATATGCGTGATTCCGTTCTGAAAATGGCATATGACACAATCGATGGATTTGTAGATATGTTTATTGCAGATGAGGTTGCTCCTGAGGAATGGGATCTTGCAGAGCTGAACAGAGTATTGCTTCCAATTATTCCGCTTAAGCCTGTTACCTTCGAGGATGTTAAGAGCATCAGAAAGGATGAGGTAAAGCAGAAGCTTAAGGAGGAAGCAGTTAAGCTTTATGAAGCAAAGGAAAGCGAATTCCCACAGGAAGAGCAGATAAGAGAGCTTGAGAGAGTCGTTCTTCTTAAGGTTATCGATCAAAAATGGATGGATCATATCGATGATATGGAACGTCTTCGTGAGGGAATAGGACTTCAGGCATACGGACAGAGAGATCCGAGAGTCGAATATAAGATGGCAGCATATGACATGTTCAACGAAATGACAGAAAGTATTCGTCATGATACAATCAGACTTCTGTATCATATAAGAATACAGGAAAAGGTTGAACGAGAAGAGGTTGCTCAGGTAACGGGAACCAATAAGGATGATTCGGCAATGAAAAAGCCGGTTAAAAATTCCGAAAAGAAGATATATCCGAATGATCCGTGTCCATGCGGAAGCGGCAAGAAATATAAACAGTGTTGCATGCGCAAGGGAAAGTAACAAATAACATTAAATTGAAGCAAACAGAAAAAGGTGAATAACGTGGTTGAGCTTGATCAGTTTAAAACCGAACTAAATACCTATGAGGAGCCGCTCAAGGAGGTAAGAGATTCTCTTGATCTGACTCTTAAGGAACAAAAAATAGAAGAATTACAAAGAAAGATGGAAGAACCGGGATTTTGGGATGATGCAGAAAAGGCACAGATGCAGATGAAGGAGCTCGGAAGTCTGAAGGATGACAGAGATACCTACAATAAGCTCATATCGGATAAGGAAGATATGGAGACACTTATCGAGATGGGATATGAGGAAAATGATGCATCCGTTATACCGGAAATAGCACAGATGCTTGAAGCATTTAAGGCGGAGTTCGATGCTATTCGAATAAAGACACTTCTTTCAGGAGAATATGACAAATGCAATGCCATTATTAAGCTGAATGCAGGTGCCGGCGGAACAGAGGCAATGGATTGGTGCGGAATGCTGTACAGAATGTATACACGCTGGGCAGAGAGCAAGGGCTTTTCTATCGAGGAGCTGGATTTTCTTGAGGGAGACGAAGCAGGTGTCAAATCTGTAACCTTCCAGGTAAACGGTGAAAATGCCTATGGATATTTGAAGTCAGAAAAGGGAGTCCACAGACTTGTACGTATCTCACCGTTCAATGCCAACGGAAAGCGTCAGACATCCTTCGTGTCATGTGATGTAATGCCGGATATCGAGGACGATATAGATATAGAGGTAAAGGACGAGGATATCAGAATTGATACATATCGTTCGAGCGGTGCCGGTGGTCAGCATATCAACAAGACCTCATCCGCTATACGTATTACTCATTTTCCGACAGGAATTGTAGTAACATGCCAGAATGAACGATCACAGCACATGAATAAGGACAAGGCTATGCAGATGCTCAAGGCAAAATTATTTATGCTTGCACAGGAGGAAAAGGCTGCTAAGCTTTCGGGAATAAGAGGCGAGGTGACTGATATAGCATGGGGCAATCAGATAAGGTCCTATGTAATGCAACCGTATACTATGGTAAAGGATCACAGGACAAATGAGGAGAGAAGTCAGGTAAATGATGTGCTTGACGGAGAGATAGATCCTTTTATAAATGCATATCTTAAGTGGATAGCACTAAAAAACAGTCAGACAAGTGAATAATCAAAGCAATGTGCCGGCCGATTGACCGGCACGTATAACGTGCACAAATATCTAAACGATCATTTAACAAAATCTTTATAATTTTTAGATTGTTTTTAAAACGCTGTTGTGATAATATATGTTAAGAATTTATTACGCAAATATTTCAAACAAAATTAAATGGGAGATGACTTAATGAAAAAAAGGCGAATTACAGCTGTAGCTGTGGCTGCGGCAATGGTACTCGCAAATATATCTATGGTTTCTGCCGATGATCTTGAGAATCTTAAGAATCAGCAGACAGATACCAAAAACAGTCTGAGTGCTATAAATAGCTCTATTGATAGCCTCGAGGATCAGAAAAATGAAGTTTTGGGTCAGATTGATTCGGTTGATGCACAGCTGATAATTACGCTTGCATCTATAGACAGCTTGAATTCTCAGATTGATGACAAAAATTCTGAAATTGAGCAGACAACAGCTGATCTTCAGGTTGCCGAGCAGGAAAAGGCTGTTCAGTATGAGGCAATGAAAAAGAGAATTCAGTATATCTATGAAGCAGGCGGAAACGCAGGCTGGGCTACATTCCTTCTTGAGGAAAATGATATTACTGAGCTTTTAAATCAGGCTGAATATACACAGAAGATGTATGATTATGACAGACAGTGCCTTGAGGAATATGCGGCAGTTGCCAAGCAGGTTTCAGATCTTCAAACTCAGGAGCAGCAGGAACAGGCTGAGCTTGTTTCGATGAAGAATGAGCAGGAGCAGCAGGAGCAGCAGCTGCAGGATATACTTATTGAGCTTCGTGCATCATCGGATAATTATGATGAGCTCCTTGCATCAGCACAGTCAAAGGCTGATACCTATCGTCAGCTTATCGATGAGCAGAATCAACAGATTCAGGCACTTGAGGAACAAAGAGCAGCAGAGGCTGCAGCAGCCGCAGCAGCAGCGCAGGCACAGGCAGAGGCAGAGCAAGCAGCCGCAGCAGCAGCGCAGGCACAGGCAGAAGCTCAGGCGCAGCAAAGTGCAGCAGCAGCGCAGGCGCAGCAAAGTGCAAACAATAATACCGCTTCTAATCCTAATACAAGTACCAATGCCGGTAATACAACAGTAGATACAGGTTCAAACAACGGAACAAGTACATCCGGAGGCAGCGCAAGTACAGACAGCGGAAACAGTGGCTCAGGTACAAGTACAGACAGCGGAAACAGCGGTTCAGATACAGACAGCGGAAGCACAAGCACCGGAAGTGCTCTTGGACAGGAAATAGTAAATTATGCATTACAATTTGTTGGTAATCCATATGTTTATGGTGGAAACAGCCTGACAAACGGAACAGATTGCTCCGGATTTATAATGCTTGTATATGCGCATTTCGGATATAGCCTGTCAAGATCATCAGCAGCTCAGAGAAGCAATGGACGTGCAGTATCATATGCAGAGGCACAGCCGGGAGATATAATTTGCTATAACGGACACGTTGCATTGTATATAGGAAATGGTGCAATAGTTCATGCAAGTGATGAAGCTACCGGAATCAAGATAAGTCCGGATGCATCCTACAGACAGATACTTACTGTAAGACGTATAGTTGGATAATAAACATTCTATGAATTTTAAGAGGTGAAGCAGATTGTTTCACCTCTTTTATTTTACAGTAAACTTAAGCTTATTGATTCTGTAAATCATGTGGGAGTTCTGTTTCCTTGACAGTAGAAGGCTTCCTATTTACAATGTAAAGAAGCAAAAAAATGCGGATTGTTATTTCATAAAAGAAAGGAGTCATGAATGAGAAAAAGAGAAAAAATTCTTGCATTTGCTTTGGCTTTTTGTCTGCTCTTTGCCTCATCGGCAACTACTTTTGCGGCAGATGCGCTGACAAAGACAGAAGCCGGGGAAACTGCAGCATAAGATGATGCAGCTGTTATGTCGGAATCTACAACAGTATCTGATACAAATGAAGCGACAGCTTCTGTAGGAACATCTGATGAAAACACAGTGATAGAGTCTGAAGTGCAAGAGGAGGGCGAAGCGTCCCTTGATGTGACAGAAGAGCCTCAGGCACTGCTTGGTGAAAGCAATGGAAATACGCTTGCATCGATCAGTAGAGACAAGATCTGGATCAAAGTTGTTTCTATAGGCGGATCTTGGGCTTATGATGGTGAATTTCACAGCGGAGAAGGCTGTCATGTATTTGCTTATTACACAAATGAAGAGGGCAACGATGAACTATATTACTATAAAGAATTAAAGCCGGAAGAGACCGGTACCCTTCCCAATGGCGATACCATTACACCGGTTACAACTGTACAGGTGAAGGATATAACCGGCAGTGATGGAACAAAAGACGCTATCAGTGAACTGAAGCTTGACAATGCAGATCAGTATAAAGATGTGATAATCGGTGAAGGATCTTTATATGTCAGCAAGCGTAACATAAAGGTTGTTGTACAAGATGTAAGAGCTGCTTATGATGGAAAAGCTCATTCTGCTACGGATGGAATGGCGCCTTATTTTTATACAGAAAATATGCCTGATGGAGAGAGTGTATATGCGATCACTTTTGACGGAGAAAAAGCAGAAATAGGTGATTATCCCGGACTCTTGACGGCTAAAGATGTTAAGATCAAGGATAATGATGGCAACGATACAACAAATAATTATAATGTTAACTGCATTCCCGGATGCTTGAGTATCTATTGGGGAGGAGCCCAGGATTATATAACGATTACACCGTCAAATGTCACTGCACAATATGATGGCAATGCCCATGCGGCCGGAAAGGCTACGGCGGTTGATAAATGGGGAAATGATGTCAAGATCGAATACAGCGTAGACAACATGAACTGGACAGATGATCCATCTACGATCACAGCAACAAATGTTTCGGATTCAAAGACAGTATATATCTGTGCAACGAGTACTGCTTATGAAAACAGCTATGTATATGCGAGGGAGAGTCTGAATATTACTTCCGCACCGATCGAAAAATATGGTGCAGAGCTGATAACAACAAATGTAAGAGTTCGCTATGACGGACAAGTGCATTCGGCAGGAGAGGCAACTGTTAAAGATCCTTATAATAATCCGATGATAATCGAATACAGAAGGTGCGGCATAAATGGTGAGGAGCCTTGGACGACGGATCCATCCACGATCACAGCAACAAATGTAGAGGATACATTTGACACATGGATTGAGGTACAGGCACACAGTGCAAATGGCAATTACTATGGTTATTTGACGAACAATAGAGTGGGCTTTCAGATTAAGAAGGCAAATCTTGAGCCGGAAGATGTGACCATCAGCAAAAATGATGTAAGTCAGGTATATGACGGAAAGGCACATGCTGCCGGAAGTGTTACAGCGACAGATAAGTATGGTAATCCGTTAAAAGTAGAATACAGTCTGACCGGCATTTATGATGAATGGACAGATGATCCGACTACGATCATTGCAACAGATGTTACAGACAGTGCAAATGTTATGCTTAGAATAACAGGTGATAACTATAATACTATTTTGCAGGATACAGAAAAATTGGAGATCACACCTGCGGATATTAATGATTATGTAAGTTTGACTGTGACAGATGTCAGAACCCAATATGACGGAAAAGCACATAGTGCAGGCATTGCAACGGCAGTTGATGTAAATGGAAATCCATTGAAGATCGAATACAGTGCGGATGGAGAAAATTGGACAACAGATCCTACTGTGATCACAGCCTTAAATCCTGCTGACAGCATGAATATTCAGCTACGTGTATCTGCCGAAAACGGCAATTACAGCGGCTATGTAAACGGAACAGAAAAGCTGACAATTCTTGAGGCTGATAAAAAGGATGAAGGCAAAAAGGATAAGGACGGCGACAAAGATAGCGGAAATAAGGAAGATTCCGGCGAGAAATCTGACGGAAATGGCAAGGATACAAATAAGGCAACAGATCCCAAAAAGGAAAACACATATAGCAAAATAAATCCCGGTGCTAATGCTGCAGGAAATACCACCACAAATGCTGCAACAAGCACTAATGCATTATCCCATAAGAGTGATGCGGTTTCAACCGGAGACAATACTCAGGTTGCAGGCTTTGCCACACTTGCTGCAATAGCGGGAGCTGTAATGCTTGTTCTCATAAGAAGAAAGAGACGAGGATAACAGGGTAGTTTATAAATCCTAACAGTATAGGTAAATAGAATGACGAGAATGATTTATCGGGTCATCTCGTCATTTTTTTGCCGTAATGCAAAGGATGATGAGGTGCATGCAAATCCAATAGAAAAATCCTATCTAACTGAAAATATTTTGTATAGATAGCTTTAAAAATAGGGAGATAATTATGAAAAATAGTGAGAATTACCTATAAAAATATAGTTAATATACCGCCTTGAACACATTTTTATTTTTAATATAATTAGTTATAAGATTCTGTTCAATGGTGTTTTGGACTGATAAATCTGTAAAATATACTTTTATGGTTGTGTATACAGCTTTCATAAAGTATAAGAGCCGGACGATGCATGTATACAAATTGCACAGCAGCTTCAGGCTTATAGTAAATATTAATGGGTAAACAAAAAAGCTTTCGTTTGAAAGGAGAAAGAGAATGGCAAAGA
>CAVBHN010000037.1:0-16001 GCA_963595425.1 Faecalibacterium sp. CAG:74 | reverse complement strand
CGTGCGTTAGAGGATTCGAACCCCCGACCTTTTGGTCCGTAGCCAAACGCTCTATCCAGCTGAGCTAAACGCACATGCTTTTTACAAGCAAAATTTATGATAATATATTAATAATCAAATGTCAAGTAAAAATTAAAAACTGCTGAAAAAAGATTATGAGAGTGTACAATACATGGCAACAGGATATGAAAGATATCCTTTGTCATTGAAAGAAATTGATAAATAGTGTATATTCTAAGAATAATATGTTGATACGCAGATAAAGGCTGAGCTTAAATAAAGGAGGCGCTATATGGGAAAAACATCTAAAAAAATATTTTGGATCGCAACAGGAACGTTAGCAGCTTGGGCAGTGGCCATTAAGCCTCGTACGAAGGGAAAACCTGATATGACAGTATTTTCCTCATATGATTATGCAAACGGAGGCCTGCATGATTACTGCAAAAACATTCCGGACAATTCACTTAAATCGTTTGAGAGAGCAATGAAGCATGGCTACGGAATAGTTATGGATGTACGTATAACAAAGGACGGAGTTCCGGTAGTATTTTCAGATCGCGGACTTTGGAGAATGTGTTCGGTAGAAGGAAATATAGAGGATAAATCTATAGATGAATTAAAAGAATATAAATTGCTTGATACGGATTTGACCATACCGACACTCGAGGAAGCCTTAAATCTTGTAGACGGACAGGTTCCGGTACTTCTGAATCTCAAATCATTAAACGGAGATTATCTGAATCTTTGTGAAAATTGCGCGGTAGTCATAGATCAATATGACGGAGTTATTGCGGTAGAGGCTCTTGATTACAGATGTATCAGATGGTTTATGCGATATCGTCCGGCAGTTATCAGAGGTCAGATGTTCGAGAAGAGAGTTGACTTCGGTGATTCCTTCTTTACATTTATTAAGCAATTCGGCAAGAATTGGCTTCTTACGAATTTTATGTCAAAGCCTGACTTTATTTCGAGCCATTTGGTAGATCGAAAGAGCATAAGCCTTACACTTTGCCGTATGCTCTATCATGTACCTGTTATGAATTGGACAGTATGTACCATGAAGGGCTATGAAAGAGTACGTATGGATGATGCTATCGTAGTTTTCGAGGATATCGAACCATAATATGGACGGTATTGATATACTTAAGCTTAAAAATCAAAACAATCGATTTTAAATCGACTTGGAGGATAAAATGCAGATAATCATAATAGGCTGCGGAAAGGTTGGAAGATACCTTGTCCGTGAATTGGCTGAGGAAAATCATGATATAACGATTGTGGATATCAATGATGAAACAGTCCGAAATACAGCAGCTCAATATGATATTATGGGTGTTGTCGGCAACGGAACGAGCTATACAACACTCGAGGAAGCGGGAATACAGAATGCAGATATAGTAATTGCGGTTACAGAAAGCGATGAAGTCAATCTTTTGTGCTGCTTTATGGTAAGAAAAGCAAACTGTAAGACTATTGCAAGAGTAAGAAATCCTATTTATTCGGCTGAAAGTGAAAAATTCAGACATGAGCTTGGAATTTCTATGATTATAAATCCGGAAAAGGCAGGAGCCGCAGAAATGCTTAGGCTCCTGCAATTTCCGTCTGCGGTTGATATAAGCAGCTTTGCTAAGGGCGGAATAGATATGATCACATTCCGTGTTAAGAAAACATCAAGCATTGTCGGCCGTCAGCTGAAAAACATCACGGAATTTCAAAAATATCCGATTCTTATTTGCATTGCCGAAAGAAACGGCGAGGTAATAATTCCGAACGGTGACTTTATAATAAAAGAAGGAGACGTACTTTCGGTTATTGCCCTTCCGGGACAGGCAGCAAATATTTTCAAGGAGGTCGGCATATATTCCGATACCGTAAAAAATGCAATGATCATAGGAATCGGACAGACAGGGTATTATCTTGCCGACATGCTTCTTAATGCGGGAATCCAGGTGAAAATAGTCGAAAGAAACCGAAAAAGATGCGAGGAGGTAGCAATGCTTCTTACGAAGGCAGACGTGATCTATGGTGATGGCTGCGACGAGCAGCTTTTGCTGGAGGAGCATATTCAGGATATGGACGCCTGTGTAGCATCTACGGATATAGATGAGGAAAATATAATTCTTTCACTTTATGCCAGAGAAAAGGTACGCAAAAAAGTTGTAACAAAGATGAGCCATCTTGAATTCAACAATGTAATCCAAAGTCTGAATCTTGACAGTGTTGTAAATCCAAAGGAAACAACGGCAGAGACAATACTCATGTATGTGCGTGCAATGTCAAATTCAGCCGGAAGCAGTAATGTACAGACGCTTTACAAGCTTAAGGATGACAGAGTAGAAGCACTTGAATTTATCGTACATAGCGAATCGAAGCTCATCGGTATTGAATTCAGAGCAATGAAGCTTAAGAAAAACGTTCTGATTGCGGGAATCATGCGAAGAGGAAAGCTCATAATACCGGGTGGAGCAGATTCGTTTATGGCTGAGGATTCGGTAATCATAGCTACGACCAATAAGGGCTTTATGAAATTAGAGGATATAGTGGAAAGGTAGGCATGAGATTATGAACTATCGTATGATAAGCTATGTTCTGTCCTTTATATTAAGGCTTGAGGGCTTATTTATGCTTCTGCCTGTACTCATAGGCTTTATATATGGCGAGATGAATGCGGCGATCATATATCTTATATGTGCTGCGGTATGCTTTTTGATCGGACTTATCGGCAGTATAAGAAAACCGAAAGATACACTTATTTATCAAAAGGAAGGCTTTGTAACCGTTGCGCTTTGTTGGCTAATAATGAGTCTTTTCGGTGCTGTGCCGTTTGTTCTTACAGGAGATATTCCGTCATATGTGGATGCGGTATTCGAAATAGTATCAGGCTTTACAACAACAGGTGCTTCGATAGCACCGAATGTAGAGGCATTTACGCATGCAACTCTGTTCTGGAGAAGCTTTTCGCATTGGTTAGGCGGCATGGGAGTACTGGTTTTTGCACTTATGATCATACCTGCAAAGAATGGCTCAAATATGAACCTCATGAGGGCGGAAAGTCCGGGACCCGATGTATCAAAGCTGGTTCCGAGAGTCAGGGATACAGCGGTTATTCTATATAAAATATACATTGCCATGACGCTTATACAGATTGCTCTGCTGCTGCTTTCGGGAATGAGATGGTTTGATACAGTATGCATTTCTCTCGGTACGGCAGGAACAGGCGGATTTTCGATACTTTCATCAGGGTGTGCCAGCTATACACCCGTGCAGCAATGGATAATAACAATATTTATGATATTGTTCGGCGTCAATTTTACATTTTATTATCTTATACTCTACAAAAAGATCGGTGCAGCCTTAAAAATGGAAGAGGTAAGAGCCTATATTTTTATCATTCTTGGTGCAATAGCTATTATTACCGTTAATACATTTTCGATTTACGGAAATATAGCGGATACGGTAAGGCATGCGTCATTTCAGGTAGGCTCAATAATCACGACTACCGGATATGCAACAGTAGATTTTAATTTGTGGCCATCGCTTTCAAAATGTGTTCTTGTATTGCTTATGTTTTTGGGAGCATGTGCGGGAAGCACCGGCGGAGGTCTTAAGGTATCGAGATTTCTGATTCTTGTAAAATGCATAAAAAGAGATGTCTACAGAACAGTTAACCCTAAGAGAATAAAAACTGTTCAGATGGATGGCAAAAATTTAAATGACAGTCAGAGACATGGAGTAGCTGTATATTTTGCTGTTTTTATCTTTATATTTGCAATCTCAGTTTTAATAGTAAGTATAGACGGATTTTCGTTTGAAAGTAACTTTACGGCTATTGCCGCTACATTCAATAATATAGGACCGGGACTCGATGCGGTAGGACCGATGAGCAACTTTGCGGCGTACAGTCCGCTTTCAAAAATCGTTATGATATTTGATATGCTCGCAGGACGACTTGAAATATTCCCTATTCTTATATTGTTTAATCCGTCGGTTTGGAGAAAAAAATAAATGAATTCATGGAAAGATAACGTAAGAAAAGTTGTACCGTATGTACCGGGCGAGCAGCCAAAGATAAAGGATGTCGTTAAGCTGAATACAAACGAAAATCCGTATCCGCCGTCACCTATGGTTGAGAGGATAATAAAGGATGCTGACTGCTCATTGCTAAGAAAATATCCCGATCCATGCTGCTTAGAGCTTGTAAATGAGCTTGCAAAAACCTACAATGTAGCACCTGAGCAGATTTTTGTAGGAGTCGGCTCGGATGATGTGCTTGCTGCATGCTTCATGACATTCTTCTGTTCAAAAAAGAAGATACTCTTTCCTGATATTACGTATTCGTTTTATGATGTCTGGGCAGATCTATTTGAAATACCATATGAAAAAATCGCTCTTGACAACGAGTTTAAAATAAATATATCGGATTACAAAAGGGAGAATGGCGGAATAATCTTTCCTAATCCAAATGCACCTACAGGAATAGCACTCGGATTGGCGGATATCGAGGAGCTTCTTGAGGCAAATAAAGAAAGCGTGGTAATTGTTGATGAGGCATATGTCGATTTCGGAACAAGATCGGCACTTGAAATACTTGACAAATATGAAAATCTGCTTGTAGTTCAGACCTTTTCGAAATCAAGATCTCTTGCAGGACTTCGTATAGGTTTTGCAATAGGATCGGCAGAAATGATATCTTATCTTTGGGCTGTACGAAATTCGTTTAATTCTTATACATTAAATGCATTTTCTACGGCGGCAGGTGCTGCAGCACTCAGAGATAAGGAATACTTCGAAAATAATATAAACAATATAATAGCAACACGTGAAAGGGCGAAGAAAAGATTTAAGGAGCTTGGCTTTGAATTCGGAGATTCTAAGGCTAACTTTATTTTCGTTAAGCACAGGAGTGTTCCGGCAAAGGAGCTCTTTGAGGAGCTGAAAGCCAACAATATATTCGTCAGATATTTTAATAAAGAAAGAATAGATAATTATCTTAGAGTAACAATAGGAACAGATGCCGAGATGGACAGGCTGTTTGATTTCCTTGAGAAAAAGCTTAACGGATAATTAATGAGAACATAATGGAAAATGAATTAAGATATGCGGTCTTGATAGATGCGGACAATATTTCTGACAAGTACATCAAGATCATACTTGAAGAGGCTGCAGCCAACGGAATCATTACATACAGAAGAATATATGGCGATTGGACAAATCCAAAGCTTTCTTCCTGGAAAAAGGTTCTGTTGGAAAATTCTATAACTCCTATGCAGCAATATGAATATACAACAGGAAAAAGCTCAACAGATTCAGCGATGATAATAGATGCTATGGATATACTTTATTCCAAAAATGTTGACGGCTTTTGCCTGGTTTCGTCAGACAGTGATTTTACAAGACTTGCGGCAAGACTCAGAGAGTCTGGAATGCAGGTAATTGGAATGGGAGAAACAAAAACTCCTACGGCATTTATATCAGCCTGTAATCAGTTCAAATATCTGGACAAGCTTTTCGAGGATAAGCAGGTGAGCGAGCCTGCCGCAGACAATGAGCTTGAAAAGATAAACAATACGATAAAGTCTATCATTGACAATTTTTCGGATGATGACGGATGGATTTTTTCGGGAAGACTTGGAGATCAGCTTTCAAAGAGACTTCCTGATTTTGATGTCAGAAACTATGGATATTCAAAGCTTACATTGTTTATGAAGTCATTGGGAATATATGAAATAAACAAGATTTCGCTTTCGAATCATCAAAAGCAGATTTATTTCCGTATAAAGCAGGCTGAGGAAAAGAAGGAGGAAGCTCCTCAAAAGAAGAGATACAGAAGAAATTCCGGAAAAAGCAGCAGGAGAGGCGGAGGGAAAAAATGAATACAGACAGCAATTCGCCAATAGGTGTTTTTGATTCGGGAGTAGGCGGATTTACGGTAGCAAGAGAGATTCTGCGTAATCTTCCGAATGAAAATATAGTATATTTCGGTGATACGGCAAGAGTTCCGTACGGAAGCAAATCAAAGGAAACTGTCATAAGATATTCCAGACAAATAATCAGATTTCTGAAAACGCAAAACGTTAAGGCGATAGTCATAGCATGCAATACAGCAAGTGCATTGGCACTTGATGTGCTTGAGGATGAGATTGACCTTCCAATCCTCGGAGTAGTAAGGCCCGGTGCAGAGGCTGCGGTAAAGACTACAAGGAACGACAGGATAGGTGTTATCGCAACTGAAAGCACGATACAAAGCGGACTTTATCCCGCATTTATAAAAAAGCTAAATCCCAAAATCAAGGTATTCGGAAAGGCTTGTCCGTTGTTTGTTCCTCTTGTTGAGGAGGGCTGGCTTAAGGATAGAATTACATATGATGTTGCCGCCAGATATCTTGCTGAGCTTCAGGATAAGGATATCGATACGCTTATCTTGGGCTGTACGCATTATCCTCTTCTAAGAAGCTTGATAGCAGAATACTTAGGAGACAGCATTACACTTGTAAATCCGGCATATGAAACAGCCCAGTCGCTTAAGCATATGCTGTCGGAGCTTAAGCTTGAAAATAAATCAGAGCAGGCAGGAAAGCATAGCTTTTATGCCAGCGATTCTACAGACAGATTCAAAAAATTTGCTGATTCTATTCTTCCGTGTACAGTCGAGTATGCAAAGCAGATTGCAATAGAGGAGTATTAATTATTAATGGATAAGGATGTAATCATATATATAAACGGACTTCAATATGCACAGACAGAGGAAGGCTCTGAACCGATTGAGGTAATAACCCCCGGTGAGTATTATTTTAAAAACGGTAATCACTATTTGATGTATGAGGATGCAGACGAGGATGAAACTAACGGCTGTAAGAATATTATTAAATTCAGAGATGCCTACCTTGAGGTGACAAAAAGAGGAGCATGTACCGCAAAGCTTGTTTTTGAAAAGGATAAAAAGACTCTTTCACAGTATCAGACACCCTTTGGCATAATGAACATCGGGATAACAACAACTGCGGTTTCATATAAGGAAGAAAAAAATTCCATAGAGCTTACAGCAAAATACTCTATGGATATCAACAGCGGATTTATTGCAGACTGCGCAGTATCTGTGGTTGCAAAATCCAAAAAAGACAATATTAATATTTTGAGCTGACGGTTAGTTTGATGGATTTAATTGAATGCATCATAAGAAGTACATGACCTTCGGATAAGAAAAATGCTGAGTATTAACTCAGCATTTCTTCAATAATATTTTTCATATAGGCACCCGGATGCTTTTGATCTTCGGGTGAAAGCTCCTTGAAATATATAGGCTTTCCGTATATAAGGGAAACCTTAGTGGCATGTACCCACGGCTTGTGAGCCTCCCATACATCTGCTGTATGGCTTATGGCAACAGGAACGATAGGACAGCCGCTTTTGGAGGCCATCTTAAAGCTTCCGTCGTGAAAGTCAAGAAGCGGCGTTTGAGATTTGTTTTTGTTTCGTGTTCCTTCGGGAAATATATATACCGAGGTATCGGCCTTAAGAAGGGAGATGCCGTTTAATATCATTTTGAGGGAATCCTTCATGTTGTCTCTGTCGAATAGGAGAGCATTTATCATTTTGGCCCATACACCGAACAAGGGGATATTTTTGATATCTGCCTTGGCAACGTAAGAGGTCGGAAGCTTGCATAACGGATATGTAAGGACAACATCGAAGAAGCTGCGATGATTGCTTATATAAAGCACCGGTACATCAGGAACATTTTCAAGACCGGTTACATCAAGCTTTATGCCTGAAAGAAATGCAATGCCCTTTAAAACAAAGCAAAGGCATGCGTGAGCAATGCGTTCGGCTTTTTTTGCATTCTTTTTGTGGACAAAATGAAGCACCAAAAGAACCGGAAGAGTTCCGATAAGATAAATCAGTATAAATATAATTATTAAAAGTGAACGCATATAAGCCTCCGAATAAACATATTTCAAAACATCTTACCATAAATAAAATTAAAGGTCAAAATGAGAAAAGAGAAAATAGGATAACATGAGGATTAAGGCAAGAGCGAAGATTAATTTGAGTCTTGACATAGTAGATAAAAGAGAAGACGGATATCATGAGCTTGATACGATTTTTTCTGAAATTGAGCTTTGTGACTATATTACAATAGAAAAAACAGCTTCAAAAGCTATAAATATAAAATGCTCGGATGAGACACTTTCATGCGGCGAGGACAATCTTGTATATAAGGCAGCTAAGCTTTTGATGGATGAATTTTCGATAGAGGGCGGACTTAGCATATATATAGAAAAAAATATTCCTATGGGTGCGGGACTTGGCGGAGGAAGCTCGGATGCGGCAGCGGTGCTTAAGGCTGTTAACAGTATCTTTTCTCTTGGACTGTCGGATGAGGAGCTAAGAAAAAGAGCGGTTATTCTTGGCGCTGACGTTCCTTTTTTTATATCGGGCGGCTTAGCAAGAGCAAAGGGAATAGGCGATATTATAGAGCCTATAAAAAAATTAAGGCTTCCGCCTATGATCGTTTTAAAGCCAAGTGTAAGTGTTCCTACAGCTTTTGCATATAAGGCATTTGATTTATGCAGCAGCAAATTTCATCCTGATATAGAGGAGCTTATCGGGGCACTTGAGGCAAATGATACAAATAAGATATTTAAAGCTGTCGGAAATTCATTTGAAGGACCTGTATTCGAAAAATATACGCAAATTCCAAAGCTTAAAGAAAGAATGCTCGGTCTTGGGGCAGGTGCCTGTGTTATGACAGGGAGCGGATCGGCTTTATTTGCATTATTTGAAAATTGTGATGCTGCTCAAAAGACCTATGAGCTGCTGAAAAAAGGAAATAAAGATATTAAGGCTTTTTTGGAGCTTGGAGGAGAAAATGAAAAGGCTGACTGATTTAAAAAATAAAATCTTTAAATACGATTTCAATACGAACAGGAAACATAAAATAATAAGGAAAAATATCATAATATCTGCTTTGGTTGCATTGGCAGTATTTACAGCAGCCTGCGGCGGAGCAGCGGATGAAGGCAGTACATCGTCACAGGCAGAACAGATTCAGGGCGAGACGATAGATACCGGAACTATAATCGCACTTTGTCCCGATGGCTGGCTGAATGCAGATGTATATGACCTTGAGGCGAGTGATGCCGAAACAACAAGAGTTGATACCTTAAGATTTATAAAGAACGGAAGCACAGCTGAGGATTTTCTTACAAATGCATATATAGAGATCAGATATTACAGCTCTGAGTCATCTATAGAGGATTTTGATGCTGATAATGTGTTTGACAATGTGCAGAAGCTGGACAATATAACAACGGGAAGCATAGTATGGTCGGGATACAGTGCTTCGAGTATGGGCAGAAGCCTTGTATATCTAAAGACAGAGCAAAAAAATGCTGCATTTACGGCCTGCCTTTATATGAGTGACGGAACAGACAATACCGCAGCATTGAGTGATGCTGATGTGCAGGGAATACTTGCAAGCGTAAAGAAGGGAAACGGAAAAACGGTATAAAAAAAGGGCGTGTGAAAAATCTTCACACGCCCTCTTGATTTTAAATTTCGCCGCGACCCTTTCGTAAAAGCTGATCGAATTTGCTGTCCTTTTTTTTCTGAGCCTTTTTTTGCTTGGCTGTTAATTCGAGTGAACCACGGATGCCCTTGACATCTGTTATATAAAGTCCCGCAACAGTGGCTTTGATCTCCTTTTTAACAGGTATAACCTCGAAAACTCTCGGTTCAGCAATAAATGTCATGATTCTCGGACCAACCTTGGCCTTTACAATCGGGAACTTTCTTCCTCTTAAAAGCTTTGGCATCTGTTCATATACCATTTGCGGTAGGCCGGATTCCTTGATCTTCATTTTACGTTTATCTATGACAAGCATTGTGACTTGCTGTTTTGAAGCATCAATCTGTGATTGCTGTTCTTCGGCTTTCTTCTGTCTGTTTTTACCGATAAAGTACAGAACAAGTAAAACACCGACGACTATGGCTAAGACTAAAATAAGGATTTGCCACCAGTACATATAAATACCTCCGAAATAATTTACCAGACTATTTTATCATTGAGAAAAAGAGATTGCAAGGAAGAATTATTTAAGGTTTGCACCTGTTTTTGCACTATGCTATAATTCACAGGTATTAGGGCTGTAAGAGGAGAATAATATGGCTTATAATGACGAAAAAAATAATAAAGAAAACGGCGAAGGCTATGATGAGGAGGATAGAATCGCCTACCTCAGACAAAGGCGTTTAAAAAGAGAAAAGGAACGCAAGAAGCGGCTTATAAAAAGGGTAATACTTTTAGCTTTAGCGGCTATCGCAATCGTACTAATTATATGGGGAGCAGGATTACTTGCATCATCCGGAAAGGGCTCTGAAAGCAATGTAAAGCTTACGACCATAAGCACAGATGATATAAAGCATCTTTCGTTTGCAAAGCTGTCTGTGAATTCTGACAGTGACAACATGTCAGCAGATGAATTTAAGACTGCTCTGCAGCAGCTTTATGATGAAGGCTATTGTCTTTGTGATATCTATGATATAGCAAAGAAGGACGAGTCGGGAAATATGGTTTTAAATAGTGAAATATCCTTTCCTGAAGGGAAAAAGCCTCTTATATTGTCGCAAAGAGATGTCTGCTATCCTCTTGATGCACAGGAAAAGGGCATTGCCGAAAAAATGCTGATAAAGAACAATGATATAGTATGTCAGTATACAGATGCATCGGGACAAGTACAGACAGGCGATTTCGATGTAGTACCTATAGTTGAAAGCTTTATAAAGGAGCATCCGGATTTTTCCTATAATAATGCAAGGGGAATATTAAGCTTCAGCGGATATTGCGGTGTGCTGGGCTACAGAACAAGCAGTTATCTGGCATCTGCGGACAGCAATGCATATGCTTCTTACGGTACATTCGATACAGCTTCGGAAACAAGCAGTGCAAATGAGGTTATTGACGAACTTAAATCAAGAGGCTGGCGCTTTGCATCTGCCGGATTTTCGGAGAATATAAGCTACGGAAGTGAGTATTCTATTGTAGAAGCCGATGCAGCCAAATGGCAGGACGAGGTTGCTTCGGTAATAGGAAGCACGGATATGATCATTTTCCCGAATCAGACAGATATTGCAAGCTGGAAGCAATATTCTGATGACAACAGAAAATATGCGCTCCTTAAAGAGGAGGGCTTTACATATTTCTTTATAAACGATAAATCAGCTCCGTATATGACGCAGAGCGGGGATGATTTTTTCAGGCAGACAATTTACGAAATAAATTCAAACAGTGATTTTGCATTGGCAATCGGTTCGAATTAAATAAAGGAGAAAGATTATGAAAAAAACAATGACACTGATAATAGCAGCAGCAATGGGCATGTCTGTACTTGCAGGATGCCAGGGCAGCACATCAGAAAGCTCTTCAGCCGGCGTATCGGAAAGCTCTTCATCAAGCACATCGGAAAGCACATCCGAGAGCTCATCATCTTCAAGCACAGCATCAAGCAGCTCGGAAGAAGAACAGCTTGATTATATAGAGGGCGATTTTACATATGATGAATGTGTGGAGCTTCCGAAGTATAAGGGCTTGAAGCTTGAAAAAGAGGTTACAGAGGTTACCGACAGCATGGTCAAGGCACAGTATACAACTCTGATGAGTGATGAGCTGGAGGAGGTTACGGATTCAAATGCCAAGATCGAGGCAGGCGATACTGTTACAATGGATTACGAATGCAAGGTTGGCGATGCAGATGAGTATGGCGATCCGCAGGGAACTGACTATTCCGTAATAATAGGCTCAAAGCAAACAATAGACGGCTTTGAGGATGGTCTTATAGGACACAAGAACGGAGAAGAAGTTTATCTTGATCTCAAATTCCCTGATGAGTACTATGATGAATACGCAGGTAAGGATGTAACCTTCCATATAACAATAAAGAAAATAGAAAGAGCCAATCCAACTGATGAATGGGTTAATGAATATACAGAAGGCGAATATACAACTGTAAAGGACTATGATAAATATTTAAAGGAGTCTCTTGAGGAATCCTATCAAGCAAGTGCAGAATCAACCCTTTTGCAAACAGCATGGCAGGAGGTGTATAATGCCGCAAAGTTTAAGGCACTTCCGAAGGAATACGTTGATGAAGGAAAGGCAAACGTGGAAAGCCAGGTCCAGAGCATGATGGATACCTATGGAATAGAGTCAATAGACGATTTCCTTGAGCAGTCCGGCATGTCGCAGGAGGATTATGATAAGGAGCTGAAGACATCAGGCGAGACAAGTGCAAAAACAAAGCTTCTCGTAAATGCTATCTGGGATAAGGAAAAATTGTCTGAGGATGATGACCTTTATAAGGAAGCACTTCAGGAGCTTGTTGATTCCGGCAGCAGTACAGAGGATGAGCTTATCGAGACATACGGCGAGGATAAGGTAAAGGATTATTGCAAGAGCATGGCAGTATGCAATTTTATAGTTAAAAATGCAGATGTGACAGAGGTAAAGGCTTAATATTATGTATGAGGATATTTTTGAGAAAAAGGGCATCGATGCTTTTTTAATAACCGATCCTTTAAATATGCAGTATTTGTCCGGCTTTTCCGGAGGAGAGGGTATACTCTATCTTTCAAGAAATAAAAGAATCCTTGTAACCGATTCAAGGTATACAGAGGCGGCAGCTGCGGAAAGCGATTTTGATGTCATAGAAGAAAGCATAAGACACAGAAGACTTCAAATACTCGCTGAGTATATAAAGGAAGATGGCATTGAGAACATTGGCTTTGAAGACCTTTCGATGACCTTTGCGGACTTTCAAAAATACAGAAAAAATCTTCCGGGTATAAAAAAATGGATTTCCTTAGGAAGAGCGATAAACGATCTTCGTATGATAAAAAAAGAAGATGAAATAGCCTGCATGGCTAAGGCTGCGGATATAGCCTGTGAGGCCTTTGAGGAAATCTGCCGGCTGATAAAGCCGGGAATGACAGAGCTTGAGGGTGCGGCAGAGCTGGAATATCAGATGAAAAAACGTGGAGCACAGGATGTAAGCTTCAAAGCAATCTTTGCAGCGGGCAAGAACTCATCGATGCCGCATGCCGTTCCGACAGCCTATAAGGTTCAGGAGGGTGATTTCATCACTATGGATTTTGGCTGTAAGGTAGACGGATATTGCTCGGATATGACAAGAACAGTAGCAATCAAGTATGTTTCCGACAAGCAAAGAGAGGTTTATGATACTGTTTTAAAGGCTCAGCTTGCGGGACTTGATGCGGCAGGCCCCGGACTTACAGGCTCGGATGTAGATAAGGTCGCAAGAGATATCATAGATAAGGCAGGCTATGGCCAATATTTCGGACATGCGCTCGGACACAGTGTCGGCCTGTTTATTCATGAGGAGCCGAGGCTTTCGCCAAATGAGGAGACTGTTCTTGAAGCAAATATGATTGAAACAGTCGAACCGGGTATATATATTCCAGGCGAGTTTGGAGTAAGAATAGAGGATATGATCCTCATAACGGATAAGGGCTGCAGAAATTTCTGTACATCACCCAAGGAGCTGATTATTTTGTAATCATAAAAAGGACTGTCAAGAAAAAATACTTGACAGTCCTTTTCGGTTATAGTAGTATACTTGACGGTGACAAAAATGGAAAAGTTTGTAGAACGTACATTATTATATGATTTTTACGGTGAGCTTCTTACAGAACACCAGAGAAGTGTATATGAGGATGCTGTCTTTGATGATTTATCACTGAGCGAAATAGCAAGGGAAAAGGGCATCTCAAGACAGGGGATACATGATCTTATCAAGCGCTGTGACAAGCTGCTTTCGGATTACGAGGAAAGACTTCATCTGGTTGAGCGATTTCTTAAGATCAAAGAGGATATACGCAGAATAAAGGAGCTTACAAAAGAAGAAACAGACGGAACCATAGAAAGCAAAATGGAAAAGATAAATTCCATCGCATCTGATATTCTGAACGAATTGTAGTGTGACGGAGGTATATATGGCATTCGAAAGCTTAACGGAAAAACTTCAAAATGTATTCAAGAAGCTTAGAAGCAAGGGACGTCTTACCGAGGAGGATGTTAAGCTGGCTTTAAAGGAAGTAAAGCTTGCTCTTCTTGAGGCGGATGTCAGCTTTAAGGTTGTAAAGCAGTTTACAAATTCCGTAAAGGAAAAGGCAACAGGTACAGATGTACTTAACGGACTTAATCCGGGACAGACGGTTATCAAGCTTGTAAATGATCAGCTTGTTGAGCTTATGGGATCGGAAACAACTGAGATCGCACTTAAGCCGTCAAATGAAATAACCGTTATCATGATGCTCGGACTTCAGGGAGCAGGTAAAACTACTACAGCTGCAAAGCTTGCCGGAAAGTTCAAGGAAAAGGGAAGAAAGCCTCTTCTTGTTGCCTGCGACGTTTACAGACCGGCTGCTATCAAGCAGCTCGAGATAAACGGAGAAAAGCAGGGTGTTCCTGTTTTTTCAATGGGAGACAAAAATGACCCTGTAGATATAGCAAAGGCAGCCTATGAGCATGCAAAAAATAATGGCCTAAATATTGTTATATTGGATACGGCAGGACGTCTTCATATCGATGAAGAGATGATGGACGAGCTTGTAAGGATAAAGGAAAGCATTGAGGTTGACAGCAGTGTACTTGTTGTTGATGCGATGACAGGTCAGGATGCGGTAAATGTAGCAGAAACCTTCCAAAACAAGGTAGGAATCGATGGTGTTATCCTCACCAAGCTTGACGGTGATACAAGAGGCGGTGCCGCACTTTCAATAAAGGCAATAAGCGGAAAGCCTATACTTTATGTCGGTATGGGCGAAAAGCTAAGTGACCTTGAACAGTTTTATCCTGACAGAATGGCATCCAGAATCCTTGGTATGGGTGATGTCATGAGCCTTATAGAAAAGGCACAGGCAGCCGTAAACGAGGAAGAGGCTCTGAAGCTTCAGGAAAAGATGAAGAAGGCCTCATTTGATTTCAATGATTATCTAAACAGCATGAATCAGATGAGAAAGATGGGCGGTATTTCAAGTATAATCAATATGATACCGGGTCTTGGAGGCAAGGTTAAGGATATCGACGGGCTTGTTGATGAGAAGAGCCTTGCAAGAACTGAGGCTATTGTCATGTCGATGACACCAAAGGAAAGAGAAAATCCTGATCTTATTAACCCGTCAAGGAAAAACAGGATAGCTAAGGGGGCGGGAGTTCCGATAGCAGATGTAAACAGATTCATCAAACAATTTGAGCAGTCAAGAAAGATGATGAAGAAAATGCCCGGAATGATGAAAGGCAAAAAAGGAAAAGGAATGTTCGGCGGCTTCGGCATGCCGTTCTGATAAATGACCTATATGGTTGAATAATCTTATATATAAATGGAGGAATTATAATAATGGCAGTTAAAATTCGTTTAAAGAGAATGGGACAGAAGAGAAATCCGATTTATCGTATCGTTGTTGCAGATGCAAGAGCACCAAGAGACGGAAGATTTATCGATGAGATAGGAACATATGATCCAAATCATCAGCCAAGCCAGTTCTCAGTAAATGAGGAGGCAGCAAAGAAATGGCTTGCTAACGGTGCTCAGCCTACAGAAACAGTAGGAAAGATCTTCAAGCTCGCCGGAATTGAGAAGTAATATCATCCCTGTTGAGATGAAGGAATGGAGACTAAATGAAAAAATTAGTAGAAGTAATTGCAAAATCTCTGGTAGATAATCCGGATGAAGTGGTGGTTACTGAAACTGAGAACGGAGAAGAAATCCTGATTGAACTTAAAGTTGCTTCTTCTGATATGGGAAAAATAATCGGAAGACAGGGTCGTATTGCTAAAGCGATCCGTTCTGTAGTTAAGGCTGCTTCTTCAAAGAGCGAGAAAAAAGTCGTTGTAGATATAGTCCAGTAAAAGAAAGCTGTGAGCTCATGACGTAATGCCATGGCCTCACAGCTATTTGTTTCGTATAAACTAATAGCAGCAAAAA
>CAVBHN010000036.1:0-17046 GCA_963595425.1 Faecalibacterium sp. CAG:74 | reverse complement strand
TATAATGTCAGTATAGGGGGGATTTCAGGAAACTTAACCGATCACTATGATCCATCAGCTAAGGTTCTTAGACTGTCAGACAGTGTTTATGACAAGCATTCTATTGCAGCTATCGGAGTTGCAGCACATGAGTGCGGACATGCAATTCAGGATAATAAAGGCTATATGCCTCTTGTCATAAGAAATTCGATTGTACCTGTTGTTAGTGTTTGTTCTCATCTTGCCTGGTTATTTATTATAATTGGATTGGTATTTACGGGAAGTGCAACTGCAGTAAGCAGATATGGAACAACCTCTTTATCATCCATAATATTAAATATAGGAATTATTTTCTTTTCGGTAACTATTATTTTTCAATTAATAACTTTACCAGTAGAAATAAATGCATCAAGAAGAGGCTTAGTTATTCTTAGAAATACAGGAATCCTTAATCAGGAAGAATTAAACGGAGCAAAGAAGGTTCTTACAGCTGCAGCATTTACATATATTGCATCAACCATAAGTGCAATATTGTCGCTTATAAGAATCATTTTAATATCAAACCAACGAAAAAATAAATAGAATAGACTAAAAAAGGAGTTCGAATTATTTTGAACTCCTTTTTAAGTCTGAAAAAATTATTGAATTGCAATATTTAATCTATAGAAGCTTCCCAGCCTCCGATTCCTATTGAAGCAGGACCTGAGTGACATGTAATAACAAGTCCGCAAGGATTGATTTCAAATTGCTTTACCTTGAGCTTTTCAAGTGTTTCGCGTATACGCTGTTTTGCGGCCTCTGACAGACCCTCTGTTGCGACTATAAAAACCGATTCTTTTGAAATATTGTGCTCATTAATGAATTCCTCAATGAATTTTGGGATAAGCTTTTCAGTAGAGCCCAAATATTTTTTTGTTGCAACCAGCTTGCCGTCTATTATCTCGATAAGTGGCTTTATGCGTAAAAGCATTGCACCCAAAAAGGCTGCATTTGATAATCTGCCGCCTGCCTTAAGGAAATTGAGATTGCCAGGAAGAAACGAGAAATGAATCTTAGGCGCTATATTTGAAATTTCATGGACAAGCTTCTCATATGATTCCTTTGAACCATCCAGTGTAGGCTCTGCTTTTCTTATCATTTCGGCGGCTTTTACAACAAAGGCTGTAGCACCGCCTGTAACATTTTTGGTGTCTATAAGATATATATTTTCATAATCCTCAGATGCTATTTTTGCATTTTGATATGAGCATGTTGTAACTGCAGAATAAGCTAAATGAAAAATAGGACTGTCAGGATATTGCTCACGTATTTTGTCAAATACATTAATAAAATCGTATACATTTGCTGCAGCTGTTGTAGGAACCTTTGATGTTTGATCAAAATAATCATAGACCCGTTGAACAGGAATACTGCCGTCATCGTATGTTTCGTTGTCCATGACTATATGCATCGGTACTACATAAATATTATATTTATCAACTAAATGCTTTGGTACATCATTTCCGCTTTCCGTTGTAATAATTATCTTTTTCATAAGTCTCCTCTTATTGTGTTTAGATTATATTAGACACATATAGATAATGTTATCATGTTGTTAATAAGTAGTAAATTAAATTGGCGATTATTTATAAATTTTTAATAATAAAAAAGATATATTATGCTTATCTTCGGACTATAGTATTTTATAGCTTATATGCTATAATTAACAGCGAATAAGTCAGAAGGTGAGGACAATACTTTGAGCTATGCAGATAGGCTTTTTATTAACATGTGTAATGATATAATAAATACCGGAACAAGTACAGAGGGGGAGAAGGTCCGTCCGAAATGGCCGGATGGTACATCAGCCTACACAATAAAGAAATTCGGAGTAATAAACAGATATGATCTAAGCAAAGAATTTCCGGCAATTACGTTAAGGAGAACTGCCATCAAATCGGCATTTGATGAGGTATTGTGGATATGGCAAAAGAAATCAAATAACATCAATGATCTGAACAGTCATATATGGGATGAATGGGCAGATGAAAACGGCTCTATTGGCAAAGCATATGGATATCAAATGAGAGTTAAACATAAATATAAAGAAGGAGATATGGATCAGGTAGACAGGGTTTTATTTGATTTGAAAAACAATCCTTTTAGCAGACGAATTATGACAAATATTTATGTTCACAGTGATTTGGCAGAAATGGCTCTTTATCCCTGTGCATATTCTATGACCTTTAATGTTGAGCAAAAAAAAGGTCATGATAAGCTTACATTAAACGCAATTTTAAATCAGCGTTCACAGGATGTGCTGGCTGCAAATAATTGGAATGTTTGCCAATATGCTTTACTTCTTATGGCATTTGCGCAGGTTTCAGGTATGGAGGCAGGAGAGCTGGTTCATGTAATTGCCGATGCACATATTTACGACAGACATGTTCCTATAATTAAGGAGCTGATAAAAAGAGAGACTTTTCCGGCTCCTATAGTAAGGCTGAATCCGGATATTAATAATTTCTATGATTTTACAACAAAGGATTTATCAGTTGAAAATTATATTCATGGGGAGCAAATAAAAGATATACCTATTGCAATTTGAGCACCGAACAGATACAGGATGCATAAACTTAATACAAGCTACATGAAAAGGGGATATGATGAAATTTATTGCGGCAGTAGATGAAAACTGGGGAATAGGCTTTAAAAACAACCTGCTTGTTTCTATCCCGAATGATATGAAATTTTTCAGAGAAACAACTAAAAATTCAGTTGTAATAATGGGTAGAAAAACACTCGAAAGCTTTCCGGGCGGAAATCCTTTAAAAAACAGAGTAAATATTGTCCTTACTTCAAATAAAAATTATAAAAAAGATGGCGCTGTTATAGCTAACAGCGTTGACGATGTTTTTAAATATATTAAAGAATATCCCAATAAGGAGGTTTATGTCATAGGAGGCGGCAAAATATACAAAACATTTTTGCCATACTGTGATGAAGGATATATAACAAAGATTTATCACTTATTTGATGCAGATACATTTTTTCCTAATCTTGACACAAGCTTTGAATGGGAAATAACAAATGTAAGTGATATAAATGAATACGAAGGCATGTCCTATGCTTTTGTTACATATAAAAGGAAAAAAGATGTATAGAAATAACACTAAAAAAATTCATATAGGCAATAAGATTATAGGCGGTGGCTCGAATATATTGATCCAGTCTATGACAAATACAAGAACAGAGGATGTAAGAGCTACCATAGAGCAGATTCACAGACTGGAAAATGCCGGATGTGAAATAATCAGATGCGCAGTGCCGACAATGGAGGCAGCAAAGGCAATTTTTGATATAAAAAAGGAAATATCAATTCCGCTTGTTGCTGACATTCATTTTGATTATAAGCTGGCTATAGCAGCCATAGAGTCAGGTGCAGACAAAATAAGAATAAATCCTGGCAACATCGGAGGCAATGAAAAGGTAAAGAGTGTTGTTGATGCTGCAAAAGAAAAAAATATACCTATTCGTGTAGGAGTAAACAGCGGGTCTGTTGAAGCCGGACTTTTGAAAAAGTATGGTGGAGTATGTGCAGATGCACTTGTTGAAAGTGCACTTGATAAGGTAAAGCTGATTGAGGATATGGGATATGATAATCTCGTGATAAGTATTAAATCCTCAGATGTTATGATGTGCATCAAAGCTCATGAAATAATCTCAGGCAAAACAAATTATCCGCTTCATGTCGGAATAACAGAGACCGGAACCGCTGCTTCAGGAAGTATAAAATCCTCCGTTGGATTAGGTGTGATTCTTTATCAGGGAATAGGTGATACTATAAGAGTATCTCTTAGTGCAGATCCTGTAGAAGAGGTAAAAGCTGCAAAGCTGATTTTAAGAACACTTGGACTTAGACGGGGTGGAATAGATATAGTTGCATGTCCGACCTGTGGAAGGACTCAGATAGATCTCATTGAATTGGCTGCGCAGGCTGAAAAGCTGGTTCTAAACTATCCCTATGATATTAAGGTTGCAGTAATGGGCTGTGCGGTAAATGGACCGGGAGAGGCTCGTGAGGCAGATTTGGGTATTGCAGGCGGCAAGGGTGAAGGACTGCTGTTTAAAAAGGGAGAGATAATAAAAAAGCTTCCTGAATATGAGCTTATCGATGCACTCAAGTTTGAATTAGACAATTGGCAGGAATGAAATGGAAGTATTGACAAAGCACTTTAAGGATGTATTTCCCAAGCTTGTACTTGAAAATGATCTTTGTGAGCTTACGGATATTATAGATGTTGAAAGAATTTCTCTTAGCAATGATAAAACATCTGTAACAATTTTTATATATTCACATCAGTGGCTTCATAGAAAAAATCTATTGAGGCTTGAATCAGCTATCAAAAATCAATTATTTAAGGACTATTCTATTTCTGTAAAAATAAAGGAGCGCTTTATTTTATCGAGTCAGTATACACCAAAGCGATTTTTTGACAGCTATAAAAGTAGTATGAATTTTGAACTAAATGAGAATAGCCCGGTGCTTTCTCATTTATTTAAATGCGCTGATTTTAATTTTGCTGATGATCAGATAACTGTTACGGTTCCTGATATGGGCATTTATAAAGAAAAGGAAAATGAGCTGATAGAATATATAGAACATGTTTTTAACAAAAGATGCGGATTTAATATCGGAATTATTCTAAAGCTTAATGAAGGACATACCAACACTTTTTTAGAATTTGGAGAGCAGCCGGAGCCTTATGAGAATACAAATAAAACAGAATATCAAATACCAGAAAATAAAAATAAGACTTCATTGCCAAAGAGAAAACAGAATAATAGATCAAGCAGGGAGGATGAATTTAAATCAGATGATCCCAATGTAGTCTACGGAAGAGATGTAAAAGAAGATTCTATGCCAATAAGTGAAATTGAAGAAGGTATAGGTGAAGCGGTAATAAGAGGGCAGATTTTATCCACTGATATCAGAGAATTAAAAAGCGGTAAAATACTCTTTATCTTTGCCATAACAGATTTTACCGACACAATAATGGCAAAGATGTTTTTACATCCAGATAAATATAATGAAATAAAGGGAAGCTTATCAAAAGGAAAATTTATTAAGCTTAAGGGGAAAGTAGCTGTTGATACATTTTCAAATGAACTTGCAGTTTCATTTGTTATAGGTATAAGGTTAATTTCGGCCTTTGGTGAAACGAGAAAGGATTTAGCGGATAAAAAAAGGATAGAATTGCATTGCCATACAAAAATGAGTGATATGGACGGTGTCACGGATGCTACAGATCTCGTAAAAAGAGCATATGATTGGGGGCAGCCTGCAATAGCTATAACAGATCACGGTGTTGTTCAAAGCTTTCCGGAAGCCAATAAGGCTCTTATGAAAATAGACGACAAATTCAGAGAGAAATATAAGGAGCAGCATCCGGATATAGATAAAAAGGAATTAAAGAAAATCTCATCACCGTTTAAGGTTATTTACGGATGTGAAATTTATATCGTTGATGATAAAAAAAGCATGGTTCAGAATTCTAAGGGACAGTCTTTGGATTCGCCATATGTTGTATTTGATCTTGAAACGACAGGATTTTCTCCTGAGCATTCAAGGATAATCGAAATCGGAGCAGTTCGAGTCGAAGGACAGAAAATAACAGACAGATTTTCTACATTTGTTAATCCTCAAATTCCGATTCCGCTAAGAATAGAGCAGCTTACAAGTATTAATGACTCAATGGTTGTCGGTGCAAAAACTATAGATGAAATTCTGCCTGAATTTATAAAATTTTGCAATGGCGCTGCATTAGTCGCACACAATGCATCCTTTGATTATTCTTTTATTAAGAAAAACTGCGAGAATCTCGGAATAGATTTTGAAGCAACCGTACTGGATACGGTTTCGCTTTCAAGATTTTTACTCCCAAGACTTACCAGATTTAAGCTGGATACAGTTGCAAAGCATCTGGGAGTTGTTCTTGATAATCACCATCGCGCTGTTGACGATGCAGAGTGTACAGCACATATATTTCTTAAGTTGTGTGAAAAATTAAAAGAGCAGGGCATAGAGGATTTGGATACTCTTGACGAAAAGGGTATTCTTTCAGCCGATGCAATAAGACATCTTCCGACAAATCATGCTGTTGTTCTTGTTAAAAATGAAACCGGTCGTGTAAATTTATATAGATTGATTTCAGAATCACATCTTAATTATTATTACAGAAGGCCCAGAATTCCAAAAACAATTTTTGAAAAATATAGAGAAGGCTTGATTATTGGAACAGCATGTGCGGCCGGAGAGCTTTACCAGGGGATAATCAGAGGACTTTCAGATGAAGCATTATCATCAATTGTAAATTTTTATGACTATCTTGAGATTCAGCCTCTTGGAAACAGCAGCTATCTGATAGAGGATGAGGGTGCTGATGGAATAAATTCAGAAGAGGATTTGATAAAAGTAAATAAAAAAATCATAGCCTTAGGCAGCGAATTCGGAAAACTGGTTGTAGCTACGGGAGATGTGCATTTTATGGATCCGGAGGATAAAGTATATCGAAGCATTATCATGGACGGTCAGGGCTTTGATGATGCTGACAAACAGGCACCGCTTTATCTTCGAACTACAGAGGAAATGCTTAATGAGTTCAGATATCTTGACGAAAAAAAGGCCTTTGAGGTAGTTGTAGAAAATCCTCAAAGAATAGCCGATATGTGTGAAAAAATATCACCTATAAGAGCAGGAAAATTTCCACCGGTTATTGAAAATTCCGATTCAGATTTAAGAAGAATCTGTTATGAGGAAGCACATAGGATTTATGGTGAAAACCTTCCGACACAGGTTACAACACGACTTGAGCGAGAGCTTAACTCAATTATTTCAAATGGTTATGCTGTTATGTATATAATTGCGCAGAAGCTTGTTTGGAAATCAAATGAAGATGGATATCTGGTAGGATCTCGTGGTTCTGTAGGTTCATCATTTGTTGCTACAATGGCCGGAATAACAGAGGTCAATCCTCTCAGTGCGCATTATCTCTGTCCTAACTGTCACTATTGTGATTTTGATTCTGATGAGGTGAAGTCTTATAGCGGACGCTGTGGCTGTGATATGCCGGATAAGGTATGTCCAAATTGCGGAACTAAGCTTAAAAAGATGGGCTTTGATATACCGTTTGAAACCTTTCTTGGCTTTGAAGGCAATAAAGAACCGGATATTGACTTGAATTTTTCGGGTGAATATCAAAGCAATGCACATAAATATACAGAAGTTATATTTGGCAAAGGACAAACATTTAAAGCCGGTACAATCGGAACACTGGCAGATAAAACTGCCTATGGATATGTAAAAAAATATTATGAAACCAGAGGTGTTCATAAACGAAATTGTGAAATAGAAAGAATTGTTTCAAAGTGTACGGGAATAAGACGAACAACAGGTCAGCATCCGGGTGGAATAATTGTTCTGCCGCATGGAGAGGATATAAATTCATTTACTCCTGTGCAGCATCCTGCAAATGATATTACAAGTGATATAATCACAACTCATTTTGATTATCATTCGATTGATTCCAATCTTTTGAAGCTGGATATATTAGGTCATGATGATCCTACAATGATAAGAATGCTGGAGGATCTTACAGATACCAATGCAAAGGATGTGCCTCTTGACGAACCGAAGGTCATGAGTCTTTTTAAATCAACCGAGGCATTGGGAATTAAGCCCTCGTCAATAGGCGGATGCAAGCTTGGATGTCTTGGAATTCCGGAATTTGGAACAGATTTCGTTATGCAAATGCTTATAGATACTAAACCGGAATCATTTTCGGACCTTATACGTATATCCGGTCTTTCGCACGGAACCGATGTTTGGCTCGGAAATGCCAAGGAGCTGATAGCACAGGGTAATGCAACAATAGCCACAGCTATATGTACCCGAGATGATATTATGATATATCTTATCGGAAAGGGTGTGGAAAGTGAGCAGTCATTTAAAATCATGGAGGCTGTAAGAAAGGGAAAGGGACTTACTCCGCAGTGGGAGGAGCTAATGAAGGAGCATGATGTTCCGGATTGGTATATTTGGTCATGCAAAAAAATAAAATACATGTTTCCAAAAGCACATGCAGCGGCTTATGTTATGATGGCATACAGAATTGCATGGTACAAGATATATAAGCCGCTTGCCTATTATGCCGCATATTTTTCAATTCGTGCTTCGGCAATGAATTATGACATAATGTGCAGAGGCCAGGAAAGACTTCTCCAGTTTATAGACGATTACAATGCCAGGAGTAACGAGCTTTCAAAAAAAGAACAGGATACTCTTAAGGACATGAAAATAGTAAGGGAAATGTATGCCAGAGGATATGATTTTGTCCCGGTAGACATATATGAAGCCAAGGCGCATAGATTTAAAATAAAAGACGGCAAATTGATGCCGTCATTGGATTCAATAGATGGACTTGGCGATAAAGCTGCAGATGCTGTTGTTGCTGCTGCAAAGGACGGAAAATTTATTTCTCAGGAAGATTTCAAAAACAGAACAAAAGTAAGTAAGTCTGTAGTAGATTACCTTGTTCAGGTAGGAATTCTAAATGATCTTCCTGAATCAAATCAGTTTTCATTGTTTGAAATGAATTTTTAAATCCATTATTCAATATCATCTGATATAACTGCATCGAGGGTAAAGGTAAATTCTGTGCCTACGCCCTCGGTGCTTACAACAGTAATTTTTTGATCATGAGCCTTTATTATTTCACGAACTATCGATAGACCGAGTCCTGTACCGGTTCTGTCCTTGCCTCTTGAGGAATCGGTTTTATAAAAGCGCTGCCAAATCTTTGATATTTCACTATTCGAAATGCCTACACCGTGATCCTTCACGCTTATGTAGGCCTTTTCTTTTTTCAGCGTTGTTTCCATATCTATAGACGAATTTGGATTACTGAACTTAATAGCATTATCTATAAGATTATACATTACCTGCTGTATCTTTCCGAAATCAGCATATACTAACAGCTGGTCGCCTTCTAAAAGAAGTACAAATTTAATACCCTTATTAATACATGTTCCTTCAAAGGAGAGGGCAGTGTCCTTAATGAGTTTATTTATGTTAAATTTAGTATAATTAACTCTTCGGACTCTGTTGTCAATACTGTCGAGAGAAAGCATCTCAGATGTGAGCTTATTTAAGCGTTCGGTCTCAGCTATAATTATATCTATATATTTTTCCTGCATATCTGTCGGGATTATACCGTCCTTAAATGCTTGTAAATAACCCTTAATAGATGTTAAAGGTGATCTGAAATCATGTGACACATTTGAAATAAATTTATGCTGATATTCAGTCGTTTTATTAATTTCACTTCCCATATAATTAAGTGTTTCGGCTAAATAACCTATTTCGTCATTCGATTTCACCTCGATTTTTTCATTGAAATTACCTGCCGCAAATTGCTTTGTTCCTTTTATCAAAGCATTTAATGGTTTATAAATCCAAAAATTCATCATTATCAAAATTAAAAGACTTATGCAAAATATAATAATACATACGATATGCATTATACCAAGAATGCCTTCTCGCTCCTCATACAAAAGACGCATGGGAATATGTATCGTAATATATCCTCTTATATATATTTTGGATGTTATAGGTACAATGACAGAGAGATTATCTTCGCTAAATGTATTGAAAAAATTACCTATTGTATAATATCCATTGTTTAGATGTACAGGATCAAAATTGGTTACCTTTTCGTCATGTTTATTGGAATATGCCTTTGATGTATCTGCATATATAGTACCATTTTGATCAAGAAGCATAATTGTTGCATTTTCAAATTTTGCTATAGCACAAAGATTAGTATAAAGTGATTCTGATGAAAATGAAGAGTAGTTATCATATTCAGAAGCAATTTCTTGTGCAACATTATAGAAGCTCTTACTTTTTGAAGAAATAAGAGATTTATTTACAAGATAGCTTCCGATTGTTGATATTGCCAAAAATCCGCTGGCAGCTACTACAAGATATACAATTATAAACTTAAAGCTAAGTTTATGCTTCATCAGGATTTCACCTCAAATTTATATCCAATTCCCCAAACTGTACTGATAGACCAATTTTCATGATCCTTTATTTTTTCACGAAGTCTTTTTATATGAACATCTACTGTACGAGTATCTCCAACGTATTCATATCCCCAGATATTATCGAGAAGCTGTTCACGCGTAAATACCTGATTTGGTGAAGAAGCAAGAAAATAAAGCAGCTCAAGCTCCTTGGGAGGCATCTCTACATTTTTACCATTATATGTTACAGAATAATTAGTCAGACTGATTAATAGATCCGGATATTCAACATATTTACCGTTTTCAGCCGGAGTAGCTGATGGCAATGTCTGTGATTTGAAGCGTCTAAGCACAGCCTTAACTCTTGCAACAAGTTCCTTTGTATCAAAAGGCTTTATCATATAGTCATCTGCACCTAATTCAAGTCCTAAAACCTTATCAAATACTTCGCCCTTAGCTGAAAGCATTATAATAGGTGTTTGTGAGCTTTGTCTTATTGTTCGGCAAACCTGATATCCATCCATTCCGGGCAACATAAGATCAAGAAGTATGAGATCAGGGGCAAATGTTGTAAATGTTTTTAATGCCTCCTCTCCATCATTTACAATTTTGCATTCAAAGCATTCTGTTGTAAGATAAAGAGATATCAGCTCAGCTATATTATTATCATCGTCGACTATTAGAATTTTTTGTTTATTAAGCATATGATTTCCTCGTTTATGAATTCCTGAATTTAACAATAGTTACGCCTGCATCTCCCTCACCAAATTCTGCAAGGTGAAATTCTTTAACTATTGAAAGTCCCTTAAGAAAAGAATGAATACCCCTTCTTAATGCACCGGTTCCCTTTCCGTGTACAACTCTAACCTCTGACAAATGAGATATATATGCATCATCAAGATATTTATCAAGCTCTGCAACAGCTTCATCAACTGTTTTGCCGAGTAGGTTGATCTCCGGCGAAACTGACATTGTTTTAGCATATTTTATTTTGCCGGCATTTCCTGAGATATAATTTTTGGCGGTAACAACCGGTTCATCAGTCAATTCAAGATCGGAAATATTGATCTTAGATTTCAAAATACCCATTTGCACGATTACATTTCCTTTGTTATCCGGCCTTGTAGTAATTGTACCTTTTAGATTCATGCTTAAAACCTTTACGCTGTCTCCGATTTTTATATCAGAGGGCTTAAGCTCCTTATGAGGCTTTTTGTCATTTTTAAGACTCATATTGGTGCCGGCTTTATCCATTTTTGTACGAAGCTCCGTACGTTTTCTTTCAAGCTCTCTAACCTGAGGATTGCTGTGTGATGCCTTTTGAAAGAGCTTCATGACAGAATCTGCATAGTCCTTTGCTTCCTTTAGAACTGTAAAAGCTTCTTCATTTGCCTTTTGAACCATGCCGGATTTTTTATCTATGAAATCCTTTTCTCTGTTTTCGAGGCTTTTTCTTATGGAAGCAGCCTCAGCTTTAAGCTTTGAAATTTCCGCCTGCTCCTTTTCAAGCTCCTGACGGCTTCTTTCAAGCTTTGAAATGATATCCTCAAAGGTCTCATCCTCTTTGCCTATACGTTCCTTAGCATCGTCAATTATATAAGAAGGTATTCCAAGCTTTTTTGATATAGCAAATGCATTACTTTTTCCCGGCACACCGGTAAGAAGCCTGTAGGTTGGTCTAAGCGTTTCAACATCGAACTCACAGCTTGCATTTTCAACCCCTTCTGTTGATAACGCATACAGCTTCAGCTCACTGTAATGTGTTGTTGCTATGGTTCGTATTTTAAGATTATGCAAAAAAGACAATATCGATGCAGCAAGCGCAGCACCCTCTACAGGATCAGTTCCTGCTCCTAATTCATCGAACAGAACAAGTGATTTTTCATCCGCATGCTCTAAGATATATACAACATTTTTCATATGAGATGAAAATGTACTTAAAGACTGCTCAATGCTTTGCTCATCTCCAATATCTGCGAAAATATCATCAAAAATAGTTAGCTGCGAGCTTGATAAGGCCGGGATATGCAGTCCGGATTGACCCATAAGAGATAAAAGACCCGCTGTTTTTAATGCTACAGTTTTACCGCCGGTATTTGGTCCCGTGATAATAAGAAGTTCATATTCACTTCCTAATGATAGATCAATCGGTACAACCGATTTTTTATCAATTAAAGGGTGTCTGGCCTTTTTTAAACGGATATAGCCGTTTTCATTAAAATTAGGTTTTATGGCATTCATATCGAGAGCCAATAGCGCTCTTGCAAATATAAAATCAAGCTTAATTAAAATATTAATATCTAATTTTATTGAACCACTGTTTTCAAAAACAAGCGTACTGAGTGCTTGAAGGATTTTTTCTATTTCCTTTTCCTCATCTCCCTCAAGCTGTTTAATGTCATTATTGAGCTTTATAATAGGCATTGGCTCAATAAACACAGTTGATCCTGAAGATGACTGATCATGAATCATGCCTTGTATCTTACCTCGGTATTCATTTTTTACCGGAATACAGTATCTGCCGTTACGCATTGTAATAACGGCATCCTGAAGATATGTACGTGCGGATCCATTTATCATAGAATTTAATTGTGAATGTATTTTTTCTTCGTTAAATTTAATGCTTTTTCTTATTTTGAAAAGCGCAGGACTTGCATTATCGCTTATCTCGTCTTCGGAAAGAATGCAATTTCTTATTTCAGAGAATACACTCTCACAAGGAATTAATACATTGAAGAATTCATCAAGACAATCGTCATCTGTTTGATTACGGTCCTTTCGGCCGTATTTCTTTACTGCAGATGTATTTTCTAAAAGAGCAGCAGTATCTAAAAGCTCTCTTGTATTAAAGCAGCTGCCAAGCTCCAGTCTTTTTAGAGAAGTTGTAAGATCCTTTACATTTGAAAAAGATATATTACCGTTTTTTAAAATGCGGGACAGAGCCGTTGATGTTTCCTCCTGCAATTGATTTATCTCATCAATATTATTCAAGGGCTTAAGTTCTTCACAAAGCTTTTGTCCGGGTAAGCTGTCTGCATGTGCTGTAAGCATTTTTATTATTTTGTCAAATTCAAGTGTTTTAAGTGACTTTGTATTCAATTCTATTTACCTTTAATTTAATGTGATGCCATCCTTAAATGGATTATATATATTTTTGAAGATACTGTAATATATTCATCAATATATTACAGCATTATCATTACTTAGAAAAGATAGTTATTCATAATTTATTCATAATACTTTGATAAAATTACATATCACTGCGGGAGGAATCAGATGGAAAAAAGGAATATCGATCTAAAAAAAGAAAACTCTGATTTTATTGAAGAAGTAGTCAAGGAAAAAAAGAAGTTCAATAATAAGATTTTGTTTAAAATTGTTATATGCTTTATAACAGCCGCTGTTGCTGCGGTTATTGCAGCCTTTGTTTTTGCATTTACACTTCCGATCGCAAAAAATATTGCAGGAACAGATGCAGATAGCAGTGAAAAAATATCAATTAACGATGAGGAGAATGACAATGCTTCAGAAAATACATCTTCTTACTCATCGGAAAGTACTTCAAATGATGATACTGATTCGCAGCCGATTATAATTGATCCTGCATTTACACTCGAGGATTATAAAAATTTATATAATGATATAAGTGAAGTTGCAGCCGGTGTAAAAAAAAGTATGGTAAGAGTTATAGCTATTACATCACAAACCGACTATTTTGAACAGACAGTAGAAGATGAACAGAGTATTTCGGGTGTAATTGTCGGTTCAAATGATTCTTCTTATTTTATTCTTTCTAATTATTCCATACTTGAAAATGCTGAAAAAATTCAGATTGAGTTTTTAAATAGTAAAGCTGCAAATGGCGAACTGTTAAGGAATGATGCTGAAACCGATATGGCTGTAATCAGAGTTAATCGCGCAGATATAGATGAGGAAACATCAAATCAAATAAGTACAGTCTCAATTGGAAATTCATTTGCAGTTAAGCAGGGAAATCCTGTAATTGCCTTGACGAGCAAAAACAGTGCAGGAGATTATATGTCCTGCGGAATGATAAGCTCAACAACCGATATATTTAATGCATATGATTCTGAATATTCAATTTTTGATACCAATATTTCCAATTCAAAAATAGAAAACGGAATAATTATAAATTTATCCGGTGAGGTCATTGGCATAATAAAAAATTCGCAGGATTCAAATGATAATACAATAAGTTCATATGCTATTTCACAGATTAAATATGTTGTTGAAAAGCTTTCAAATAATGAATCCAGAGCGTTTCTTGGAATAAAGGCAACGGACGTAGGAAATGAGCTTTCAGAAAAAACAGGAATTCCAAATGGATTACTGGTAAGTGATGTAAAAGCGGACTCACCTGCCATGCTGTCAGGCATAATGGAAAATGATGTTATTGTAAGCCTAGATGAACATGATATATCTACTATGCTTGCATTTCAAAATATTATGAGGCAATATAATAGCGGTGATGAAGTGACAATCCATGTTATGCGTAAGGGCGCTCAAGGATACACTGAGGTAGAGTTTAATATACAATTGGGAGAAGTATGATGAAATTTATTAAGGATTTTGCTGATGGAGAGAAAATGACCGGAATTTATTTCTGCAAATCTCGAGTATCGGCAGTTACAAAAAACGGAAAACAATATGACAATGTTATTTTACAGGATAAATCCGGCGTAATCGATGCTAAAATATGGGATCCTTCAAATCCTGGAATAGCAGAATTTGCAGCAAACGATTATATAGACGTTTTGGGTGATATAAGTATGTTTGCAGGCTCATTGCAGGTTTCGATCAAAAGAGCGAGAATTGCAGATGAAACAGAATTCAGTGTTTCCGACTACATGCCATGCAGCAGATATTCTATTGAAGATATGTACAGGGCATTGAATTCTTATATCAGCTCGATTAAAAATCAATATCTTAAAAAGCTCGTAGATATGTTTTTTAATGAGGATTCTGATCTGGTTGATAAAATAAAAAAATCTTCTGCAGCAAAAAGTGTACATCATGGATTTATCGGAGGACTTTTAGAGCATACTCTTGGTGTTGTCAGACTATGTTCATTTTATTCAAAGGCATATCCAATTCTTAATCATGATTTAATTGTAACTGCTGCGTTATTTCATGATATAGGAAAAATAGTTGAGCTTTCAGAATTTCCGCAAAATGATTATACCGATGATGGCCAGCTGATCGGTCACATAATTATCGGATACCAAATGGTTCATGAAGCAATAGGAAAGATAGAAGGCTTTCCGCATGTTTTGGCCAGTGAACTGGAGCATTGTATATTGTCACATCATGGAGAACTTGAATACGGATCACCTAAAAAGCCCGCACTTGCAGAAGCTTTAGCGCTTAGTTTAGCCGATCTTACCGATGCGCGCATGGAAACTATGAGAGAAATTCTGGATTCTTCATCAAATAAGGGTGAATGGCTGGGATATAACAAACTCCTTGAATCAAATATTAGAAAGACAATAATAGATGATGTTAAAGAAGAATGATATTTACAAATTAAAAATAATTGACCAGGATAATCTTGGACAGGGAATAGGGAAAGTTGAAGGCTTTCCCATTTTTGTTCGTCATGCTGTAAAGGGCGATATTGTAAATGTATTGCTCACAAAGATAAAAAAAAGCTATGCCTATGGCAGAATAATGGAAATAATTCAGCCATCGGAGCTTAGAAAGCACCCTGACTGTCACATCTTCAAGCGCTGCGGCGGATGTCAGCTTCAGATGATGGATTATGATGCTCAGCTTTTGTTAAAGCAAAAAAACGTAGAAGATTGTTTAAAAAGAATAGGCGGATGCGATACTTTAAATATGCTTCCGATTATTAAATCTGATGAAATCTACAGATATCGCAATAAAGCTCAATATCCTGTTGGAGTTGATAAAAACGGCAATACAGTTTGTGGCTTTTTTGCTGAAAGATCGCATGAAATCATCGAATGTGATGATTGCCTTTTAACTCCGGACATTTTCAGTGATATAGTAGATGATATTTTAAAGTGGATGAATTATGAAAATATTAGGCCCTACAATGAAATAACAGGAAAAGGCATCATACGGCATATATTTATCAGACAGGCATTTACTACAGGGCAATTATCTCTTTGTATAGTCATAAATTCCGAATCGCTTCCCAAGAAGGATTCTTTTATCAGAGCAATGTCAAAATATGATGAGATTAAATCTATTTCAATATCGGTAAACCAAAAGAAAAGCAATGTAATAATGGGTGATAAGATAAAGCTCATTTTTGGAGATATGTACATTGAAGATAAAATCGGAGACTTCAAATTTCGAATTTCACCAATGTCATTTTATCAGATCAATCCAAAGCAAACTAAGAAGCTCTATGATACGGTTACCGAGTTTGCCGATCTGTCAGGTGATGAGATCGTTCTTGATCTTTATTGTGGTATTGGAACTATTGGTTTATATGCCGCATCCAAGGCTTCGAAGCTCATAGGTATAGAAATCATACCGGATGCAATTGAAGATGCTAAAATCAATCAGAAATTAAATAATGTTGAAAATGCAGAATTTTATACGGGAAAAGCAGAAGAAATTCTTCCAAAGCTTTATAAACAAGGTGTTAAAAAAGCGGACGTTATTATAGTTGATCCTCCAAGAAAGGGCTGTGACGAGGCTGCACTTGCTACAATATGTGATATTTCTCCAATGAAATTAGTATATGTAAGCTGCAATCCGGCGACACTTGCAAGAGATGTCAAGTTTTTAATGGAAAACGGATTCAAGCTCGAAAAAGTGCAACCGGTGGATATGTTCCCAAATACTGTGCATGTCGAGACGGTAGTATTGCTGTCTAAGGCACAGAATTAAATAACGATAAAAGGCTTGAAATCAAGGCATTTCCGAGTGTTCGGACGGTTCTTTAAGGGCTGCCTGGATGCTCGGATTTTTGCTGTGTGGGAATATATCAACTGTCGAAAAAATGGGGTT
>CAVBHN010000035.1:7078-18989 GCA_963595425.1 Faecalibacterium sp. CAG:74 | reverse complement strand
CACTACAGAAACGACACGTCAAAGGAGTTTTTCAAGTGGATGCTTCAGGCGGAAAAGGAATGCAGAGAGGAAATAAAAAACCCTGCTAATCGGGTGATTGATTAACAGGGTATGCAAGAGCAAAGCCTTGCGACGATGATCTTAAAGCTAATATAAGGGATGTTCGCAAGGCTGTCAAGGAGTCCAAGCATGACAAAAACAGAATTGATAAGAATTGTAAAAGCATATGCGGAAGGTGTAGCGGATGCAATCAATATGACAGAGCACAAATACAAGGAGCTCTCACAAGAGGAGTTTATAAGTTGGCTTGTAAGATATGGCTGCAATGCCGAAAGACTTTTGAAAGCCGCAGGCGATATGATTGCAGATTAGGACGAGACTATGAAGAATACATTTGATTGCTGTTATACCTGCGAGAAAAGATATATAGGCTGTCACAGCGATTGCCCTGAGTATCTCAAGGCAAAGGAAGAAACAGCAAGAGAGAACAAGAAACGTTATGAAGTTATGTTGAATAAATCAGCGGAGATAAAACCATTCAGGAAGAAAAGAGGACAGGCATGAGAGAAAAGACACCAACTGTACTGCGAATAGGTGAAGCACCTAAGATAGGTGACAGGATAAAGCAAAGGTCAATCGGTATATCTTATGATTGCGTATTGACAGGAACAGTTGTAGCGGTAAACAGGAGACACAGGTATTACACGCTTGAATTTACATTACCGCCGAACATATTCAGGAAAGAAGTGGCACGCTTTAAGGAGTGCTACAAATATTGAATTATACGTGTCAGTGCGCACGATATAAGAAAAAAGAATATCAATCGAATATCAATTGCACCGCCCATCGGTCGGCGGTTCACAACATAATAATTTATATTAAACAGATATGATCGCATCAATTATCACAACTCTCGGCACTGCGAGAGCGACAACAACCACCGCCTTGGTTAATCATATATTTTGGGTTCTTGCTCCTTAATTTCAACTCGTTTTATACAGCCAAGCCCTGAGGCGGCAGGGCATTAAAGGAGAAATATGACGGAAGAGACAAAAGACAAGATTGAAGAGTATTGGAGTATGCTGCAGTGTGAAGCAGGATATTCGGACTGTACAGCAATAAAATTCAGAGGATTTGTAAACAGGTATTTCGAGAAATACGATGAGATCACACCGCAGGATATTGAAACATGTGTTTCAATGTGGAGCTCAACGGATGAAGAGAAGCGGCGAGCGAAAAGAGCATTAATAATCTATTATGAGTGGATCACAAGCGGAACGGTACCGAAGAAGTTGAAGAAATATAAAATCTATCGCCCCAAATGCTCAAGGGACTGCGTGCATATGTATCTTGCAACATGCACATATGTAGATGATAATGCAGTTGACAGGCTTGTTCCTTCATGCTGTGAGTTTTACGAAAAGCGAAGAGAGAAGAAGCGCTTTGAAAAGACATTAATCGGAGAATCAGGGCAGACAATAAAATACAAGGATTCACACAGTGTGATGTATGGCTAAAGAAATGATAAGAGAAAACCTTCAGAAGAAAATATATTTACAAAGCTACAGGGCAGCAGTGCAACAGCTCGGACGGCTTGAGGATGAGCGCAACGAGATAATAACGGACATGGCAAGCGCCAAGGCTATCAATTATGATGGGATGCCACACGCAAGCGGAAACAATTCCGATCTGTCTGATATGATGATAAGGCTTGACGGAGTGATCGAAAAGATTAATGCAGCCATTAACGAAAAGTGGGAGCTTCGTAAGGAGATAAGGCAAGCAATAGAAGCTCTAAACAGCGAGAATGAAAAGACAATCTTGTATTATAGATACATCCATTACTTTACCTGGGAGCAGATAGCGGAGCGCATGAGCTACTCTCTGCAGCATGTGTATTATTTACATGGTGATGCTCTTAATCATTTTGAAATACCAAAGAAATAAAATTGTAATATTTAAGGACTGTACACTAAAGAATAATGTACAGTCCTTTTAAATTACTTATGCTCGTTGTAGAAGTTTACAAGCATTTTCAAAAACTGCGCTCTGCTTAATTCAAGTTGTGATCGAAGCGCTTCGATGGTTTCATTGTCCTCGTTCCGGAGGTCTGCAGTCCATCTTGTATAGGTTTTAGCGTTATAACGGCGCTTAACCTCGGTTGAAGTCTTACTCATTTTATTTTCTCCTTAGTGTAAGAATTAGATTGATTATGCTCAAAACAAGAGCAACGATTGAAGCAGTTAAAGCTACTAATTGCATATAATTGTCAGATGGTGTATGCTAATAACACCCGAAAGGGTGGAGGGCAAAAGCCCTCAAGAGGATTAATCCTCGTTTGATTTATTCAGCTTAGTAACTTAGATAATCGTAATGGTCAGATTGATTATCACTGTTATTAAGCTGATGATTGTTATAGCAAGCTCCATCTTTTTCCTCCTTTCGGTTTATTCCCTTTCGGTAATTATATAATAGCATACTCCAAGGAGTATGTCAATACTTATAATAAAAAGGATAGACAAAATGAAAATATTTGAGCCTTATATAAAAGAGCATATACAGGGTGCAGTGATAGGATTCGTTACAGGCGGGATAGTGCTTTTTATATTACATGTGTTAGGTGTAATAAGTTAGTAGCGGCAACGGATGCGGCCGCGCCCCAAAAGGAACCCTCAAGACGTGCAAGAAATGCGCCCTCGAGATAATACTCATATTCAGCAACAGCAAATTTATCAAGAGTGAATTCACCTAAAGAATCATCACAGAACAGGGCTTTGATTACTTTCAGGCGAACAAGATTGCCAAAGGCTTTATTGTATCGTTTCTTAGTGTTGTAGAGCTTCCGGACTTCAGCATATTTGTTATGCTCAAGCATTCTTATAATTCTTTTCATTCTAAAACGTACCATGATAATTCTCCTTCTTTACAGATGATATTAATAAAATAAAAGTATATAGCAAACGCAAGGGAGCATATATGGCTAAAGATGATTATTTTGTGATTGTATATCAAATATTATCCTATTTGTATAAGTGTCTTAAGGAAGGCGCAAGGGCAGAAGAAAAGCTGATCAGGCATGACAGTCCATACATAAAGATAAATGAAAAGTATTGGAGCTATATCATATGGCATATGCAGCAGGAGAAATTGATTGAGGGAGTTGTATTTGTAGATGATAATCTTGGAGATGTACCATATCCGATAGAGATAGACAGGTGCAGGATAACACCTGACGGAATAGGTTACCTATGTGATAACTCTTTCATGAAAAAGGCTAAGGCATTCTTTAAAGATGTAAAGGAGTTAATGCCGTTTGTTTAGAAGCAAGCATCAGTTATAAGCTGGTGCTTTTATTATGCAATTAATTAAATAAGTATTGACATACGTATAAACACGTGTTACTATATAAACATGAAGGGAGGTAAGGAATGAAAACATCAGAACTAACAAAGCTACTCAAGAAAAATAAATGTTATCTGGTGGAACACGGAAAGGAACACGACAGATGGTATAGTGAATTAACAGAACGCACGTTTGTGATTCCGAGACATGGAAGTAAAGAAATTCCAACAGGAACAGCAAAAAGAATAATGAAAGATGCAGGGGTTAAATAATCCCTGCATATCATATAAATAAAATACGGAGGTAGAATCATGGCAAGATACACATATCCGGCAGTATTTACACCGGAAGCAAACGGACAATTCTCGATATATTTTCCGGACTTAGATGGATGTTATACATGTGGTGATGATATCAATGATGCTTTATTCATGGCAGAGGATGCATTGGCATTGACATTATATAATTATGAGAGGGAAGCAAAGAGAATTCCAAAGGCATCAAACTATAATGATATAGCTTTGGATGATGGGGAATTTATTAACTATATCGCGTGTGATACTGATAGTTATAGGAAAATGCACAACAATAAATCTGTAAAGAAAACATTGACGATCCCGGAATGGTTAAACAATGCAGCTATTGAAAAAAATGTAAACTTTTCAAAAGTGTTACAGGATGCATTGATAAATATTGTCAACGCTTAAAAGAGCAGACAATGAAAAGGATTAAATGAAATGAAACAAATATTAACATCAACAGGAATTGTATTTCTTGTATTGGCAGCAGTACGCGGAATAGGAGCATTATATTATTTGCGGAGGTTAAAGCATGAGTGAACAATCAGCACAGAGCAAAGCAACAAGGAAGTATGAAGCCTCACATGGCTGGATGTCAAAAAGTTATAAGATGAAGCGTGAAATAGTGGAAGCTTTTGCAGAAGCTTGCCAGGCAGCAGAAGTAAGCCAGGCCGGACAGCTTATGAAGATGATGGAAGAGTTTATTAACGATCAGAATAAAGATGAGAGTAAATAAGAAAAAATAAATGTTATAATGATAAAGTGAATAAATGAAGGGAAAGAGCACTCAGCTGATGGGTGCTCTTTGTATGTGGAAAAGGTAAGAATATTAATTAAACAATTTTCAAGTAATGCATAAGACCGTCTTGAAGTATTTTGGAATAAGGAGCGTTTACTTCTTCAGATCTTTTATTTAACCATGCCGGAATAGTTAAGGTCTTCTTTACTGATAAATTACTGAAGAGAGGTTCAGCATCTATGTAAGAAACAAATCCTGTTTCAGGATGTATATTGTTTATCGGTGAAGCTTTAGGAAGGTTTAAACCTCTTTCAAGAATGGATCCGCAATATCCGCTAAGAGCTTCTTTAGCATTGCAAATAGCTTCTTCTAAAGAATCTCCATAGGTTATGCATCCTTCGAGATCAGGAAACTCAACATTGTATGAATCATCCTCAACAGTGAATAATGCAGGGTAAATTACTTTCATTGTGATACCTCCTTTAACAAGTTAGGGTTATTTAAACCCTAACTGCTTTAATAATTTATTCAGCGTACCTTTTGGAATATCTTTGGTGTGAACCGGAATGCTTACTGTTTTATTAGCTTTAATCATTATGTGATGACTGCCGGCTATGCGATCGAGCTTCCAACCATTACGCTGAGCTTGTTTAACTAATTCCTTGCCTAACATTCCGCACCTCCTTGCTATAAATATATTATAATACGTGCGTACGTATAAGTCAATGTTTAAATAACTATGTTAGGAACTATCACTTAAAAATGATATACAAAAGATGCAGCAGATGCGGGAAGAGATTACCTGAGGGGCAATCATGCTCATGCAGTAAGTTAAGACATAAGGAATATGATAAGTATTCAAGAGACAGCAGGAGCAAAGACTTTTATCATTCAAAGGAATGGATTGATGCAAGAGCGAAAGCAATAGAGCTTGATGAGGGAATGGATGTATACGCATACATGACAAGCGGGCAGGTAGTGGCAGCGGACACAGTCCATCACATCATTCCGCTGCGTGATGACTGGAGCAAGAGAGTTGACATGACAAACCTAATGAGCCTGTCACATTCATCACATAGCACTATAGAGCGCTTATACAAGCAAGATAAGCAAAAGGCACAGAAGTCCTTGCATGATATGTTAGAAGCTTACAGAGCGCATCTGTGAACGTTTGAGGGATGTTTTAAAGGGTAGGGGCGGTCAAAAAAGTTTCAAAAAATAGGCAAATGACCGCACCGCCTCCTTTCTTCAGGCGAGTTTCTAAATGGTACGAAAAGGAGAACAATGGCATCACAAAGAAAAATGTTATCAACCCAAAAGGGACATCTTAAAAGGGATTTTATAGAGCGAAGAAAATTAGAGGAAGAATCAGTTTATACAGGATGTGATTTACTCGATGAAAACAAACCACCTGCAGAGCTGATAAATGCAGACGCAAAAAAGAAATGGAAAGAGGTCGTTCATGTATTGACGCCGATAAAGATCATATCGGATGCAGATGTGTCAAACGTGATCGGCTTTTGTAATGCATGGGCTAAATATTGCGAGGCTGTCAAGGTATTAAAAAAGAATATCACACCGGAGATAAGAGGAGACGCAGAAAGCAAAATGCTGAAGTTTGGGAAAGAGTTTAGAGACTTCGGCGGCCGAATCGGACTGGATCAGAGCTCACGTCTTAAGGCGGCGGCAAGCAAAACACAGAAACAAGAGGAAAAAATAGAAGAGGCATTCGGTGCTATATGATTTTAGACGATTTAAAAAAATATGCTGCGGATTGCATTGAAAATAAAATAATAAGCTGTAAAAAGCATAAATGGGCTTGCGAGCGTTTCTTATCTGATGTGAAGAAGATGGAAACCGACCAGGCCTATCCTTATATATGGGATGAAAAGCAGGCTAAAAACATAGTTGATTGGTTTACACTTCTAAGACACAGCAAAGGAATCTTATCCGGTCAGCCTATCGTGCTGACAGACTGGCAGAAATTCAGATTATGCCAGCTTTATGGTTGGAGATGCAAGGACACAGGCTATAAACGATTTTTGAAGACCTTCACAGAGGTTGGAAGGAAAAACGCTAAGTCTCAGGAAGAGGCAGGGGTTGCATTGTATGAAATAGCTGTGATGTCAACCAAGAATCAGGAAATATACGAGTATTACACAGCCGGAGTAAAAAGAGATCAATCAAAGATTGTATTCAATGAGGCGAGCCTAATGCTTAAGGGTTCACCACTACGAACAAAATACAAGATAACAAGAGACGCTATTACGCATATAAAGACAGGAAGCTTCATAAAGGCGCTGAGTGCTGAGGACGGAAAGAAGGGAGACGGAACAAACCCGGCAGGCCTTATCCTTGACGAGTATCATCAGCACCAAACAACAGAGTTTTATGATCTTGGACTTGGAGCAAATACGAAAGAGCCTTTATTGATGATTATCACAACGGCCGGAATGGATTTGACATATCCATGCTATGTGACAGAGTACACATACTGCAGCCGTGTTCTTGAGCCTGGAAACGAGATAGAAAATGACAGGTATTTGATAGATATATGCGAGCTTGATGCTGAGGATTACGCAAATATTGAGAATCTCGAGGACAGCAGTCTTTGGATTAAAGCAAATCCTATAAGAATGACATACAAACAAGGTATTGAGAAGATACAGGAAGAATACAAGCTTGCAAAGGAAATACCGGAGCACATGACAGCATTTTTGACGAAATGTATGAATGTATGGGTTCAGGCTAAACAGAACGGATATATGGACATGGCGAAATGGGATGCGTGCAAGGTTGAACATATAGACATTGATACCAAAGGAATGCCGGTATATGTCGGCTTTGATATGTCGGCAAAGATAGACTTAACGTCTGTTGCTTTTGTAATACCTTACAAGGATAAGGAAACAGTCAAATATATCTGCTATAGTCATTCATTTGTTCCAAGCCGTGAAAAGCTTATGGAAAGAAAAGCAAAGGACAAGGCTGCATATGATGCATGGGAGAGGATGGGATTTATTACAGTGACTGACACTCCTATCGTTGATCAGACTGCAGTTATGCGCTATGTACTCGATACGTGCAAGGAACATGGATGGAATATAGAATGCTTATGCTTTGACCCTGCAAATGCTTCTAAGCTGATGATGGATTTATCGGATGAGGGCTATGATGTCGAGGAAGTATTTCAGAGTCATAAGAGCCTGAACGAATCAACACAGGGCTTCAGAGAGCAGGTTTATTCCGGCAATATCATTTACACGTATAATCCTGTACTTAATTTTGCAATGAGCAATGCCGTAGTAAGGCGCAACAATGGACTCATAAAGATTGATAAAGATGCAGCATCTAAAAGAATCGACCCTGTTGATGCAATGCTGTGTGCTTATAAGCTCGCAATGTATCATACTTTTGGCGATTCGTTTATGGATAGCATAGATAGTTTTTTAGAAAGTGATTGGTGATCAGAAATGGGATTTTTTTCACGTTTTAAGAGTGCCTTTAGGAATCAGGCAACAGACCTGAACGACAAGGAGCTTCTTGAGTGGCTGAACATTACACCGAGTGATCATAGGTCAGTATCAGAGGTTACATATTACACATGTATCAAGATGCTGTCTGAGACGCTTGGAAAGTTGCCGCTTAAATATTATCAGCAAACAGACCTTGGAAGAATAAGAGCACCCACTACAACAGCATCATGGCTATTAACACAGAAGCCGAATCCGTTCATGACGGCCACAGCAATGTGGACGATGGTGGAGCAGAACTGTCAGCATTATGGTAATGCCTATGTATGGATAGACAGAGACTTACAGCGTCAGACATACGGCGGAACATATGAGACAAAATCAATATGGCCGCTGCAGTCAAGTTGTGTGCAAGTCTATGTTGATAATGCAGGAATATTCGGAAAAGATACGAGCGCAATATGGTTTGTATATACAGAGCCTAAATCAGGCAAGCAATACGTCCTAAGGAATGAGGATGTTATGCATTTTAGGACATGGTACAGCTTTGACGGAGTGTTTGGACTGCCTGTAAGAGAGATATTAAAGGCAACGGTTGACAGCTCATCAGAAAGCCAAGCTTATATGAATAATCTGTATAAGCAGGGCTTAACGGCAAGCATGGCAATGCAGTACACAGGCGATCTTGATGACGCAAAGGTTAAAAAGCTTCAGAAGAAGTTTGCCGACAAGCTGACAGGCTCGATGAATGCCGGCAAGGTTGTTCCGGTACCAATGGGCTTGACGCTGACACCATTAAACATGAGTCTTGCGGATGCTCAATTCTTTGAGCTCCGGAAATATTCGGCGCTGCAGATAGCCGGAGCGTTCGGAATAAAACCGAATCAAATAAATGATTATGATAAGTCGAGCTATTCAAACAGCGAGACGCAACAGCTTGCATTTTTGGTTGATACGATGAGTTATAGGCTGAAGATGTACGAAGAAGAGATTAATGATAAGATGCTCTCGCCGCTTGAGAAGTCACAAAATTATTTCTACAAGTTTAATGAAAAGGCAATCCTAAGGACTGACAGTCAAACGCAGATGGATAACCTTGCAAAGGCTGTTAATAACGGCATATATACACCGAATGAAGCAAGAGAGTATCTTGATTTACCGTCAAAAGAGGGCGGTGACATCCTGATGGTAAACGGCAATTATATACCGATTACGAGAGTAGGAGACCAATACAGCACAGAAGGGGGTGAAGAAGATGGCAACAATTGATATAAAGGGCGATATCATAAGCAACGAGGATAAGATGATATATGATTGGCTCGGATGGGACAGCACAAGCGCAAATGATGTTAAGGCTGTAATAGCGGCAACACCTGCAGACGAAGCAATAGATGTATATGTTAATTCTGGCGGCGGTGATGTATTCGCAGGTCAGGAGATATACAGCGCACTCAAAGCAGATAAGCGTGTAAATATACACATTCAAAGTCTTGCAGGAAGTGCAGCGGGAGTTGTAGCAATGGGCGGTCATTGTTCGATGAGTCCTGTTGGAATGATAATGATCCATAATGTTTCAATGCTTGGAGCAAGCGGAGATTATCATACTATGCAGCGCAATGCGGAAGCTTTAAAGAGAATGAACGAAGCAATGGCAGCGGCATACGTTGAGAAGTCCGGCAAGAGCCTTGATGAGATTCTGAAGCTTATGGATAAAGAAACATGGCTGACTGCTAACCAGTGTCTTGAATATGGTTTCATAGATGAAATAGAGAGCGATACGCAGAGCACCGGAGAAGGTGCTTTTTTAAATGCAATAGGTACACGCTTGACAGATGAAATCCGTGAAAAGGTACTGGCTGAAATGGCACAGGCAGAAAATGACAAAAAAGAACTATTGAATGACCTGGATTTATACGGAGTCTAAAACAAAGAAAAAAGGAGGGCTACAAAATGCCTAAGAAATTACTTGAAATGCTCGAAGCAATCAACGCAAAGAAAACAGAGGTGAGAAACCTTGTATCAGAAAACAAGCTTGAGGAAGCAAAGAGCGCAAAAGAAGAGCTTAAAGAAATGCAGAACAAATTTGATATCTTAAAGGATATCACAGATAACGAGGAGGTTACCGTGAAAGAAGCAATCAACACAGGAAAGATGGAAGAGGTTAAGCCGGTTGCAGAGCCGGAGGTTAAGGAAGATGCGACAGCAAAATTTGCTAATGCTGCAAGACATGGCTTCAGAAATTCAATGAATGAGGGAACACCGGCAGACGGCGGCTATGTAGTACCTCAGGACATTCAGACACAGATTAACGAATACAGAGAAGCAAAAGCATCTCTTGTTGATCTCGTAGACGTAGAGGTAGTATCTACAAACAAAGGTTCAAGAACCTACAAGAAGAGATCACAGCAGACAGGCTTTACAAAGGTTGGTGAGGGAACTGCCATCGGAGCAGGAACAACACCGCAGTTTGAACTCTTAAGCTATGATATCGAGAAATATGCAGGCTATTTTCCTGTTACAAATGAGCTTTTGGCGGACAGTGATGCAAATATCACAGGAACTCTTACAGCATGGATTGCTGATGAGTCAAGAGTAACAAGAAATAAGCTTATTCTTAATGCTATAAGCACAGTAACAAAGACAGCAATCAGCGGTCTTGATGATATTAAGAAGGCTCTTAATGTAACACTTGGACAGGCATTCAAGGCTACATCGAAGATCATTACAAACGACGATGGCCTTCAGTACCTCGATACACTCAAGGACAGTGAGGGAAGATATATCCTTCAGCCGTCACCGTCTGACCCGATGCAGATGGTTGTTTGCGCCGGAGCAACTGCAGTACCTGTATTTGTTGTACCAAATGCAGACCTTGCAACAGAATCAGGCAAGATTCCGATGATCATCGGTGATATGTTCGAAGCAGTTAAATTCTTCGACAGAGCACAGCTCACAATTATGACATCTAATATTGCAAGCGCCGGAAGCCTCAACGCATTTGAAAACGATCTTACTCTTTTCAGAGCAATCGAAAGAGAGGACGTTGTTGCTAAAGACCTTACAGCTATTGTTTACGGACAGGTTACAGCGGGGGAATAATTAGTACCGCAAGCGTGGCAGACTACACAGCCGAGGACTTGAACAGCATGACTATTGCAGAGATCAAGTCCCTGGCTGAGTCTTTGGGGTACAATATCACAGCCACAAAGAAAGCGGACATAATAGATGAGTTTTTAAATCAGCAGGGAGGTAACTGATGCTGCAGGAATATATCAATGATATAAAGTCAAGATGCGGCATTGTTCCGGAAATAACAGTATATGATGCTGAGATAAGCGGCTTGCTTGATGATTTTGAGGATGTCTTGACCTCATCCGGAGTAACAACAGAGGTTATAAACGATGAGACACACAGGCAACAGATAATCACGGCAGCCACGCTATATGTAAAGGCTCATCTTGGAAATGACCGCACTGACACAGAATTATATTTAAAGCTATGCGAAAAGAAGGTTTTTCGTCTGACGTTAGAAGGTGATGACGGTGTGGACTAAATCAATATCATTACCAAAAAGCAAAGAAACAAGCCAGGATGCAGATGGCTTCGAGAGTGAGGAGCTTGAATATATCAAAGGAATACCGGCAAACATAAAGGACACAACGAGATCAGATGAGGTACTGGCAAACCAGTCAGGCTACAGCGCGGATATTGTCGTGGAAATTATGGAGGGCTGTTATAACGGTGCATCGTTCTTTATAGATGAAAGCACCGGAATAACCTACGATATACAAAGAAGCTACGGAGCTGATAAAGCCAATACGATTCAACTCACAGGGCAAAGGAGAGAGCATGGCAAGCTTTGAAATGGAAGGTCTTGACAGTCTGATCAGTGAGCTTTCATCAATAGAGATAGATGAAATAGCTCCAAAGATGTTAGAAGAGTCAGCACCTATCCTTGAATCAAATATAAAGCAGCGTGCATCACTTCATAACAGAACCGGAAGCATGGCGGATTCAATAAAGACAACAAAGGCAAAAGCAGGAAAGGACGGATATTC
>CAVBHN010000035.1:0-6805 GCA_963595425.1 Faecalibacterium sp. CAG:74 | reverse complement strand
TGGTTTACTTATAACTATTCTGACGATTATGGCGCTGCATATGCAGACGATGCGCCGGGGGCTGTTGTCGTATCGGTTCAGATTCATTTGTTTTTGCCTGTAAAGAAGAACTTCATAGCCTTAAAGAATCAGGTTAGAAAATCAATATTCGAACAGGGCTTTACATTCCCACAAATAACAATATTGATAGAAGACAACAAATGGAGACACATAGTTTATGAGTGCGATGCAATAGAAGAGGACGCACTTTAATAATTTAACAGCGCTGATCAGCGCGGAAGGAGTAACAAAATGGCATATATTGGTCTTAGAAATCCTATAATTGGTAAAAGAAAAAGCTCAGGAACATATGACACAGCTTCAGCACTTGGAAAGGCTGTATCAGTAGAAGTAACACCAAACTTTGCAGAAGCTTCACTTTATGCGGACGATGGGAAAGCAGAATACGTAAAAGAGTTTTCTGATGCAGATGTAACACTTGGAACATCAACAATCCCTGTTGCAGCATATGAAGTATTGTTCGGACATACAGTTTCAGAAAATGCGATAACATTCAACAAAGACGATCAGAACGGATATGTTGGCTTTGGAGTGATCGCTCCGAGCATCGTTGACGATGTAAGAAAGTATGAAGCAATGTTCTTACCAAAGGTAAAATTTGCAGACCCGACAGATTCATTTGAAACAAAGGGCGATTCTGTAACCTTTAAGACTCCATCTATATCCGGAAAGGCTTCGGCTGATGATGATGGCAACTGGAAATATGTCCAGGCATTTGAGACAGAGGCAGAGGCTACAACATGGATCAATAAAAAGTTTGGAGCAACAGCATAATTAGGAGCTTAATCAATGTTTGAAAAACCAAATAAAATAGCTTTATCGGGTAGCGAATACCCGATAAAGTGCGACATGCTTGTACTTGAGAAGATACAGGAAAAATACGGAGACCTTGCAAAATTCGAAAACAAGATAAGGAAATTCATTCCTGATGTAGATGAAGAAGGAGACTACAAGAGAAATGAAGCCGGTCTTGTTATAGGCCACTATGAATATCCTGAAATCTCAGCACTCATGGATTTAACCTATTGGTGCATATGTGAGGGCATGGAAATAGAAGGACTTGAGTGTGAATTTTCAAGAACCGAGCTTATAAGGATGATTGATATCACACCTCTCGAGCTTTCAGAGATAATGCATAATGAATACGTGGGATGTTTTGAGAGAAAAAACCCACAGACCGCGCAGAGTCGGACGAAGAAAAAGAACTGATTCTCGATTTTGCGTGGATAGTATTTATCGGAATGCAGATAGGCTATAGCGAAAGAGAGGTTGCATCAATGTACTTCGGTAAATGGTGTGACCTCTTTGAACAATTCAAAAGGCTGCATAATATCAAAATGAAAAAAGCATTATTCGAAGAGCCTAAAAAAGCAGTATCTCTTTTTGATATCTGATGATATAATCAAGGCATCAAAAGGAGGTAGGCGGGTATGAAAAAAATGTCAGGGTTTCACAAGGCTTTGCTTATAATAGCTATTTTCAGTCTTGGTATTGTTACAGTGCTTGATATAGCAACTGCAGAGCAAGTAGATATTTTAGCAATATTATTAGCATCACTCATTATATTTTGCTCTCTGACTGCGATATATATATGCATCAAGCTTTTAATTGTTCAAGAGCTTGAGCTAAAGCGCAGACGAGAAAAGAGAGAAAAGCACAGAAGATATTAATAATAAAAAGGGTGATGACTATGAAGAAGAAAAGTATTTTATTACTTAGCAAGATAGCTGTTTATCCATTATGGAAAAAGGCTGTAATTTTATTAGCAGTTTCAATTTTATTTTCCTTTTTTTCTTTTGTAGCCACCGGAAAGCTTTTTGAACCGAATACGTTTTTCGGATGTGTATTCATAGCTTTTGTTGTAGAAATGATTGCGTGTATAGCTATTAATATAAGCATTAAATTTTGTTTATATAATTACTTTGATAAAAAAGAACGAAAAAAATGGAAAGATTTCTATGAAAATAGACACAAGGCACACTGAGCGAAAGCTCAGATGTGCTTTTTTTATGAGGTGAATATGGCAGATAAGAAAATAGCGGCAAAGATAGCGCTTGACGGAGAAAAAGAATTTAAATCAGCTGTAACCTCTTGTAACAAAGCACTCTCAACAATGAAGTCTGAAATGAACCTTGTAAAAGCTCAGACCTCCGGAAATGCAAACGCACTTGAGAGCTTAAAGAAGAAACACGAGGTATTGAACAAAACTCTTGAGCTGTCAAAGCAAAAAGAGGAAGCAGTTGCAAACGGCTTATCAAATGCAAAGGGCAATTATGAAAAAATAGGCTCAGAGCTTACAAGCTACAAGACAAAGCTTGAAGCGGCAAAAAATAAGCTTGAAGAAATGAAGGCTTCGGGAACGGCAACAGATGAGGAGCTTCAGGCACAAGAAAAGACTGTTGAAAGTCTTACAAATACAGTATCAAAAACAGAGTCTGCATATCAAAAAGCAGGAGATAAGGTCAATGACTGGCAAAAGCAGTTAAACAATGCACAGGCTCAGGTCTTAACAGCAAACTCAGCTGTTGAAGAGAATGCAAAGTATATGAAAGAGGCAGAATCAGCCTCGGACGGATGCGCTACATCAATTGATGAGTTTGGTAAGAAGCTTTCAACAACAGACCAAGAGTTAGAAGAAGTCAATACAAAGCTTGGAAAGATAGACTTCACAGCATTTGCACAGGCTTGGGAAACTGTCGGCGATACCATAAGCAGTGTAGGAAGCAAGGCATATGATGCGGCGCTCGAACTGGATGAGGGTTATGATACTATCATCACAAAGACAGGAGCAACGGGAGACGCTCTTGATGGTCTTAACGATGTAGCAAATAACATATTCGGTGAGCTCCCCACAACAATGGCAGATGTCGGCATAGCGGTCGGCGAGGTCAACACAAGGTTTGGTCTGACGGATGATGCACTTGAGGGACTGTCAAAGCAGTTTATTGAATTTGCTGAGATAAACGGCACCGATCTAAATAATGCGATAGATACAGTCGATAAGATGATAAAGCAGTTTGGTCTTGATACCGATGATGCAACGGAAGTCCTTGGAATTATGACCAAGCGAGGACAGGAAACAGGAATAAGCATGGACACGCTTATGAGCTCCATCAGCTCAAATTCCGCAACGCTTAAAGAATTAGGCTTCAGTCTTGAGGATTCTGTAAATCTCTTATCACAGTTTGAAATAAATGGTATTGATACAAGCACGGCTCTAAGGTCATTAAAAACATCTGTAAACAATGCAGCGGATGGCACTTTGACAGCAAGAGAAGCACTCGAAAAGACTATTGAAAGCATTAAGAATGCCGAGAGCAGTACAGAGGCTCTCTCGATTGCACAGAGCACCTTCGGAACAAAGGGCGCTCAGACAATGGCTGATGGTATCAGAGACGGAAGAATCAACCTCGATACCTTAAGCGATTCGTTAAGCAAATACAGCACAACGGTAACCGATACATATGAGGCAACGCTTGACCCTTGGGACAAGCTCACAGTGGCAACAAACAATCTTAAGACTGCAGGAGCAGACCTCGCAGGTGAAGCACTCGGAACACTTGAACCGGCCTTATCCGGTCTTGTAGATGTAGCAAAGGGAGTATCAACAGCATTTACAAAAATGCCTACACCTGTGAAAACGGTGGTGGGTGTTATCGGTGGGCTTGGTGTTGGTGTTGGCACTGTTATTCCTAAGGTTGCAAATTTCAAGAAGGCTCTTGATACTCTTGGAATCACTGACAAGATAACAAAGGGCATATCAGGACTGTCAAAGGCTACAGAGGCAGCAGGAACAGCACAAGAAATTGCAACAGTAGCCACAGAGGCAAGCACGGCTGCGAAGGAATTGAACACAGTTGCAAGCGGAGAAAGCACGGTTGCAATAGGCACCGAGACAGTAGCAAAGGGCGCTGAGGCTATTGCAACGGAAACGGCAACAGTAGCACAGGAAGGTCTAAACATTGCAATGGATGCATGTCCTGCATTGCTCTTAGTGTCTCTGATCGGCGGTGTTGTGGGTGCTCTTGCGATATTTGCAAGCAATGCAGATGATACAGCGGATGAAATGGGCGCACTGTCAGAAGCAACCAATGAGGCTATTGACTCAATGGCTGAATCGCAGAAACAGCTTGAGGAGACAATGAACACAGCTTCAGACAGTATTGTTGATGCTGAGGCTTCCGGAGATTTAGCGGACGATATAGCAGGAAAGCTTATAAACCTTGCAAACAAGACCTCTCTTACAAAGGATGAACAAGCTGAGATGGCAACATATGTAAGCCAGTTAAATCAGCTATATCCTGAGTTAGGCTTGGAAATAGATTCAACCACCGGAAAGCTTAATAAATCCAATGATGAGATTGAAGCACAGATCACGAACCTTAAGAATCTGTCACTTGCAACAGCTTATCAGGAACTTTACAGCGATATTATTTCAGAGACTACAGACAACCAAAAGGAATTGATAAAGGCAAGCGGCCAGCTTGAGGATGTCAATGAAAAGCTCCAAAAGACTCAAGAGGACTATAACAAGGTTATTGAGATGTCAAATGAGTCTGTCGCAAATGGTAATGAGGGACTTATTGAGTGGAATGGCACAGTACAGTCATCTGATCAGGTATTGCAGCAGTTAAAATCACAGGAAGAGGATCTTACAAATCAGCAAACAAACCTAAATGACAAGATAGAGGAAAATCAATCTGTTGTTGATGCGGCTAAGGAAGAAGCTCAAGGCTATTATGAGACCTATATGAACCTAAACAGCGCAACGCAGGACAACACAGATGCAACGAATGCAAATACAGAGGCACAAAATGCGGCGGCAGATGCACACCAATACAGTATTAACACAGCCGGAGAAGCTGCAGCGGCATTTAATTCATTATCTGAGACAGATCAACAGGCGGCGGTTAATGTTGCAAATTCAATAACGACTCTGACAGATTCAGTAGAATCGGCTCTTTCATCTCAGATGAATATGTTTGATGAGTTCAACGCAGGGTCTGAGACTACAAAAGAACAAATTTTAGCAAACATGCAATCTCAGGTTGACGGTGTTACGGCATGGGAGTCAAATATGAATACTCTCATGACACAAACTAAGGAGACAACAGACGGCACACAAGTAGCAATAGATGAAGGACTTATGCAATATCTCGCGTCAATGGGTCCGGAGGGCGCTACTTATGTGCAAGAGTTTGTCAACATGTCCGGTGATGAATTAAAACAGGCAAATGATCTTTGGGCGCAGTCTGTTGATATTAAATCAATGACTAATAACTTAGGTCAACAGCTTCAAGACGGTGTCGGCTCACTGGCAGCAGGAAGCGCCGACGCATTTCAACAGCTTGCATCTGATTTGGGAGTACAGGCATCAGATGCGGGCGGTTATGTCGGCCAGGGTCTCGTTGATGGTTTGAACGATGCAAAGAGTGAGATTGAATCAGCCGGAGAGGAATCAGGAAACACAGTAATTGAGGGCTTGAATACCGGATCAGGTGTTGCATCTCCATCGTGGAAAACAAGATTGACAGGTAATTATCTTGTACAGGGCTTGCAGGAAGGTATCAGAAACCACCAGTATAGAGCAACAGGGCAGGTCAATACACTGGCATCACTTACAATATCGACCTTCAGCAATAACTTTACAGCCGCAAGGACTCAGCAATACGGCTATTATCTTGTAAGCGGTCTTGCAAACGGTATCTTGAACAATCAGAGCGTTGCAATAAATGCGGCGACTACAATGGCAGCCAATACAATAGCAGCGGCAAAGAGCAAGCTTGAAATCAATTCACCTTCACACGTCTTTCAAAGACTGGGATCAGGTGTTATTGAGGGCTTTGTTAAAGGTATTGATGATAATGCATCGGATGCGACAGAGACTATTAAAGATGCAATGGACTTCAGCAATGTATCTGTAAATGCAAGCTGGAATGCTAACAGTCTCACAGGCTCTATAAGCAATGCAATAGCATCGAGCGGAGCAAACAGCGAGCTGATACGAAAGATAGATGAGGTGTATACGATATTACAGACGTATCTGCCGGATGCAGGAAATGTATATCTTGACGGTGCGGCAGTGTCAAAGAAGATAACATCTTATCAAAACAAAGATGCAAAGATTAAAAGCAAAATATCGGGAGTGATGTAATGAGCACATATACCATATTTAACGGACACAAGCTTGATGAGGAAATTGAGGGCTTTTGGACGCTTAAGGTTAGTGGTTCACGCTTCGCAGGAATAGAAGTAGAGTCAAACGAAAATCCCTCGGATGGCTCTACTTTTGTTAACAGACGTGTACCGCTTAGAACCATAGAGATCACATTTGCAATACAGGCAGCAGGAGAAAAGGCAATCCTTGCAGAGAATCAGTTACAAAGCATCCTGCATACAAAGGAACCATGCAAGCTTATAACGCACAAAGAACCGGATGTATATTTTAATGCTTTATGCACAGGAATTACGTTAGACGAGGATATGAGAACGGTCAGGAATGGCACAATAAAATTTGAGTGCTTCGACCCTTTTAAATATTCGATAGAAGAAAAGACCTTCACAGCAGTCAAGAACAGTGACGGAATCTTAACGGCAACGGTAAAAAACACAGGTAACGTTGCCACATCCATTGATTATGAGATCACAATGAACTCAGATAACGGATTTATCGGAATTGTAAGCAATGAAGGGATAATGCAATACGGCACGCTTGACGAGGTTGACGGACACGATTATCAACGCT
>CAVBHN010000034.1:0-19549 GCA_963595425.1 Faecalibacterium sp. CAG:74 | reverse complement strand
TTAAACGATATATGGTATTGGCGACAACTTCAATATGTGTTCTTGCATTCACTGCATGTGGCTTATCCAAAATTGTAATCAATAGCGGAGAATAAAGTTTGGGGGATATGCAAATATGCGTGATTCTATGGGAAACATATCTCAAATGCAAAAGCAGTTGAATGATCTACAAATGGAAAATCAGATATTGAAAAATATTTTGGATAAAGCAGGATTGTCGTATCATAAAGAATTATTGGCATTCAGACAATGCGATAGTAAAGAAGCTTATGATCCAGAACAGGGTAAAAGGATCATTCATCTACAGGCAATAACAGAAAATATGGCAAACAGGTTCTTTTATATGTTTTGGGGAAGACAGGATGTCTATGCCAAGCGTAGTGTAAATAAAGAAAATGGCAAGTCTGCATATTATCCGCAGTGTGACAATTTCTGGACAAATGTATGCCATAAGAAGATAAAAGATGGTTTTAACTGCAAAGATTGCAAGAGCCGTTCTTATAAGGCTATAACAAAGGCCGTTATATTAAATCATTTGCAAGGAAATGCTTGTAATGCATCAGATGTAATAGGTATTTATCCGCTCTTTAGTAATGGAACAAGCAGATTCATGGTATTTGATTTTGATAATCATGATAAAGGAGCAGAAGAGAATGATTTCGTAAATGCTGATGATACGTGGTTGGAAGAAGTCGAGGCAATGAGAGAAATCTGTGTGCTAAATGGGATAGAACCGTTGGTAGAGCGCTCAAGGTCTGGAAAAGGAGCGCATATATGGATATTTTTCAATAAACCGATTGCTGCTTCATTGGTGCGAAAATTTGGATTTGCTTTGCTTAACAAAGGAGCAGAGCAGGTAAATTTAAAATCCTTTAAATATTATGACAGAATGCTGCCTGCACAGGATTCTTTACCGGATGATAGTGCACTTGGAAATCTGATTGCGCTGCCATTGCAGGGGAGAGCTTTGCAGGATGGAAATAGCGCATTTGTTGATGGCAACTGGAATGCCTATCCTGACCAATGGGAGATTTTGCTAAACAAACCTAGATTATCACAGGAATTTCTTGAGGAGAAAATAAAAGAATGGTCTAATCTCATTGACAATATTGCTGCAAATGATGATGCTGACCGAGAAAAGCCATGGAACAAAGTGCAGCATTTCATTAAAAATGATGTAGATGGAAAGCTGCATATTATATTGTCAAATGGGATATATGTAGACAACACAAATCTAAAAGCATCTATGCAGAACAGAATCCGCAGAATGGCAGCAATCAGTAATCCGATTTTCTATAAACATCAGGCGATAGGTATGTCTAATTATGATACATCGAGATAGATATATCTTGGGAAAGACCATTTGAGCGGATACATACAGATACCGAGAGGATTACTGGACGAACTGTTAGATAGAGCAAGGCGGGCAGATATCGATTATGAAATCGAGGATGAGCGTCGGCAAGGAAGACATATTAATGTAGATTTTATAGGCGTACTGCGTCCAGAACAGGATAAGGCATTAAAAGAACTGACAAAGTATGATAATGGAATACTCCATGCAGCGACTGCATTTGGTAAAACAGTGGTCAGCAGTGCAATAATTGCACAAAAGAAAGTGAATACATTGATTATTCTAGAATCATCTGCGCTGATAGAGCAGTGGAAAGAAGCGTTGGAGAAATTCTTAAATATTGATGAAGAGCTTCCGACCTATGAGACAAAGACAGGAAGAATGCGGAAAAGAAAAAACCTGATTGGAACATTACAGGGAGCACATGATTCAATGACTGGAATCATAGATATTGCAATGGTAGGTTCTCTGTTCAAAAAGGGAGAGTATCATAAGCTACTGAACCAGTATGGACTTGTACTACTTGACGAGGCACATCATTCCGCTTCAGAAACCATAGCAAATATTTTAAAAGAAATGAAGGCGAAATATGTCTATGGTGTAACAGCAACTCCGAAAAGAGGAGATGGACTGGAAAAAATCAATTATATGCTAATCGGACCTATAAGGTTTAGCTATACAGCAAAGGAAAAAGCTAGAGAGCAGGGAATACGGCATCTCGTTTCCCCACGTTTTACCAGAGCTGTTTCTCCAAGAGGGGATATTACAGATAAGATGCATCCAAATGAAGCATATGAGATTATTCACAATAATGATTTAAGGGATGAACAGATTATTGAAGATGTAAGGAATTGTGTGTCAGTAGACCGTACGCCTGTTCTTTTGTCGCGATACAAGGATCATTCAGAAAAATTGTATGAGCGTTTAAAGAACTATGCTGACTATGTATTTCTTATGACAGGAAACAATTCAAAAAAGGAACATAAAAGAATTCTTGAACAGATGCGTCAGGTTGGTAATGATGCGTCTATGATATTAATAGCAACAGGTTCTCTGGTAGGAGAAGGGTTCAATTTTCCAAGACTGGATACACTTTTTATGGCAACACCTGTATCATTCCAAAGCGTAGTTGAACAGTATGCCGGACGACTGAATCGTGATTATGCAGGTAAAGAAAATGTGATAATATATGATTATGTGGATCATCATATTCCAATGTTTTATGGTATGTATATGAAGCGGCTGAAAGCATACAAACAGATTGGATATGAGATCATCGGAGATTTACAGGCGGACAAGCAAACGGTTAATGCAATATATGATGGAGATAATTATAGTGAAAATTATCATAAGGATCTAGTTGATGCAAATAAGAATATAGTTATATCCAGCCCTGTGATCAGCGGACTGAAAGTTTATGAGTTAATCAATATGCTGAAGGAAAAGCAGATGTCAGGGGTTCAGGTTACTATAGTTACATGGACGCCGGATTCCTATGGATTTGGAGATGCATCTTACTGGATGCAACTACACGAGGATATGCGGAAAGCTGGCTTCTATATTAAGACGGTAGAAGAACATTGCGACCGATTTGCTGTTATCGACCAGAATATAGTTTGGTATGGAAATATTAATTTACTGGCAAAGGATAAAGATGATGACAGTATAATGAGAGTCAGAAGTAAGGAAATAGCAGGAGAATTGATGGAACTTACTTTTGGAGATAATGACAAGGATTAAGTTTGAAAAATATAATTGACTGGGAGTGGTGATTAAGTGGTTAACAAGGAATTTTGGGGAGAAACAAAGAACGTAGAATTTAAAAGAGAGATTCCGAATAAACACGATTGAAAGATATCATTGCATTTTCAAATAGTACGAGTGGTCAGGTTATTATTGGAATTGAAGATCAAACCTGTGCTGTGTATGGAATCGATGAACAAAGTCCATTTAAGTTATCAGATACAATATCTAATATGATTTCGGATGTCTGCACACCTCAGATAGAACCTGATATTTCAATACGAGCAATTGAAGATAAAACGGTACTTATAATTGATGTTGCACCTGGAAAATTCAGACTATATTATTTAGCAAATAAAGGTAAAGAAACCACTTCTTATATCAGAATAAATGGAACAAGCAGACCGGAAGATGCAAGAAAATTGCAGGAATTGGAATTAGAAGGTCATGGAATATCTTATGATTCTTTACAAGATATTGGTAGGGAATTTGATCAGAATAAATCATTGGATTTATGCGCATATATGTATGCAAAAAACGAGAATACCGTAGATTATCGTATACATGGTGGAATGGTTGCCGGAAGATGGGTAACAGATCAGAAAGCTGAAATTGTAAAACTGACAGATGATATCCGTTACGGAAAATACTATGATAATAATTATAAGAGACGTTAGTTTACCGCTATATAAGTTATAAGGTGCTGCATGTTTTCAGAAAGGTGGAGGCATTATGGAAGTAAAACACTGGATCTATGAGGAGTTTCCAGATTATACGGAGGAGACAGAAGGAGTTTCTTTTCTAAAAACGACAGGTGATGAAAGAGCTGTTTATTTACACCGAGATGTGGTGTATGCAAACGTGGATGGAGTGGATTTACATCTGCAAATTTTGGTTCCATCGGCAAGAAATGAGACAGGAAAAAAATATCCATGCCTGGTTTATGTGCAAGGCTCTGCCTGGATGAAGCAGGATGTCTACAAAGGACTTCCTTTGGTATCTAAGCTGGCGGCTCGTTGATATGTAATAGCTGTGGCAGAGTATCGTCATTCTGGTATTGCCCCTTTTCCGGCGCAGATTCAAGATACAAGAAATGCAGTTCGCTTTATGAAAATTCATGGAGAAGAATATCAGGTGGATGCAGAGAAAATTTTCCTGGGAGGAAGTTCCTCCGGTGGTCATACGGCAATATTCGGAGGAATCTTTCAGGAAGAAGACGATCGGGATGCGTCACTTCACCCGGGAGTTTCAGCAAAGGTAAGAGGAATTCTGGATTACTATGGGGCTGTCAATCTGATATGGGAGGACAGCCTCCCGTCTACGATAGAACATCATCTGCCAGATAGCCCGGAGGGACGGTTGACGGGCGGAATTAATCTCAGGGAGCACCCGGAGCTTTGCGAAAAGGCCACGGCTGAGTGTCAGATTACATCGGAAACCAAGCTGCCGCCGGTGCTTATTTTTCATGGAACCAAGGATCGTACGGTCAATGTTAGACAGAGCGTGAGTCTTTATCGGAAACTGAAGGAATGTGGGAAAGAGGCAAAGCTATATCTGATCTCAGGTGCTGATCACGGTGGAGCAGAGTTCTGGATGGAAGAGGCACTGGATATAGCGGATGGATTTATGAGAGAAATTTGGGAAAAGATAAATTAGAAAATCTGTTACTAATTAGCTGTTATTAACAAGTATAGAACTGCTTTCTACATCTTGTTTTTTTTAACCGCATCTTCTAAAATAGAGTTAAAATTATTTCTAAGGAGACGGAAATGCAAAGAATAGAAACAAAATGTGTTCAGGGCGGGTATACACCCAAGAACGGAGAACCAAGGCAAATACCGATTATTCAGTCAACAACATTTAAATATGAAACCAGTGAAGCAATGGGAAGGCTGTTTGACCTTGAAGAAAGCGGCTATTTTTATACGAGACTTCAAAATCCAACAAATGATATAGTAGCTGCAAAAATAGCAGAGCTTGAGGGTGGTACGGCTGCAATGCTTACATCATCCGGACAGGCAGCGAATTTTTTTGCTTTGTTCAATATTTGCGAATGCGGAAGTCATATTGTATCATCCTCCTCAATTTATGGAGGTACATTTAACCTTATATCGGTTACTATGGCGAAAATGGGCATTGAAGTTACATTTGTATCTCCTGACTGTACACCTGAAGAGCTGAATGCAGCATTTAAGCCAAACACAAGAGCAGTGTTCGGAGAATCTATTGCTAATCCTGCACTTACTGTTTTTGATATTGAAATGTTTGCAAATGCAGCGCATGAGCATGGCGTTCCTCTTATTGTTGACAATACATTTCCGACACCTGTTAATTGTCGCCCAATAGAATGGGGAGCAGATATAGTAACCCACTCTACAACGAAATATATGGATGGACACGGAGCTGCTGTTGGTGGTGCAATAGTTGACTCGGGAAAATTTGACTGGATGGCTCATGCAGATAAATTTCCTGGACTTTGCACACCAGACGAGTCTTATCATGGAATAACATATGCTGAAAAATTTGGTAAAGAAGGAGCATTTATTACAAAATGCACTGCACAGCTAATGAGAGACCTTGGAAGCATTCAGTCTCCGCAGCATGCATTTATATTGAATTTGGGTTTAGAATCATTGCATGTAAGAATGAAAAGACATGTGGAAAACGGACAAGCTGTAGCTGAGTTTTTAAGCGCTCAGCCTGAGGTTAAATCTGTAAATTATCCGAGATTAAAAAGTGATCCATATTATAAAAGAGCAAAAAAATATATGCCAAACGGTGGCTGTGGAGTTGTTTCCTTTGAACTTGAAGGCGGAAGAAAAGCTGCTGAAGCATTCATGAAGGAGCTTAAGATTGCAGCAATAGAAACTCATGTGGCAGACGCGCGTACCTGCTGCCTTAATCCGGCTACATCTACACATCGCCAGATGACTGATGAGCAGCTTGAGGAAGCCGGAATTCCTGCCGGACTTATACGTATATCCTGTGGACTTGAGGCAAAGGAGGATCTCATTGAGGATCTGGGACAGGCGCTGAAAGCTATATCAAAATAGCTTTATGCTCTTATTGCTTATGACATGAATGTCAAGAAGGGTAAATGAATGAGAATATCTGTACATTATACAACGCTGATAGTAAAAAGCCTTGAAGAGTCAGTTGTATTTTATCGTGACATAATGGGCTTTGTCGAAGCTTATCATGTGGATTTTCCTGTTGGAGGAATAACAATAATGCAGAGCCCCGAAGGCGCCTGCATAGAATTAATTGAAGCACCGCAATTTCCTATAGGATTATATTCTGTAGGTACCGATGTCGATAATTTAGATGAAATGCTTGCCGAGCTTAAATTAAAGGGATGCCTTCCTATTGGAGAGATTGCCGAAACAACAGTGGGAAGACAGATATTTATTCAGGATCCCAACGGAGTGCGTATCTGTTTAATTGAACATACCGCTGCATACAGAGAAAAATATCTTTCTTAAAAATACATTGCGCACATTAGTGCGCAATTATTTTTTTTTGTCATTTTTTTTATGTTTATATATATCAATGAGTATTTTGGGTAAAACTAAAATGCAAAAAATAATTAAAATTGCCAATAAAATTTCCATATATTTACCATCCTTTTTTTTTCTTCAATAATTATATGGGAGATAACAAAATAAAACAATATATAAATGATATTGTGACTAATATCAAAATAACTTTTTAAGCTTAGAGTAAAATTTTAGTTGGCAAAAAAATAAGGAAGAGGCCGAAACCTCTTCCAAATCATACAGACTTAATTTAGTATTTATTTTGCGAATAATAATACAAAGGAGCTGTATGATGAAATTAATGTTAGACGAAATAGGAATAACTTTCAAGAAGATTGAGAAAGAAATTTTTAAATTGGTCTGTGAGGCAGGCAGGGAACTTACAAAAGACATACTTGAAAGGTATGACCAACACCTTCATAGAACAAGAAATAAATCGGAATTTAGGGACAAAGGCTGCCGTAGATCTACTATAAAGACGGTTTATGGCGAAGTATCATATGATCGTCATGTTTATCAGACTTGCGATGAGTATGGAATAAGGCATTGCATATATCTTCTTGATGAAAACTTAAGACTTAATAGGATATGGCTTATTTCTGAAAATTATGTTGAGCTGTTGATATCATCTATAACTGAAACATCATATCGAAATTGTGCAGAAAAAGTAAGTGAAGCAACAGGACTTTCCATTAGCCACACAGGAGTTTGGAATGTGATCCAGGCTCTTGGTGAAAAACTCGAAAATGATGAGAAAGAACTTGTTGAATCAGGTAAAAATAAGAAGATCAAGGGAAAAAGGGAAGTTCCGGTATTGTTTGAGGAAGCAGATGGTGTATGGATCAATCTTCAGGGAAAAGACCGTAAACAGAGAAGATATCCGAAAGCAGAGATGAAAGCAGCCATTGCGTATGATGGCTGGGTAGACAAAGGATCAGGAAGATATAGCCTGGACGGAAAGGTTGTGACAGCTGGATTTAGCAAGGCAGCTGATTTTCAAAGATTGCGTGAGGCTATGATAGCATCCGAGTACGATCTTGATGAGGTACAGATCCGATTTTTAAACGGAGATGGCGCATCCTGGATAAAAAAGACAAGAGATAAAGAAACCGTATTTCAGCTGGATCCGTTTCACCGGAATAAAGCGATAAGGGAAAATCTTTCTCACAAAAGAGCAATCCGTGATGTGATGGAGTTCCTTGAAAAAGAACAGATTTAAGAAATGTTTGAATATCTGACAATCTATAAGGACAGCCTTACAGATGATAATGAGATTGAAAGAACTGAGGATCTGATCCGTTATTTAAGTACAAATAAGGAAGGACTGATTCCATACAAAAAGAGAGGACTGGATATCCCAAAAAATCCCAATGGGCTTATATATAAAAACATGGGGACTATGGAGAATCATATCTGGAGTATTATCGCCCGAAGGATGAAACATAATCATACCAGTTGGAGCATAAAAGGCGGGAATCATCTTGCAAAGATACTAGCCAAGAAATGTTCAGGAAAACTGTATGAGGTAACGGAGCAGCTTAGAATCCCAGTATTCGAGGAAGAAACACTTGAAGAGATAAAAGGCGACATCTTACAAGCGGCAAAGATTAAGGAAAAAATTGGTCACGGATATAGATATCCTGTAGCAGGTCATGTAGTGGGTCTGGATACAGGAACAAGAGGCGACCGCAAGAAACTTATGTCAATGGCAGGATTTTAAAATAATGTCAAGGGTGAGGATATGCCACAAAAGACGGTAGCGAGGCTTCCGTAAGGAGTTGCGCTCTAGCAACGAAGGCGGGCGCATGTCTGAGCCCGGAGGGCGAGTTCGCGCAGGAGCCTGAGTGAATAAGCGAGTGCAGCGAGTAGGAAACGAAGCGTGTCTTGATGGCATATCTCGCCCCTGCAATGTGTAAGTTAATCTGTATGAAGGATTTGCCAACGATCACTTGACAGTGACCTTTTTAAGCATTTCTATGTTGATTTTTGACATTTTTATCCCGGTATCATAATATGATATCAGTGTCAAAGGCCTTTTGTCCCAACTGATACCAGATTGCTACGTGCGCTGCGCTTCGCAAGCCTCAAAACATTCATAATTCGCTCATTTTTCTTCGTAAAATGGCTACTTACTCATGTTTTGACCTTTGGACCCTAGTACCATAATATTTAAAGAAATATATCTTTTTTAGAAACAAATTGATAAAATAAAAGATAAATACAGAAGGATGTCTGGATAAAAAAGAAGGCAAATAATATAAGCTATGAAAAAAAATAAAAACAATAAAATATGGATTTTAATAATTGTTTTGTTGGTCATACTGACAGGACTGATAATATTGTGCTTTTTAATACGTAACAGCTCATCATCCGCAAAACAAAGCTATAATGAATACTCAAGACATTATGCTATGATTTCAGATGAAGAAGATACTTATTTTTGGAATAAGGTTTATGAGAGTGCTCATGAATATGGAGACGAAAATGATGTATATGTTGAAAGATTCGGAAGCAATCTTGCCGTCAAATACTCGAAAAATGAACTACTTAAATTGGCTATACAGGCAAATGTAGATGGGATAATTGTTAAAGGAGATGAGAGTCAGGAAACAATAGATTTAATAAATGAAGCAATTTCAAGCGGAATACCTGTAGCTACAGTATACAGTGACTGCAGTGGAAGCAACAGACAATGCTATATAGGAATAAACAATTACAATCTTGGTCAACAATACGGTGATCAAATAAATGAAATCTTAAAGAATAATGATTCTTTAGGATCGGATACTGTTAATGTTCGTGTCCTGACTAATACGGAGCAAACAGATGTCAGTCAAAATCTTATTCTACTTGGAATCAGGGATGAGGTTAAGAAGCTACTTGGTACAGATTATCCTATTCAGATACAAACGACGTCGATAGATAACTCAAAGGAATTTAGTGCCGAGGAATCTATAAGCGATATTTTTATTGACGCAGACCAGCTTCCAGATATTATGATTTGCCTGAGTGAGCTGCATACCAAGTGTGCATATCGTGCAGCAGTTGATTATAATAAAGTCGGAAAGGTAGAAATAATAGGATATTATGATTCCAGTCAGATTTTAGAGGCTATTTCAAAAAATATTATTTACTCATCTATTACAATTGATACAAATCAAATGGGATATTATTGTGTGAAGACTTTAAATGAATATATAAGAACCGGTTATACAAACGGATACATTCCTGTCGAAGCAGAGCTGATTACAAACAATGAAGCCAGTAAACTTCTTGATAATATGAGAGGTGACGCTGATGAAGAAAATTAAAACTTTTTTTGACAAAAAATGGCATCATATGACTATTCAAAGAAAAATGATATCCATGTTTGTTTTAGTTGCGTTACTAATATTTGCGGTAAATTTATTTATGTATTCAATAATAAATGACATGAGCAAGGGAATTCAAAGAGTATACGAAAGTAATGTCACCTTAAATACATTGTCCTCAAGTATTGAATTGACTCAGGAAAATATGAAAGAATATCTTCAAACAAGAAGTTCCGATGCTATGGAGGAGTATTATAAAAATAAGCAAAATTATTTAGATGCGTTAGAGTCATTCAATAAGCTTAATATAGATGATCTCATTTTGATCAATGAAAAAAATATATATGAATTATCTCAAACATACTTATCTCTTACAGAAGAGGCTATTACTGCTAAACGTGGACGAAATATAGAAAGGTACAGTAGATTTTATGAGCAGGCTGAACAGTTATATAAAAATATCAATACATTCATATACTGCCTGAACAATGAGCAATTTAAGGTTAACTCAGAAACATATCAGAATCAAATCAGACTAATGTACTATATTATAATTATCAGTGTCTTAATACTTATAACAGCAATGTTAATTGTTATAAATATTATAATTGCACTTACCAGAAATATGACACAGCCGTTTTACCGTTTATCTAATGCAGCAAACGAAATTGCAGCAGGCAATTTCGATATAGCAGAAATACCAATAGAAAATATGGATGAGATAGGTATTGTTACAAATGCTTTTAACCAGATGATCGATAATATTCGCATATATATAGACAGACTTCGTATAACAATGGAGCGTGAAATGCAGATGCAGACTTATCTTAAAGATGCACAACTAAAATATCTTCAGGCACAGATAAACCCGCATTTCTTATTTAATACGTTGAATGCCGGAATGCAGCTTGCAATGATGGAGGGGGCTGATAAAACCGAAGAATTTCTGGATAATCTTGCCGCGTTTTTCAGATATAATGTAAGAAGAAATGACCGAGAAGCAACTCTTGCGGAAGAAATACATCTGGTAGATAACTATGTATATATTTTAAATGTGCGATTTTCAGGTGAAATTAATTTCACAAAGGATATAGATGAAAGTTTGTTAAATTTGAAAATTCCGAGCATGATATTGCAGCCACTTATTGAAAATGCTGTTAATTATGGTATAAGAGGCTTGGACAGAGAAGGCTTGATCGAACTTTCGGTATATAAGAAAGAAGACAAAGCTTATATAAGCATTTGGGATAATGGCGCAGGAATGGAGCAAAGCAGAATAGAAGAGGTTCTTTCGGGAGAGGCAGAAAAAAACAAGTCCGATTCAAATTCTAATGGAGTCGGAATCAAAAACGTAATGGATAGACTTAAGCTGTATTTCCGTGATAATGCTTTTCTAAATATAATAAGCGAAGGAAAAGACATGGGAACAGAAATTTTGATTACGATTGAACTTAACGAATAGGGGGGGCCGAAAATGTACAGAGTTATGCTGGCAGATGATGAGGGAATAGTACTTGATTCATTAAAAATGATAATTGAAAAGAGATTTCCGCATCAATGTGAAATAGAAACAGCAAAAACAGGAAGAAGTGTAATTGAACTTGCGGAAAGCTTCAGACCAAATGTTGCTGTAATGGATATACAAATGCCGGGAATTAATGGTATTGATGCAATCAAAGAAATTAAGAAGAGCGACCCATCTATTGTATTTATTGTTCTTTCGGCATATGACAAGTTTGATTACGCAAAAGAAGCCATTAACCTTGGTGTTATGGAGTATTTAAATAAGCCTTTTAGTGCAGATATAATAGAAGAAACTCTTAATAAAGCATTTAAATTAGTCGACTCAAGAAAGAAAAAAAGAAGCGATGATCTGATTATTAAGGAAAAAATGGAAACCGTAACACCTATAATAGAGAATGGCTTTATTTATGCCGCTATGTTTCGCGAACACTTCGAGGACGATGTTGACCACTATAAAGAGCTGCTTGGCATAAATACTGATTACGGATGTATGATTGTCCTTATGGTTGGAGACGATCATTTGGATGGAAAATTGACAAACGCAGTAGGAGCCGGAGTACGTGCACAGTTAAACTATTCAAAAATACGAGAGATGATAAAGGAAACCTGGCCCTGCGTAGTAGGCTCGGTTATAGCTAATAAGATTCCTGTATGCATTCCAATGGAAACAACAAAGATTGATTATGAAAAACGTATTGCAATAATAGATGTCGCAAGAGAGCTTGTAAGAAAGCTGCGTAAGCTTACAGATATCTCATTTAGAATAGGCATTGGATCGGTTCATAAGCTAAAAGAAAGCATGGACTCTTATGAAGAAGCAATAAAAGCACTTGCTAATACAAAGGGAAGTGTTATCCATGTGGATGATGTTCCTATGCAATGCAAATATGACGAGGAATATCCTCTAGAGCTTGAAAAGGATCTGTTTGATTCTTTAAGTGACGGAAGAGTAGAGGATTGCGTGCGATATGCAGGTCAGTATTTTGAGTGGATGATAAACTCATATGATGAAAATAATATGAGCGTCAAGCTGAAGATAATTGAATTTGTACTTTTTGCAGAGCATGATGCCTATTTAAATGGAGGTCTTACATATCATTTTGAAGAAAGAGCTGATTATCTTAATATCATAATGAATGCCAAAAGCAACAGTGATCTTAGAGGCTGGTTTATTGAAAAATTCAGAGAAGCCTGCAAAAATATAGAAAATAAAAATCAAATGCATGAAAATCATCTTGTAGTTAAAGCAAAGGATTACATTTTGCAGAATTATAATAAGGATATTTCATTAGATGAGGTATCACGTCAGCTTGACTTAAGCTCATATTATTTCAGTAAGCTTTTTAAAGAAGAAACAGGCAGCAATTTTGTTGAATACGTGACATCGCTTAGAATTCAAAAGGCCAAGGAGCTTTTAAAGGACAAGGATTACAGCATGAAGGAAATATGCAGCTCAGTAGGCTACAGTGATCCGAATTATTTTAGCAGAATTTTTAAGAAAAATGAAGGAATAACGCCTACTGAATACAGAGAAAGAAGGCGAGCATGACAAAAAAAACATGGATAATACCTATGCTTTCCATTTTGGGTATAATTATTGTCTGTTTAATAATAACAAGAAATCAAACCGGACAGGACAAAAATACCAGCCTGGCATCAAGCAGCTACAACAAATATTCCGATAAAATACAAATAGGCTGCTCATTTGATTCTTTTATACTTGAAAGATGGCAGAGAGATAGGGATGTATTTGTAGCTACTGCCACGGAACTCGGGGCAGAAGTGAATGTTCAAAATGCAAATGGCTCTATGTCGGAGCAGGTTAACCAAATAGATTATTTTATTGACAAGCAGGTTGATGTGATTGTTATTGTTATGGCTGCAAGTGATGAAAATACAGAGAATTTAAAGGCTGCAATTACACGTGCGAGGAGATCCGGTATTTATGTCATAGCATATGACAGGCTATTGCCTGATGCTGAAGCAGATCTGTATATTTCATTTGATAATGAAGAGGTTGGCCGGCTTATGGCTGCGCACATGAAGGAACATTTAAATTCCGAAGGAACAATTTTGCAAATATGCGGACCACTTACAGATAACAATGTAGATCAGGTTATGGACGGATTCTCACAGGAAATTAACAGTTCAAATATAGTTATATCAAAAACATATTATTCAGAAGGATGGCAGGGCGAGAATGGCTTTTCCTATACAAACGAATATCTGAGCTCCAATACTGCACCTGCAGGCATAATGTGCGGTAATGATAGTATAGCAGGCAATGCTATTAAAGCATTATCAGAACAGCGTCTTGCCGGAAGTATCTGTATAGTAGGACAGGATGCAGATCTGGATGCATGCCAAAGGATTGTAGAAGGAACTCAGTGTATGACAGTATATAAGCCTATAGAACAGCTTGCAAGAAGAGCTGCGGAGCTTTCGATTAATCTGGCAAACGGAAACGACATAGATATTGCAGATACTATAAATGATGGTACATATGATATCCCTTATGAATGTCTTACACCAATCGCCGTTACAAAAGAAAACATGGATGATGTAATAACCGGCAAATTTCATGAGGCAGGGGATATTTATTTAAATGTGCGCAATTAATTCGGTTAAATAAATTTAGCACGTAGTGTAAATTAATTAACATAAACAACTTAACTTTTTTGTTCTGGACATTTTTGATATGACAAAAATGTCCAGTTTTTTTGCGCTGTATTATAGTCAATCCTATACAAAATATATAGAAAATGACAAGTTTGTCCTTTATAAAGTGTGATATATTAACGTCAACAAAGAAAAAGGAGGATTTCTTAAATGAAAAGAAAGTTAATAGGCGGAGCTCTTGTAGCAGCTATGGCAGCTTCTCTTGTAGCTTGTGGTGGATCATCTTCATCTTCATCAACAGCAAGCTCAAGCAGTAAGGCTTCTTCAAGCTCATCAACATCATCTAGTTCTGCAACAGCAGCAGGTGGACACAAGATTGGTATTTCGATGCCTACACAGTCTCTTGAAAGATGGAATCGAGATGGAGAATATCTTGATCAGCAGTTTAAGGATGCTGGATATGACACAACTCTTACATATTCAGATAATGAATCTGGAAAACAGGTTAATGATATCCAGAACATGCTTGCTGATGGAGTAGATCTCCTTATCGTTGCAGCTATCGATGGTGAATCTCTTAATACTGCAATGGATGAAGCAGCAGCTGCAAATGTTCCGGTAATTTCTTACGACCGTTTGATTCTTAACGATGCTGTTTCTTATTATGTATCATTTGATAACTACACTGTAGGTAAATTACAGGGTGAGTACATTGTAGATACTCTTGATCTTGACAATGCAGGAGACAAGACATACAACCTTGAGATTACTGCAGGTGATCCTGCTGATAACAATGCTACATACTTCTATAACGGTGCAATGGATGTTCTTAATCCATATATCGAAAGTGGAGTATTGGTTGTTCCTTCAGGACAGACAGATTTCGATACTGTTGCTACAGCACAGTGGGACACAAATACTGCACTTAACAGAGCACAGAATGTATTGTCTTCATACTATGCAGATGGAAAGCAGGTTGATGTTTGGCTTTGCTCAAACGACTCTACAGCACTTGGTGTAGCTCAGGCTATTACATCTGATTATAAGGGAACAAATACAGTACTTATCACAGGACAGGATGGTGATGAGGCTAACCTTAAGAACATCGTTGATGGAATTCAGTCAATGACAGTTTATAAGAACGTAAGCAATGAGGCAGTTGTTACTCTTGAGCTTGCAAAAGCAATGCTTAACGGAGATACAATAGACGGAACACTTATTGATAAATTTGGTGTTGATTGCTCATATGATACAGATTCTTACGAGACATCTGAAGGAACAAAATGTCCTTCATTCTTGTTAGTACCTGATGTTATTACAAAGGATAACCTTGATGAGCTTGTTGACACAGGTCTTTACACAAAGGATGGCGACTACCTTAAGGCAGTAAGCTGATATCCAAATAACATATGGCCTGATACCGGGCGGGGCAACAAAGTCCCGCCCGTATTTTCAGACATGAGAGGAGGAGAATCTTTTGGCAGATATTATCTTGGAAATGAAATCCATTACGAAAGAATTCCCTGGTGTTAAAGCTTTGGATAATGTTAATTTGGTAGTGGAGCGAGGCGAAATCCACGCGCTAATCGGGGAAAACGGAGCTGGAAAATCTACATTAATGAATGTTCTGTCCGGAACATATCCGGCAGGATCATATACAGGTGAAATTTATTATAACGGAGAGCTTTGTCAATTCAAAACTCTTAAGGATAGTGAACGTAAAGGAATTGTTATAATACATCAGGAGCTGGCACTTATACCGCTTCTCACAATCGGTGAGAATATGTTCCTGGGAAATGAACAAAGATCAAAAAGCGGAAGCATTGATTGGGATCAAACCTTCAATGAAGCCGAAAAACACATGAAGCAGGTTGGACTTAACGAATCTGCACAAACTTTAATTAAGGATATTGGTACCGGCAAGCAGCAGCTGGTTGAAATAGCAAAAGCATTTTCTAAAAATGTTAAACTTCTGATCTTGGATGAGCCTACTTCCTCTCTTAATGATGAGGATGCAAAAATGCTGCTGGATCTCCTGATCGAATTCAAAAAACAGGGACTTACTTCTATCATAATCACACATAAATTAAACGAAATTATTTATTGTGCTGATAAGGCTACAATTATTCGTGATGGTTCTACGATTGAAACACTTGTAAAGGGTGTTGATGAATTTAGTGAAGATAGAATCATCAAAGGAATGGTTGGCCGTTCTATGGATGACCGTTATCCGATAAGAGAACGTCATGTTAAGCCTGAAGTCAAGATGGAAGTAAAGAACTGGACAGTATATCATCCGTTGTATCATGAAAAAATTGTTGATAAAAACATTTCATTCAAGGTATACAAGGGCGAGGTTGTCGGTTTCTCCGGACTTCAAGGTGCCGGAAGAACAGAGCTTGCAATGTCTATATTCGGAAGAAGCTATGGTTCAAAGGTTGTAGGTGAGTTATATATAGATGGCAAAAAGGTTGAGCTTAAAACTCCTGAGCAGGCTATTCGACATAAACTGGCATATGTTACTGAGGACCGTAAAACAAATGGACTTATTCTTGGCGAATCGATCAAATTCAATACAACGCTTGCAAGACTTGATAAGGTCTGCACAAAGGGTATAATCGATACGACTGCAGAGGCAAATGTGGCTGAGAAGATGACCGAGGAAATGGGAACAAAAACACCATCCATAAATCAAAAGGTCGGAAATCTTTCAGGTGGTAACCAGCAGAAGGCTTTGCTTGGTAAATGGATGTTTACAGAACCTGAGATTCTGATACTTGATGAACCTACCCGTGGTATAGACGTAGGTGCTAAATACGATATATATTGCCTTATCAATCAGATGGTTGCTGATGGAAAATCTGTTATTATGATATCTTCCGAGTTGCCTGAGCTGATCGGTATGTGTGACAGAATCTACGTTATGAATGAGGGAGAACTTAAAGGCGAGCTTGATGCTAAGGATGCAACTCAGGAGAAGATCATGAGTTATATCATAAGCGCCGGTAAGTAATGAGAAAGGAGTGTTTAAATCATGTCAAAGAAAAAATCTGGTAGTATAAGTGGTTTTTTGACCAAATATAGTATGGTTATCGCACTTATCTGTGTATTTGTTTTATTTTATATCCTGACAGGCGGAAGACTTCTGCTTGCTCAAAATATGTCAAACCTATTGCTTCAGAACGGATACGTTCTTGTAATGGCATGTGGTATGTTGCTTTGTATCTTAACAGGTGGTAACATCGACCTTTCGGTCGGCTCTGTAATCTGTATGGTTGGCGGTATTGCTGCTGTTATGATTACAAACCTTGGTATTAATCCATTTGTAACCATAATTGTTTGTCTCTTAATAGGTCTTGCTGCAGGTATTTGGCAGGGTTATTGGATAGGTTATGTAAGAATTCCTCCATTTATCACAACACTTGGCGGAATGTTTATATTCAGAGGAATCGGACGTCTTGTTCTTGATTCTAAGACAGTAGCTGTACAGGATCCGGTTTTCCTTAATGTATTTACAACATATATAAAAGTTCCTGGTCTTGACACCGATGGAAGATATCTTTCACCTATCATAGTTGCTGCAGTAGTAATCATCATTCTCTTCTATAGTACAATTTCATCACGTGCTAAAAAAGCCAAAAAAGGCTATCGTCAGAACAGTGCGATTGTTGATTTTGGAAGAACAATATTAATAAGCCTTGTATTATTAGGATATTGTGTACTTTTATCACAGTATAAAGGCATATCAGTAATGCTTATATGGGTTGTTGCAATCTGCCTTATTTATCATTTTATTACATCTAAAACTGCATTTGGACGTTATTTCTACGCAGTAGGTGGAAATGAAAAGGCTACAAAGCTTTCAGGTATAAATACTGATAAGGTTTACTTCTTTGCATATGCAAACATGGGACTTCTTGCAGGTCTTTGCGGTCTTCTTTGCTTAGCACGTGTAGGTTCTGTAAGTGGTCAGACAGGTACATCATACGAAATGGATGCAATCGGATCATGCTTCATCGGTGGTGCTTCAGCATACGGCGGAAGCGGTACTATCCCGGGAGTTATCATCGGTGCACTTCTTCTTGGTGTAATCAACATGGGTATGTCAATCATGGGTGTCGGCGATTCTTGGCAGTATGTAATAAAGGGTGCTGTTTTGTTGATCGCAGTTATCTTTGATGTTGTATCTAACCGTAAAAAAGGAAATTAATATAATTTTATTATCGGCAGCACCCCCTCATGGAGGTGCTGTACGTAAATTAAGATTAATTAAGGGTTTATTTAGGAGGACAATTAAATGAAAACAGAAGCATTCGGAAGTACCTCTAAGGGTGTAAAGGCTACTCTTTATACTCTTAAAAATTCAAATAATACAATTGTTAAGGTTACAGATTTCGGTGCGACTCTTGTATCTATTCTTTTTGCTGATAAAAACGGAAAGCAAAGAGATTTGATTCTTGGATATGATGATGTTAAGGGATATGAAGATCACACCACATTTTTCGGTGCAGCTGTGGGACGTAACGGAAATCGTATTAAAGACGGAAAATTTTCAATAAACGGTAAGGAATATCAGCTTGAGCAGAATGAAAACGAAAACAATCTTCATAGCGGAAGCAACGGATTCCATAATCGTTTATGGGAAGTAAAGGATAGCGGAGACAATTTTATTACCTTCCATCATTTTAGTCCCGAAGCAGAACAGGGCTTCCCCGGAGATATGGACATTACTATAAAATATACACTCGATGATGAAGATACTCTTCATCTTCAATACGACGCTAAGGCAAATAAGGATACAATCATGAATTTTACAAATCATACCTATTATAACCTTGGTGGACATGACAGTGGTGTAATATATGATCAGAAGCTTCAGCTTATGTCAGATATTTATAATCCTGTAATCGATTCAAAATCTATACCTACAGGCGAAAATGCATCCGTATCCGGAACTCCTATGGATTTCACAAAGGCTAAGGCTATCGGACAGGATATCGAAGCGGATTTTGAGCAGCTAAAATTCACAAAAGGATTTGATCATAATTATGTTCTGTGTGATAAACCCGGAACAATGAGAACTATGGCAATTGCTGCTTGTGATGAAAGCGGCATCGGAATGGAAGCATCAACCGATTGCGTTGCTGTACAATTCTATGCCGGAAACTTTATTGGAGAACAAACCGGTAAAAATGGCGTAAAATACGGAGATCGTCATGGATTCTGCCTTGAATCTCAGTATTGCCCTAATGCAATAAATGATGAGCATTTTGTATCTCCGGTTATACCTGCAAATACTGAATATCATTCAGAAACAAAATATCATTTTTATCATATTTAAGTAGATGATACCAGGGTCACAAGGTCCAAACATTAATGTATAAATTCAGGGAGAAAAGCTATGTTAAAAAATATTCCGGAAGTAAAGCTTGGAATCATAGCAGTATCAAGAGACTGCTTTC
>CAVBHN010000033.1:3125-20886 GCA_963595425.1 Faecalibacterium sp. CAG:74 | reverse complement strand
CGCATTTTCTCCGAGATCGTATGCCAACTCGCCTGCATCTATGTTTCCCTGTGCAAATTCGGTTACTGAATCAAAAGATTCGACACCGAATGATATTATTGCTGCAGGAATTCCTAATTTGCCTGCTGATTGCAGCAATGCATGGCTTGAACCCTTCATCGCTGATGATATAGCATTTGAAACAAAGCCTGTCCCGTAGCCTATTGCACCTGCTATGCCGGTATCCTTTGCTATATCAATAGCCATATCCTCTGCACTTATCTCACCCTGCACAAACTTAGATACATTGTCAACTGTAGAGACTACTCCTGTAAGGGCTGCGGCTGTAAGTCCTGTTCTGACACCCTCTGTATGATTTTGTGTCAACCTCATTGTATATGCTTTCGGATATTTTCTTGCAAAAACCGCCTCATCAGAGGATACAGTGCTTCTTTCAAGCTTTGCTTCGAGTTCATTGCAATGATTTATTTTTTCCGTATATTTTTCTATTTCAGCCGTTTTGCCCAATTTGGTAACTCTGTCAAGCTGCTTTTGATATCCTTCTATCTTCTGTCCGATAAGATTATTATTTTTAATCTCATCATAATAATCCTTAGGAATTTCTATTTTATCCACCTTCGAGCCGTCAAAATACTTGTCCATCTTTTTTGACAGAAGCTTATCCAGGCACTCCTTGCCGTTACGTCCGATAAACTTCATTTGTATGCGTTCTATTATATTTCCGCTTAAATCAAGCCTGACCTTATCTACATATTGATCATTATATCCGTATTCCGGAAAGTCATCTGTCCTTACCGTTGTAACTCCCGTTCCTTCAGCTTTAGCTATTATGTTCTCCTTTGCAGTACTTGCAATCTCTGCTGCAAAGCCTGACTGCTGCTTTATATTCTGCCGGCGATATTGCCTATTGATCTTGTATTTTCCTATTTGCTTTAAGCCAAGGGTCTGCCTGCCGTTAATCGTCGTTCCCTCATACATTGTCTTTATTTCATTTTTAAACTGTATATTATCAAGCCGACTGATCGCATCACCCTCCAGTCCCAGCCATTTTGATATATTTACTGCTGCGCTGAGGTCAAATTTGGCGGCTCCCTCCTTCAGATTTACCGCTGACTTATCAAATTGCTTTGAGAGTTCCCCCATTATCGAACTTCTGTTAAGCTGTGATTCCAGCCCTGTTTTATTATCAAAGCTTTCAATCTTCATCCTCTTCCTCCTCAAACTGCGCCGTCAAAATATAACAAATGCTGTCTATATCAGACTCACAGAAATTTTTCAAGTGGCTTCTTACCTCTTGCCGAAGCTCCTGTGCATTTTTCATTGATAAAATTGCATTTCGGCTTATTCCCATTACATTTCTTACAATATTCTGCACCTTGCTCATCTCACTCTTATCCCACAGGAGCATACCATTAAACAGCTCATAGTCACTTACAATTTCTCTAACAGCCTTCCTTGTCCTTCTGTCAATGTCCAAAGCATCTGCCGCCATAAGCAGCTTTTCCCTACTTTCATTTTCTGATTTTATCCACGACTGCAGGATCATTTTTATAAGCCTTGTTCGTGCTGATTTAACTGTCATAATTCTTTTTACATTTCCGGGCACATACGGAATTTCCTTTATATCCGCCTTATCCACCAGGGTCAAAACCGGAGTTACCCAGTTATTCTGATATACAACCGCTACTCCGCTCGGAAGCTTAGCTATTTCATTTACCTGATTTTCTGTCAGACCCATTGACCGTCCGACTGCCTCCCTGTCATTTGCCTCAGGTGTTCTCAATACAATTTTTGTATTGGTATTCTTTATCGCAGCTATATCAACGGATGACGGTGACTGATCAACTATTATAAAGCCCTCTCCGTAAGTACGAATTTCCGCGATTGTCTGGGTAATCATCTCTACCGATTTTCCAACAAGATCATTTTCAGAGCTGCCTGCGGTATTTTTCAATAAATTGTGAGCCTCCTCCAGAACTGTTATATGCTTCAGTCCGTTATTGCTGGAAGTCTTTTTATCCACTCTGTATTCATTCAGGATATAGACCATAAGTCCCATAAGAAGCGCCTTTGTTTCTCCTGATTTCACACGGCTTATATCCAAAATGCAGTTCTCATCAAAAAGCTTTTCATAAGGGGTCTGATTTGACGTGAAAATAAATTTATTAAGTCCTACTGTAAGCGATTTAACACGTGTGATAAGTGCACCTCTGTAGTTTGATTTTATATCGGATGCATAGTCAGAATTCTCTATAAGCTCTGTCAGCTGCTCTGCAAGCACCTCAAAATCCGGATATTCAGGAGTGCTGCCCTCAAATGTAGATGAGCCAAGATCCCAGCCTACTGCCTCATAGGATTTCAATATCGCATCCTTAAAGAATGCCGGCATTGCATCATACATAGGCCAGCAAACGCTGAATATTTCAACCAGACCGTCAATATGCTCCAAGACATGGATGCTGTCCGGAAATTTGAACGGATTCAGATTGACAAGCTCAGCTATCTTCGGATTTGTCGAATATACATTTACATCATCAAAATGTCCGAATACGTCCTTATACTCGCCCTTAGCCGGCTCGATAACCAAAAAAGGTATCCTGTCCTGATACAGCTCATTCAGCATTTGATATACTGTATTGCTTTTGCCCGAGCCCGTTGAGCCTGTTATAAAGGTATGCATATTTAAGCTTTTATTTTCAAGCTCTACTATCTTATTTGTAATCTGCCCGAGATCAAATATCCGTCCAAGCGTCATACGCTCCTCCGGCTTAAGCTGTCTTCTGTCTGAAAAAAGCTGATATGTGGTAACCTCCTTGCCAAATTCGGCATGCTCTATAACGGGAAGTCCCGAAACAGTCGCACGCGGCAGTCCCAAATGGAGTCCCAGCTCCTTGCCGCTTACAGCCGTTGATGCATCAATCTGCAATGCACCGCTTTCACTGAGTCCATAAAAGAACTGCGGATGGACAAAGCGAGATAAATAAGCTGTCAGATCAGCAAATCTGCCATTTAGCATAGGATTGCTGCTTCTCCATGAATTTATGGCTGAAACCTCTCTTCCCGATGTCTCTCCGTTCATCAACGACCTGTAATTGCTTGCAGCGATTTCTGCTGCCGACATATCATTCGATACAAAATATCCCGCAACATTCCACATCCCGTAGCTTTCAAATCCCTTTACCCTCTTCAGCTCCTCGTCAATCAGTTGAAGCATGTCAGTTACAGCTTTGTTTTCTGTCGTGGTTGATGTAGATGTTCCTGTTGTTTTTGACATCTGCTCTATGGGTGCCAATGAAGTGATAAAATTGTTAATTTGACCTGCTGCGCTATTTCCAATCTGCATTCCGATCATGCCGCCTGTTTTTTCTTTTGTAAAATTTGTTAGAGCACATCCCAACGCAGAGCCTCCAAACATCCCTGCCAAAGATACAGCCGCATTTCCGATCATTACCGCTTTTTGTTTTCCGCTCATCTCCTGAAATGACTGGCTTCTGCTTGTAGATGATGACTCATTTGTCGAAAACTGCACCTTCTGCAACGGTGACAGTCTTGTATAAAGCTCCTGATAGTCTCTTCTTAGAACCTGAATATGCTTAGGCGACTGACTCTGGGCTATTATTATGCCAAGGTACTGCCGACCCTCCATCGCAAGTGCAAGCTTCTCAAGCCCCTGTACAAACTGCTCGTTTGTCCTGTCACTTGTTATTTTGTCGCTTCCTACAACACTTACCGATGCGACATTATGCTGACCTGCTATTTTATTTGATAGGACTGCGATATCCTTACGGTTTTTATTTTCGATTTTTATGCCCGGAAAATGTCCGATTAATGTATTTTTCAGAGTATCTCCCAGCGTAACCGAGGACCTTTTTTCCTCTTCGTTTATTTCATTATTTCTGACGCCGATATAAAATTCTGTATTTATTCCGTTTGAATCAATTACAATGAATACCGATGCATTGTAGGTAGACAGAGTATTAAAAACCGTAGCAAACTTATCTGTTGCACGCTCACCCTTTTTATAGACCATCTCTGTTATTCGATACAATCTGACATTGTCTATCAAATCCTCCTCTAATGGGGCAAGCCTTCCCATTGTAGGAATAATCTTCATTTCATTCAGCCTTGCCAGATAATCCTTATGCATTCCCTCCTCGATTATTTCCAATCGATTTTCAATCGTCATCTCCAAAGCAGGCTCTGTCACTTCATTCTGTGTTTTTATTATTTCTTCCATATCCTCACGCACTCTCAATCTCTTTTAGCTTATCCTGTACATTTGTCAGCCATTCAACATCGGCCTGCAGCAGCCTTTCCTTATCTGAAAGCCTTGATACTGCTCTGTTTCTTATGGAATTTTGAGCTTCTATAAGCTCCTTAGTATGCTCTATATAGTCTTGTGCAGTCTGATATTCATAGTCGCATACCACCTTGAACAGCTGCTGCGTCAAATCCTCACGTTTCGGCTTGATTATTTCCAAAGCCCTGCTTCTCCATGCTTCCATATAATAAACCCTCTGAAGCTCATTGCTGTCATTATCAATACATCCTCCAAAGAGCACCTTAAACAAATCAGCCTGCTGATTTGCATTTTCCTCTTTGAACTCGTGCATAAGAATATCTGCTATGAAAATCCTCTCAAAATTTTTATCCCAGCTTAGCATCTTTGATTTCATGCTCTGATAATCATTATCAAAGCCCGCACCCTCACAGTATGAAAAAAGCTCTTCGTTTATCTCCTGTATAGTTTGATTGGCTGCAGCAGTAATTATGTTTATGAAATCATTAAAATATCCATTTAACTCCTGCTCAAACATCTCTGAGGCAGCTGCTGCCTCTGCTTCATCAATAATCTTTGTCTTTCTTTTTCTCCATGAGGAAATTTTTCTTTCGAGTCCATTGTTGATCTCTATCCAATTATATGGAATTTCCAGGTTATCTCGATTTACAAGCCTATAATGCACTGTCTTTAATTTTTCTAATATTTCATCGCATTTATCTATTTCGGCATGGGTTTCCTTGTTTTCTGTTTCGCATTCCTTTGATTCTTTTTCGAGGTGTTCTGAAAGCTCGTTTATTTTTTTTCGAAACAGCAGGATATTTTTGTGGATATAATCGGTCATCGGAAAGATCTCTATATACCTTCGTACCCTGGCATCATCTATCTTTGTAATCTCATTGCATTCCTTGATGCCGATATCATAAATAATTCTCTTTATTTTTTTATTGTCTAAAACAGGATCAATCAAAAAAAACAGCTGTCCTTCTTCTATATCGTCTCTTGCAATCAGCGCCTTTACTGAATTTTGAAACGCTGCTGCATTGCCCCTGGAAATGCAAACTGTTATCGGTATATCACTAAGATCCGTATTTTTAAGCTCATCAACTTCGGAAATACACTCTATTGAAACGCTGCCGTTCTTCATTTCATCTGCTTTTGGTGTATTTCCCTGCAATAAAATATATGGATATGTTTGATCCAGAGTCTCATTATTTATATCCTTAAAATCCTGAAAATCAAAAATTCTGCTGCGGTTAATTTCCAGCCACGAGAGTAATTCGCAAATGTTTTTTACCTTTTCCGTACGACAGTTCAAAATATTTTTATGAAAGATACGCACCTGATCCTCTGTTATATTCTGTTCTCGAAATGTATATACCAGCTCCAAATAATCTGCCTCTGTTCCCGAGAATTCGATTTCAAAATCATATCCATTCATCTCATCAAAAAAGATTTTGGGGATTTTCTTTATCCATTTTTGCAATTTTACATTGGCAAACTTTTCTACAAGACTGTTTATCCTCGGCTTTTGGCCGTTAAACAATATTTTTGTCTCTAGAAGATAAGGATTATATTCAAGTTCTATCTTTATCATTACACACTCCCCCACGCATCGAATTTTATAACCAAAGATATAAATTTAAAAAGCCGACATAACAGATGTCATCATTGATATCACAACTACCTTCACCTGCCCTGTCGGCTTATATTTTTATGATGCCATATCATAAGCTATGTGTCTTTTTTCTTAAAAGCTTCTAAATCCAGTATATATATATATATATTGTCAACGTCAAGGACGTTTGCAATCTGCTTAGGTCACAAATATCTTCAGAGTTTTTCAGCTTATTTCACAATCAATCTTCCGATATTTTTAAAAAGCATATCTACCTGCGATTTTCTCTCTGCAAGAGCTGTCTCAAGGCTATAGCCTTCATATACATCCCTTACCTGCTTTGGAGTCCATACATCTCCGATTTCTTCCATACATTCCATAAATTTGCTAATTTCCGATTTTGTCATTTTTCTTCTCCTTATTTATGACTGCTTAGATTTTTGACCTTTTGACTCTGGTATCCTAATATTTAATTGTTACTGTGCAACCTCAGCGAGTTTAGCAGCCACTCGTGACTGAACCTCAAGGTAATATGCCAACTCAGAATCGTTCATGCCTTCACTTTCCCAAGCATCAAATTTATTGACAACATCCGCGTACTTTGACACATATGTCGCATAATCCGCAAGCAGATTTAAATCGGAAGGATTCTCATTGTATTTCTTCATAAACTCGCAATACTCATCCATAAATGACTCATAACTATCCATCGCTTCCTTGAAGTCTGTACGGAGTCCATCCGAACCGACCGATGAGCTGTTGGAATCATCCGTTGAAGCAGCTTCTTCTGTTGGTTTAACCTCTTCTGTTGGTTTTGCGGTTGGTGAAGCTTCAGCTTCTGAGGCGTCTTCGGCTTCACCGGATATTTCTTCTTCGTTTGGCTTATCTATACTTACAAGCATGATCTTGTTTCCTTCATAGCGTAAGGACAAATGATACCCCTCGGCATTGTCAGCTATATAGTATTTTTCACCTTTATCATAATCAACAGTAAACCCTTTGTCAGAACATGCTGTTACGTATTCATCATAATCAGCCTGACTGGTATCCCCCACATAAACCGAAAAGCTTTTATCATGTTCATAATTAAATTTGCCCGTAGTGGATTTTGGTGCCGGAATTAAACTTCCGGCTGTTCCTGTCGGCCAGCTGATCGTTTCCATTTGCATTGGTGTTTTCAATGTTATATCCAGGTCATCACTTGTATGTCTCAATTCAAGTGAATATCCTTCTTTATTGTAAGCTTCATATGAATTGGATATTTTATCAGCGTCGACTGTAAATCCCAAATCAATGCATTCATTCAGATATTTATTATACTGCTCATCGGTAACATTATCTAAATCAACTCTAAGCTCTTCATCCGAATTTTCATAAAGTGTTCCCTTATTTGAAGGTGGATTGGGAATAACATCCTTCAGAATCATTGATGACCAATCTATTTTATCATTCTTACTGCCTTTGTTTCCGGCAAATGCTGCAATAACACACAGCACCAAAACAACCGTTATAAGAATAAACCACCATTTCTTGTAAAAAGACTTTTTATTTTTCCCTTCCTGAATAGGCGGTGGTGTTAATGTCACTTCATTTTCTGCCTTAGCACCGCATTCAGGGCAAAATTTCCCTTGAAATTCTGCTCCGCACTTGCTGCATTTCATATTTTTCTTCCTCCTTTTTATGCCGATAATTCCTGTCATTAGGCTTTCTTTATTTTGTAAATTCAGTCTATCACGTCATTTTTATCATTTGGTTTTGGCTCTGCATAGCTCTCAACCTCATTTATAAACTCCTGCAGCCCCTGCTTAAGCCTTGCATATACATCCGAATTTCGATATTTATCGCATAATTTAATACCATACTTAAGCATTTCCACCGAATCCTTATATTCTCCAAGCTCATAAAAGGTATTTGCACTCGGTATAATAAGATTCTCTATCCTCTGCATATCCGTGGCAGTTATAGATTCTGACAGCCTCCATGCCTTATCCAGGCAGCTTCTTGCTCCTTGTAAATCCTTCTTAATAATAGAAAAATACCTGGCACATGCCAACAATGCATGCAGTCTCACCTCTGCATATTTCCCTGTATTTTCTTCTGCCAGCTTCATGGCTCTTAAAAGCAGTCTTTTTATTTTATTAGGTGATCCCTGATAGCTTCTTATGAGCAGCACAGCCTTTGCGATAAGATTTTTTATATACAGATGATCCTTATCATGCGCTATATCGTTTTTGGCATAGCTAAGCGTCTTTTCGACTGCATTCATCATTTTTTTGAGCAGACTCTTCTCCTCTTTGTTTTCGGGCACATAGGCTCCGTTCAGCCTTATATCATAATATTCCCCAAGCAGATCATAATATAATGCATATATCTTACTTCGTTTTACCTGCTTCGCGAACAGCCCTGCTTTCTTTATAAGTCCCTCTGCTTCCTCAAATTTACTGTTATCGGCCAATACAAGCGCTGCCCTCGCATAAAGCTTCATATGCCACTCCTCAAGCCTTCTTTTTTCCTCCGATGATCCTGCCATACGGGCTATATCTACATTTTTTGCAAAAAGTTCTCCTGCACCGTCAAGGATATAATCCTCCTGATAAACCGGCGCATTAAGAATTGTCACATAATACAATCTTATATATTCCTGTTTATTCTTAACTTCCTTTTCTCTTCTGCACTGCCTTAAGATATCCTCAGCCTGCAATACACGCATCTGAAGTCTTAAGTTATCAGCCGGCCTGTCATAAAGCTCTTTCTTATACATCCTCATTTCCCATGGATAATTATTTATTTCCGATTCGAAGCTTATCTCATTACATAGACTGTTCAAAAAAGCCTTCACAGAATCTATATATTCCTCATTCCAGCTCCATCTGTGTATTGCCTCGTATATCACATGGTGCAGCTGCACATCGTCTCCCTTAATAGCTATCCAGCCATCATCTATCAGCTCATTTATATCGTCCTTTGTTTCAAGCTCCAATCTCATTTGAAGCTCGTTTATATCTATGCCTCTGTCACCTGTCAGGGATAGAATTTTCATTATGATTTTCTTTTCCTTAGTAAGCTCCTCTGCCTCAAAAAGAGCATCTATAATACTTCCGATTTTTGTTCTTGTCCGTATGCTGTCCTTTTCAAATATGATCTTCTCCGGTGCAATAGCTGAAAATCCAAGCTCATCCGTAAGCCTTGCCGCATCCGATATTGTTATATGGCTGCTTGCAATCTGCTTAGCTATCAGCTCAAGTGCCAGTGTATGAGCCTGCGTCATTGTAATTATATGTTTAAAGCTCTCCAGCTCCTCATTTGTTATAGATCTTCCCAGATTTTCCTCGAACATATACAGCAATGCCCTTTTATCTGATATTGCCTCTATCTTAATTTCCCTGCCGGTCTGATAAACGACTGAACGTCTGCTTATCAATATCAGCTTTATTCCCGTTGAAAGCAGTACCTTTAGCTCTTCATCCGGCTCTCCCGTATAATTGTCTATTACTAAAATGGCCTTCTTATCTGCAATAAGCTCCTTAATCTTTCCAGTTTTTTTGTAAAAATAGTCCTGTATGGATGCTCCGGCTTCCTCCTGCCTTAATGTATTTATTTTTATATTTCTGTCATCGGCAATTGTTTCTTTTATGCTGTCCTTATAATCAACAAACAAAACAGTATCAAACTGCTTTCTGAATCTGCTCAAATAGTCTCTTACAAGACTGCTTTTTCCTATGCCTCCCATTCCAGTAACAAAAATACAGCTGTAGTCTGACTCCTTCAGTATCTCATTAAGACTGCTAAGCTCATTATTCCTTCCGTAAAATATCTTTGGAGATGCAATTCGATAATGAGGTGTAGAATAAATCCTCGGAATTGTTTCATCTGCATACTGTTCTATTTCCCGAAGCTTTAAAATAAGCTCCTTCATGCTTTGATATCTGTCCGCATAAAAAACAGCTAATGTTTTATGAAAGAATTCACCTAATGCAGTAAACAGTCTGTCATCACATTTTTCATAATCAAAGCTCATTTGTGAAAAATTGTATTCTGCATCCAATTCACAATCGGGTGCCTTAGGCGTTGATCCGAATAAAATATAAAACAAAAGTGCTCCGATTCCGTAAACATCCGTATATGTGCCAAGCTCCCTTATATGCCCGCATTGAAGCTCTATAGCCGAAAAGCCCTTAGAATACGAGATTCTGAATTGCTCAAGCTCTCTGTTTTTTATCCGCTCCTTATCCCTCATGCAAAACAGCGAATCAAAATCAAATAGCTTGATCTGCTTTTTATATCCGTCAACAATAATTACATTGTCAGGCTTTATATCCAAATATAAATATCCATGGCTGTGAATGTTTCCTATCACATATGCCACCTGGATCATAAGCATGACAGCTTCCTTTAAAGTTTCCGGCTTATATGCATTAAGTGTTTTCCTTGATGAATATTCGGATACGATATATGCACTTCCGTTTGTTTCGAAAAAAAACATCTGATTTGTTATAGCCGAATAATTATCATCTGAATAAAATAAATGATTAGTACGCTTATAATTTGCCCGGAAATTTAATCTTTCATTTTTAAAATCCTCTATGCTCTTCAAAGACGGAATCAGGCTGCCGTCATTATCCCGCAAAATATCAAGCTTATACGGATATAATTCCTTTATCCTGTATAGGCTTTTAACTCCTGTATCCGAAGCTCTTGAGGCTTCATAAACAATGCATGAACCGCCTCTCCCCACTTCTCCTTCAATAACAAATTTCAGATACTCGTCACTTTTACTTCCAAACTCAAGAACTGTTCCTGCCTTTAATGCCCTTCTATGATCCTCCATAGCTTTACCCTCTCCACTGATGCACATGTTATTTCCCGTACTGCTTACATAGCCAATATCAAAATCCTGTACATCGTATTTTAACTTAGGGTCATATTATTCTGGTTTTTTGCCTGCATCATCAAAGAAATCCTGCTCCCCTTTAATTGCTATTGCCTCGCCTATATAGCTTCTGAAGGCTTCCAGCGGATGATCATCATTCAATGCCCACCAAAAGAGCCAGTCATATGGATTTCCCGCATAAAGGCTTGGATAATCCGCGTCAAGAAGTCTTTTGTTTATCGTATTGAGACATCTTATTGAATCACCGTATTGTGCTGTACAAAATGCATCGTTTTTTTTAATCCCGAGCTTTACCCAATAAGAATAAAAAACCAGAAAAATAAGCATTTTTCTAAGCTGCTCATTGTCTCCTGTTTCGCCTCTTAAAAGCTTATCTATGCTTTGACGACTTGGAAAACAATAATCCGAATTTAAAGGAAAAAGCTTATTTTCAGAAAAAAATCTCGTTAATGATCTGTCATATTTTGTTGCATATTCATTTTCCATATCATTCGACAGCCCAATAATCTGCGAAAATATAGTCCAGGTTGATGAGCCCTTCTTTGAAATTACATAATTTTCCCTGTAATCATATATATTTCTGCTTTTGCTTATCAGCTGTCCTTCCTTTATAGCCAGACCGTCGGCTTTTGCTATATTTTCCCACAGCTCCTGTATATATTTAACAGCCGTAGCATTGTTATAAGCAAAGTCCTCAATATTCCCCTCTATATATGAAATCAGCCTATCCTTATCACATATGCTGTCTATATATTCCTTAATGCTTCCGGTATAAAGAACCAGCTGCTGCGGAACAAGCCTTGTCTTTTTCGGTTTTTTTATATCCTCAATTATTTCCTTTGTCTCCTGATAGGTAAGAGAATTTTTAATTCCAAAATAATATACGGCCTCACTTATCGTATGACAGTCAAAGCCTCTTTCCAGCTGAACACATCTGAAAAATTCATTAGTCTTTTCAACAGAAAGACCAAATGCAAAGCATATCTGAAATGCCGTATCACGATTCGGCTTTGAAGCTTTGCCGAACCATCCCCTGATTCCTCTCGGTACTTTCATGCCGGAGTCCTTAAATTTTTTCTGAACGAATTTTATCTTTAACTCAATATCATCTTCGGCATCTCTATAGCCGTGCTCCGTGATAAATTCCGTCATCGCTTCATCAAATCCACGAAACAGACCCGCTATCTCTATAAGACTCTCTTCGTATTTCTCATCCTCTATAAACAAATTTTCCGCCTTGTTTTCAAGTAACTCTGTATAATTAAACATATGCTTATCCCTCAATATGAATTTTAAATTCGGTATCGGCTTTATTATATGAAAAAAGCTGACCTAAAAAAAGGACAGCTCTCCCGAATTTTATTTTTTATGCTGTCAGCAGTCTCATAAATCCGGCTTCTGCTTCCACGGCATTTTTAATCCAGTCTATATTTTGTTGTTTTGCATCGTTTTCTCAACATTATCAACATCATATTGTGTATAACTCAAATCACGACAGCTTTAATTTAAAATGATTTTTATTGAATTCGATCAGTCCCTCATCTCGCATTTTACAAAGCTCATTTGAAAGTCCGCTTCTTTCTACCGCAAGATAATCAGCCAGTTGCTGCCTTGAAAACGGAATATCAAACTCATATCCGCCTGTCCTTTGCACCTCTGATGAAAAATATGACATCAGCTTTGCCCTTGTGCTTCGCTGCCCCATATGTGTGAGCTTTTCGCCAGATCTCAGATTCTTCTGAGCAAGCTCTCCCAACAGATTTCGAACTATCCTGCTGTGATGCGTGCATGCTGATGAGCATATATTCAATACCCTCTTCACATTTAAAAACATCACCGTGACAGCCGTTTCTGCTGCTGCGGTTACATTCAGTACCGCTCCCGGCGCACATGCAAAGGCTGCTGCAAATGTCTGCCCCGGCCCTATCTTCGATAAAATATTACGATTTCCCCATATATCATCCTGAATAATCAAAACATTTCCTGAAAGTACAAGCCCTATAGCCTCGGTCGTTTCACCTGCACGCAGTATAAATTCACCCTTTTTATAGCTTGCCTTTTTTGCCTCAAGGCACTTCAGCATCTCCAATATCTCATCCTCTGAAATTCCTGAAAAAAGTGGTGACATCTTTATAACAGCTAAAAATCCCTTCATTGAAATTCCTCTTTCCTAAGTATGTTGAAAAATCAACCGACTTGTTGATTCTATCATACTATAATTTCTTCATCAGAAGCAATAAATATTAAATCTCCGGTAAACCTACCCTAAAAGCCCCGCCTTCAACTTCCTTTGTGGATGCACAGTAACCGGCTTTTATTTATATGGTCCGCCTGATAGTGTCGGAGATTTTTGAAAATATAAGATAAAAAAGTGAGGATTTTATATGGACAACAAAATGTTTTGTTATCAATGTGAACAGACTGCCGGCTGCAGCGGTTGCAGCGGAAGCCAGGGTGTATGCGGCAAAAAGGCCTCAACAGCAGAGCTTCAGGATGAACTGACAGGAGCTCTTATCGGTCTTGCAAGAGCAACGGATTCAAACCCTCTTGTAAACGATAATACCTGGCGTCTGATAATTGAGGGCTTATTCACTACAGTTACCAATGTAAACTTTAATGATGAAACAATTTCAGATCTGATTAAAATAATTCACGACGAAAAAGCAAGACTTGCTCCCGACTGCTTAAGCTGTGCCTCAAGCTGCGGACGAAGTGATGATTATGATATGAAGCTTCTCTGGAATGACAACGAGGATATCAGAAGTCTCAAATCTCTGATTCTTTTTGGTATTCGCGGAATGGCTGCATATGCACATCATGCAATGGTTTTAGGATATTCCGATAATGATGTAAACAGCTTTTTTGCCAAGGCACTTTTCTATGTAGGCGGCGACTTTAACATGGATGAACTGCTTCCTGTTGTAATGGAGGTCGGTGAAAAGAATCTTAAGTGTATGGCACTTCTTGATGAGGCAAATACCAAAAGCTACGGACACCCGACTCCTGTTTCTGTGCCACTTAGTGTCGAAAAGGGTCCGTTTATCGTTATCTCAGGACATGACCTTCTTGATCTCAAGCTTCTTTTGGAGCAGACCAATAATAAAGGCATAAATATCTATACACATGGTGAAATGCTGCCTGCTCATGCTTACCCAGAACTAAAAAAATACCCTCATCTAAAGGGAAACTTTGGCACAGCATGGCAAAATCAGCAAAAGGAATTTGCAGATATCCCTGCACCGATATTGTTTACCACAAACTGCCTCATGCCACCAAAGGAAAGCTATAAGGATCGTGTTTTCACTACAGCACTGGTATCCTATCCTGAGATCAGCCATATAGGAGCTGATAAGGATTTTACTCCTGTTATAGAAGCTGCTATAAGACTTGGCGGCTATAAAGAGGATATGTCCTTTACAGGTATCAACGGCGGCAATACAGTAATGACCGGCTTTGCACGCAATACAGTTCTTAGCGTTGCAGATAAGGTAATCGATGCAGTAAATACAGGTGCTATCAAGCATTTCTTCTTAGTCGGCGGCTGTGACGGCGCACGTGCGGGTCGTAATTATTATACAGATTTTGTAAAGCATACTCCTTCCGATACCGTGATATTGACACTCGCATGCGGAAAATATCGCTTTAATGACCTTGATCTAGGAACAATAGGCGGTCTTCCGCGTCTTATGGACGTTGGACAGTGCAATGATGCCTATAGCGCAATTCAGATTGCCGTTGCTCTTGCTGATGCCTTTAAATGCGGTGTAAATGATCTTCCGCTGTCTATGGTGCTTTCATGGTATGAGCAAAAGGCTGTATGTATTTTACTTACGCTGCTTCACCTTGGCATCAAAAACATCCGCCTTGGCCCTACTCTTCCAAAATTTATATCACCGAATGTCCTTAATTATCTTGTTGAGAATTTTGGAATTGCACCTATTACAACGCCCGATGATGATTTAAAGGCTATTCTTGGTTAAAATATAATAAATAAAACCGATGTTTTCATTTCAAAGATAAGGGGCTGTCGCACTAAACGGCAGCCCCTTATCTTTAATCTTCCTTTTTTGCTTCATCTTCATATTTTCTCAGATCTATTCCACTCTCATCAATCGGTATCTCATTTTCCTCCTGCTTATTTTGCTCTGCTTCAAAATTGGGGCGAAAATGAATAAGTCCTATACATATGATTAAAGCTCCGACTGCAATCAATACTCCCTTTAACGCAAGCGTTCCTGCGATCCTTCCTCCTATCAGACTGCCCGCAATTATATAATTATATGCATCTGCATTTATGTATGACTCAACATATGAATATGAATCATATGTTGACAATGATTTGTAGGTTGTAAGCTGATCGCTGGGCACTGTATAGAATAATCCAACCAGCAGCAGGATTGCTCCTGCTATCATAACTATAATTGCTATCCTTCGCTTAAATTTTGCTTCCGTAATTTTATTTTCCATGAATAACTCTCCTTATTAACTATATTCTGTATAATTTTAAACATTATCCACACTATATTGTGGATAATACTGCTTCATCAATCTCTCAGCTTCCAGCTTCACCTGCTCTAGCACATCATCCGGGCCAACAATCTTTATATCCTCTCCCAGCGAAAATATCCAGCCTATGAATTGTCTGCTGATATGTACCTCTACATTTACTGTAAAGTGATCGTCATCCGTCGGTATAAGCATTACATTTTTCCCGAATCTGTCAATGATAACACCTGCCAGATTGTTTTTTGCCAACAGCTTTACTGTCTGCTCCTTACCCCCAAACATACCGAAGCTTTTTTTTGCGTAATCTGCCATATCCAGATTTTTAAATATCTCTTTTCCCTCGCGGCTTTCATTTGATAGATTAATATTCAGCATTTTGTCTACCCGATAGTGCTTGATCTTTTCGGCCTTGGAATCATAGCCAACCAGATAATAGTTTTCATCATCCCATGAAAGTCCCCAGGGACTGATATTATACCATTCTCCGTTATGCCTTATTTCCATTTCTTTTTTTACGTTCCATTGATAGTATTGGAAATTTATCTTCTTATTTTCTGAAATGGCATTATGAATAGCATCTACCGTATAGTAGATACTCTCATTCATTGTCTTTATCCTTCCGGATACATATACCTGCCGCTGCAGCTTTTGTGCATCGTATTTGCTGACAAGCTTTTCCAGCTTCTTAATCAAGGTGTTCGATTTTTTTTCTGTTATAAATTTTGAAGACTGAATTGCATCCACCAGAAGCTTCAGCTCCGGAAGCTCAAACATACGGTTGATCACATGATAATAATACCGATTACCGATTTGTTCGCCTTCTACCTCTATATCAAGAAGGCTTAGATCCCTAAGATCAGCATATATACTTTTTCGATCAGCTGTTATATCATATTCTGCCAGACTCTCAATGATCTCAGTCATTGTAATATAATGCTCCTCATCTGTCTTTTCCAGCATGATCTGTGCCAGACGATACAGCTTAAATTTCTGATTCATTCCTTTTGGCATAATATACTTCCCCCCTTTATCCGGCTATACTTTAAAGTATAGCATAGCTGAAAAGCATATATACCCTATTTTATGAATCACTTCGTTTTAAGCTCTCTTTTATGCAAATCTCCAGTTCATTTATGCCAAAAAGATCTTTGCATACTATACGTGGTATTCTTTTTTATTGAATATCAATCGTCATAATGATTCCAGTCACCGAATATCCCTCTGTCACTATGACCCGTTTTATGACCTTTATTATCATAATGATTTACTCCTCCAAATATTCCCTTGCTTGAGGATCCTGTTTTGTGTCCATGATCATCATAATGATTCATTCCGCCAAAAAATCCCGGCATACTCTCTCCTGTTTTATGTCCGCGGTTGTCATAATTGCTGTATCCCCCAAAAAAATTAGGTCTGCTTTCTCCAATCTTGTGACCCTTTGCATCATAATGCTTGATTTCCCCGAATAACCCTTTTCTGCTGTATCCTTCTTTTCTGCTCATTTTTGTTTCTCCTTAATAAAATTCCTGTTGATTTAAACGTGCTCTTCTTTAAATAATCCCGCGATCAAATGCGAATATTCCGGAAGCTTATCTATATATGGCTTTAATTCTTCTCTGATCTTTTTTCGTTCCTCGGATGTGCATTCATTTAGATCATCTCGATTTACGCCAAGTCTCATTAATACATCTGAAGCCAGATTAAATATAATTTCCTCGCAAAGTACATTCCCTTCTCTTAGAATTAGCGGTTCCGTATAAATATTTTCTCTGTCCGTAGAAATTCCATTCAAACAGATATATCCCAGCTTATCTGACCAAACAACATCAAAACATGAATTTTCTTTAATGTAGCTTTCAAACACCCGATATACTTTTTCGATTTCCGAATTCTGTTTTCTTGTATACATTTTACTTCCTCTTATTTTATCAAGCTCTTTTTAGAAACCTTACAAATAGCTCCGGACGGTGTTACAAGTACAACCTTTGCATATGCGGCTTTTCTGATTCTGTCATAAAGGCGTCCGGCACTCATCGACTCTCCAATCACTGTATATGTGCTGTTTGCTACATATCCGATTTTTCCAAGACCTTTATAATTCACCATAATTGCTTCTTTATCATATTTATTATCCGGTTCCTTCTCCAATCGGATTTTCATTCCCTTTTCAAGAAAATCATTTCCGTAATAATGCTTTGTTCCTGTCAGGGTAATAAATACCTTTGCCATAATAATCTCTCCTTCCTTATGCCTTCATCGCCGACTCTTTTTCTCTGAATCCTTTAAGCTTCCTTCTTTTGATAATCACATTTTAAACCGAGAGGTGGGTTATAAAAATCCCTGCTTGGTGAAATTTTCTTCAGTCATAAAAAAGGGTGTGTCGCATTAAATGCATAATGCGACACACCCCTAAAATTCTTTTTTTGTTGCCTTATCAATAAATTTTATTTCTAGATCACATCCTAAT
>CAVBHN010000033.1:0-2910 GCA_963595425.1 Faecalibacterium sp. CAG:74 | reverse complement strand
TTTTTTTGATACACTGCAAAAATAAAAGGGAGTAGCTAGCAGAAATTGTTCACTTCTTCGTCAATACAGCTATTGATATTCAACAGCTCGGAAAGTGATTAAATAGCGAGACTTTTACTGTATGTGCAGTAGGAGTCTCTTTTTTTATGCCTATAGAGCCTACTGCAAAGAGATATAAGAAAGAGAGGAAAATTATTATGTTACTGCAGATAGGAATTTTGATAGTAGGTTTTCTTTTCCTGATAAAGGGAGCAGACTGGTTTGTTGAAGGAGCTGCAAGTATAGCAGGGCAGTTTGGAATTTCACAGCTGGTCATCGGTCTTACAATTGTTGCAATGGGAACAAGTATGCCGGAGGCAGCTGTGAGTATTACTGCCGCAATGCAGCATAATGCAGGTATTACTATCGGAAATGTAGTCGGAAGTAATATTTTAAATATTTTTATCATACTCGGAATTACAGCCTTAATAACAAACGTGGCAATACAACGCTCTACCCTGTTTTACGAAATCCCGTTTATGATAGCTGTTACAATAGTTTTAATGCTATGCGGAATTACGGGAGGAGAGGTCACTTTTATTGAAGGAATACTTTTATGGGTTCTGTTCCTGGTATACCTTGGTTATTTGTTCGTTATTTCAAAAAAGGATGAAAAACCAAATGAAACAGAATCAAAAAAATATCCTATCTGGAAATGCATTCTTATGATGCTTGCAGGTGGATTTTTGGTAGTAAAGGGAAGTGACTTTGCAGTCAGCGGTGCTTCTGAAATCGCCCGATATTTTGGAATGAGCGAGCGTTTTATAGGGCTGACAATCGTTGCACTCGGAACATCCCTGCCGGAGCTGGTAACATCTGTGACAGCTGCTAAAAGAGGAAATGCAGGCATCGCAATAGGAAATATTGTAGGAAGCAATATTTTTAATATTTTATTTGTTATCGGAACATCAGCTCTTATCTGCCCTGTACCGTTTGAATCAAAATTTATCACGGACATGATTATTGCTATCCTCGCAGGATTGATTTTATGGGTCGGAACATTTAAACATAAAGAATTAAGGAGACCCTGTGGAATAATTATGCTCTTGAGCTATGCAGGGTATTTTGCATATTTATGTGCAGTTTAACCTACTACAGCTCATATATTGCTCAAAAGAATAGCGGGCAGAATAGCTGATGATTAAGTTTCCGCTTTCGAAAAATGAAAAAATCCATGTTTTTGAAAGTGGAATCTTACATATACTATTAGTAGACAGTATAATAAACACATAGAAGTAGTTTCAAAAAAATAAAAATCTCATTTTTGAAAGTGGATGGCTGTATGAAGATAATAACGAGAGCAACCTATCTCGATAGAATTATTGAACTGAAGGACACTCCTGACATTAAGATCATCACGGGTATTCATCGATCCGGTAAGTCCAAACTGATGCAGGCGCATATTGAGTATCTGAAAAGCAATTTTGAAAACATCAACATTATCTTCATTGACTTCATGGATTTGACGTATGAAGAAATCAAGGAATATCATGCCTTACATGCCTACGTGGAAGAACATTATCAGGAAGGTAAGACGAACTACCTGTTTGTAGACGAGGTTCAGATGTGTCCCAAGTTTGAGTTGGCAATCAACAGCCTGTACTCTAAGGGAAAATACGACATCTATGTAACAGGCTCCAATGCTTTCCTATTGAGTGCGGATCTGGCGACCTTGTTTACCGGACGCTATATTGAAATTCATGTGTTTCCTTTCAGCTTCCGGGAATATTGCCGGTATTATGATGATATCAGTGATAAAGACAAGCTCTTTGATGATTACGTGATCAAGGGCGGTTTAGCAGGTTCCTATGCTTACAGAACCGAAAAAGACAGAACAAACTATATCAAAGAGGTCTACGAAACGATTGTTACAAGGGATTTGGTACAGAAATATGCTCTCCCGGACACTTTGGTTTTACAACGTTTGAGCGAGTTCCTTATGGATAATATCAGCAACCTGACTTCTCCTAATAAGGTCAGTCAGCTGCTGACAGCAAATGAGACTCCAACCAATCATGTAACCGTCGGCAAGTACATTAAGTATTTGTGCAATGCTTTTGTATTTTATGATGTTAAGAGATACGACATCCGCGGCAAGAAATACCTTGAAAGCTCCGAAAAGTTCTATTTGTGTGACAGCGGTATTCGATATGCAATACTGGGAAGCAGAAATATGGATTATGGCAGAGTATATGAGAACATTGTTTGTATCGAGCTTCTTCGCCGTGGATACGATGTTTATGTCGGCAAGCTCTATCAAAAGGAAATCGACTTTGTTGCTCAGAGAGGCAGCGAGAAGATTTATATTCAGGTTAGCGACAACATTTCCGGACAGGAAACATTTGAGAGAGAATATTCTCCTCTGCTTCAGATCCGAGATGCTTATCCGAAAATGATTATTGCCAGAACGAAACATCCAAAATACAGTTATGAGGGAATCGAAATTCATGATATAGCCGATTGGCTGCTGCAAGAATAAAAAAGGGGCTGTCGCATTATGCATTTTAATGAATACTCTTCCAGAAACCTGGCTATGTAAAAAGGGCGGCGGTCGCCGCCCTCATCGTTAATATTCTGTGCTCAACAGAAAATCTGCAATGTGCATACTCTTAATTCCTTGATAATTGCCTCCGACAAATTCATCGGTTCTCAAAACATACTTTGGATAGTTATCTCGAATTTCCAGCAGTCGTTCGTATTCGCGCTTTTCTGTCTTTTCGGATTTAATCTCCTGTGTGACCTGCACATACAACCGATCATTCTGCTTTTGCGCCACAAAATCGACTTCACCATCCGGTATTTTTCCAATCGTTACAGTATATCCTCGTCTGCAAAGTTCCAGATACACCACATTTTCCAGACTGGAAGCGA
>CAVBHN010000032.1:9209-21007 GCA_963595425.1 Faecalibacterium sp. CAG:74 | reverse complement strand
TCCTCGATAGCTCAATGGTAGAGCACTCGGCTGTTAACCGAGTTGTTGCAGGTTCGAGCCCCGCTCGGGGAGTTTTATCAACTCAATATTTTTTTTCAGCTGTATGATTCATATATTTGAATCTTACGGCTTTTTTTGTGTGATAAAACTTTTTGTTGGGGATGGATAATTATTTTCTGCCTGTTACCTGATACATTTCATTATTTGAAATGACAGTCGTAACACAGAGCTTTTCGGAAAAAAGCTCAGCAAGCTCATCTGCCTTGGGTAGCTTTATTGATACGATGCTTGCTGCTTTATTATGATGGGAATTTATATTATTGCGGCTGCTGCCGTGTGCGACTGTAAGAAATCCGCCGCAGGCAAGCTGCTTCGACAGATGTGAGATAAGAGCTGACGGATTCGGAAAATGAGGAAAAGCATTATATATAACTATTGAATCGAATTTATCATTAAATTTGACAGACTGTATATCATCGCAGATAAAGCTGATATTGCTCTGTGAATATTTTTTCCGGGCAATAGACAGCATATTTGGAGATATATCGACGGCTGTAACAGAAGAAACATTTCTTTTCAGATATTCAGGGATTAGAATTCCTGTTCCGCAGGCGACATCAAGTACCCTGCTTCCTGCGGTTACGTTGGCATTATTAAGTATGATATTTATTTTATTATGATCAAGAGCTGCTTTTTCATCCCAGAAAGGTGCACAGTGATCGAAAAAATTTATTATATCGCTTTGCTGGATCATTTATATTGTTCTCCTTGTAATTGTAAGCGCCGGTATATCTTTATGAAACATCATTTGCATTAAGCTCAAACGGAAGGCCGTTATACACTTTTTTAACAAAATGATAAGCGGCTGACGTATTTGATACGACAGCCACATATTTGCGGGTTTTATTTTTTTTAATGCTTTAATTTGTTTTTTATCAGGAAGTAAATAAAAGCGGCAATTCCGATGCATATAATGATACGTACAGTAACGGGAAGCGTATTTATATTGAAGCAGCGTACATTGATCCACATTTGATTTATTTTGCTGCTGCGTTCATTATCAAAGTTCAGCATAACACAGGTACGCTCGAGTGTTTCCTTGGACGGATATTGAGCAGCCAGCTGGCGGTCAAGAGCTTCAGTATTAACTGTCAAGGTATATTCATCGGTTGACGGATCATCACTAAAGAAATAGGAAACAGAATATTCGGTTGTATCCCCATCATCCTCTTCGGCACCATAGCAGTAATCGGCATATTCAAATATTCTTGTGTCATCACCGCCCGATATGGCAGAGGTATAGCCTATATAAGACATATTTCTTATAGCATTATCGGGTCGAGACAAAAAGTTTATAAAGGCCTCTGCGGCATGCTGCTTGGCTGTGTCGGTTCCGATTCCGTTCTTCAGCATTATCCAGCCATCAAAATATATGTTTGAGGATTCCTTAGGGACAGCAAAATTCAGAGTATAATTGTCCTCATCTGCCTGATCCATTGTATATACGGCATCTCCTGACCATTGATAGTTTGCCAACACCTTGCCTGTTATCATATCGGATTTGCCAGAATCTGTTTCAAATGAATATGCATTGTTCTTTACTGATTGAAGATAATCCTGAACATCTGAAATTGTTGCATCGGATACATCATTCATTTCTTTGACAAGCCTTTGTTTGTAATCAGAGGAGCTTGTAAATTCTTCTGATGTAAGCAGGTCATGCTTAATGGCACCTACAGCAGCAAAATATGAATCTCTTACATTATCCTTAATTGTCACCGAGCGCTTATATTCCGGATTATTAAGAATTGTCCAGGTTGAAGCCTCTTCCTTTGAAATATATTCCGGGTTGTAAACAATACCTGTTATTCCCCACATATAGCCTGCCATATATTTGCTCCAGGCTTCATTATTTACCTCGTTGGAGCTAAAAACGGAATTTATATAAGGGGAAACACCCTTAATATAATAATTTTCATCAACGTTTTTATCAAAAAAGCTGTCGGAAAGCGGTACAAGAGAATCCTGTGACATAAGCTTCATTATAAGATATTCCGACGGACATACCAGATCATAGGTGTCTCCAAGCATAAGTCTGTTGTACAGATCCTCATTAGTTCCGAAGGTACTGTATTCAACATTGACTTTGATGCCATAGGTTTCATAGTACCAATCCTCAAAAGCCTCAACCATGGACTTATCAGAGGTGATATCACCGCTTTCAAGAGAGATTGTGTCATCCTCTGACCAGTCACCTGTGTCGATGTATTCCTCCCAGCTGCAAACTCTAAGGGTTACGGTCGAGGGTGTTTCGGCAGCGGATACCTTAGCTATAGGTGAAGCTAAAATGGCAATAGCAGAGAATGAAGGTATGAAAAATGTCATTATTTTTTTATTCATATTTGGAACCTGCCTTTTCTGCTTTTTTTGCAGCCTTAATATTCATAAATACGACAACTGCGATAGCTATTATAAATATAACCGTAGAAAGAGCCCAAAGAGCTGTTTTTATATTTGTCTGTGAACCCTTTGTAGCATTTACAACATAGGTGCTTATTGTATCAAAGGTTGCAGGCTTTGTATATGTAGATATAAAATAATCATCGAGTGAAAGAGTTATGGCAAGCATAAAGCCGGAAATTATTCCCGGTGTAATCTGCGGAATAATTATCTTTTTAAGTGCAGCTGCAGGAGAAGCGCCAAGATCAAGAGCAGCCTCATATATGCTGGGATCCATTTCCTTAAGCTTTGGTATAACCGAAAGATATACAAACGGTGCACATAATGTGACATGTCCGAATATCAGAGGAAGATAAGTATCCTTGCTCATACCCAGAGTAACAACCAGAAGAATACATACAGAAAAGCCTGTAACGACATCTGCATTGATAACAGGTATTTCATTTGAGGTAGATATAAATGAGCTTATGTGCTTTTTGGAATAAAAGCTTCCTATAGCACCAAATGTTCCCAGAATCGTTGAGATTATTGCTGACAAAATTGCAAGCAATACAGTTCCGGCAATCATGCTTGTAAGTTCATCTGTTGTAAACAGAGTAACGTAATTGTTTAGCGAAAAGCCCTTAATTGCACCGATAGTTGTTGAGTCCGTAAAGCTGTAAACAGCAAGGATCAGTATCGGAGCATACAAAAACAGAAGGACAATCGATATAAAAATACTTTTCGGAGCTTTTTTCATAAGAGTGCACCTCCTCTGCCCTGCTCTGATTCCTTGTTATCGCCTGTAAGCAATGTAAATATGCAAATGATTGTAAGCAAAATAAGAGCTATCATAGAGCCGCCATGCCAGTTGTAGGCTGAAAAATAGCTTCCTATAAGACTTCCCATGATATATGTGCTGTTATAAAGCATATCCAGTACAACATAATTTGTCATAGAAGGAAGAAATACCATCATTACACCGCTGATGATTCCCGGTACAGAAAGTGGAAGAGTGACCTTTACAAAGGTTGAAACGCTTCCAGCTCCAAGGTCTCTTGCAGCCTCGATATAGGAAATATCCAGTTTGGTAAGAGTATTGTAAAGCGGCAGTATCATAAAGGGCAGAAAATCATATGTCATACCGATAACCGTATTCAAAAACGGGTAAACGGCAAGGTTACCCTCTATAAGAGTCAGTATTTCCTTCAGTGCGGATATTCTAAGAGAGAAATTTATCCACATAGGTGCAACTATAAGCAGTAATATTGTTGTTTTTTGCTTCAGGTGGCTGTTTGCCAGTATATATGCGGTAGGATAAGCAATAAGCAGACATACAGCTGTAGTAACTATGGCAACAGACAGGCTGTAAACGAGTGTGCCCAGAGTATTGGGATCGGAAAAGAAATTAATAAAGTTTACAGCAGAAATATTTCCGTTACTGTCGGTAAATGCGAAAAAGATAAGAACCGCAAGCGGAGCAATCACAAAAATAATAAGAAAAACCATATATGGAATTGCAAGGGCTTTTCTCGAAAATGTCAGTTTAGGCATCAGCTTCTCCCAAATTATTTTTTTACTGTGAATTTCATTTTATTCACAGGCATTATAAGTCCAACATTATCATCCATGTTCCACAGATATTCATCGTCTACTACGAAATCCTGTCCGATATCGGTTTTTATTACATAGCTGTAATGGTCACCCTTGTAAATAAGGCTGCTTATATAGCCCTGGACAAGACCCTTTTCCTTATCATCTGTCAGTTCGATATCCTGTGGCTGGATAGAGATCATAATCTTTATTCGCTTTGGATCGATAGCATCTCCGTTTGAATCTATTATTATGCCGTCACTGTTTCTTTTGCTGTTTGGAAACAGTCTGGTAACGCTTGTATCAAGGAGTGTTTCATTGTATTCGAGCTTGAAGTCCTTGTTGATATCTGCATAGAATATATTTGTATGATCCTCTGCGATCATTATATGTATGTTGTCGGGATCGACATTCATACCTATATATTCACCGACTACGGCACGGTTAACAGTTTGTATAATGACCTCATACCGGCCTGATTCAACGGTTATTTCATAATGCATGCCCTTGAATATAACAGAGGTAACAATTCCACAAATAGTGCCGTTTTGCGGAGCTGTGATGATAATATCTTCAGGACGGACAACTGCCGTAATATGAGTACCGACCTCGATGTCATCAACACATTTAAATGTTCCGCCGCAAAATCTGGAGGTAAGCTTATCAGTCATTATGCCGTTAAAAAGATTACTGTTTCCGATAAAGTCGGCTACAAAGGCATTTTGGGGTTCGTTATAAATATCCTCAGGAGTTCCTATCTGCTGTATACGGCCTTCGGACATTACTACTATCTTATCCGACATAGTAAGAGCCTCCTCCTGATCATGAGTAACATAGATAAAGGTTATTCCAAGCTCATCATGCATGGCCTTAAGCTCGATCTGCATTTCCTGACGCATTTTCAGATCGAGAGCACCCAAGGGCTCATCAAGCAAAAGTATTTCAGGTTCATTAACGAGTGCACGTGCAATAGCAACCCTTTGCTGCTGTCCGCCGGAGAGTGTAGAAACGCGGCGTTCCTCAAAGCCCTCCAGATCAACAAGCTCAAGAAATTTTTTGACCTTTTTATTTATGGTAGCTTTATCAAGCTTTTTTTGTTTAAGTCCAAATGCGATATTTTCATATATATTCATATGAGGAAACAGGGCATATCTTTGAAAGACGGTATTTATAGGCCTTTTATTCGGCGGAAGCTCAGTGATGCTTTTTCCGTTGAGAAGAATCTCACCGGAGGTAGGCAGATCAAATCCGGCTATCATTCTAAGAGTTGTTGTTTTGCCGCAGCCCGAGGGACCAAGGAAGGTTACAAATTCACCGCGTTTGACCTCTAAGTTGAAGTCGGATACGGCGCTGAAGCCATCAGAAAATGTTCTGCATACGTTCTTTAGTTCAATGATATTATCACCGGCTTTGTTCATTTATTAAATTCCTTTCAAACAGAATAAAGTTGATTATACCCAATCATACTGTATATAATATACAACCTGAAAAGTCAATTATCAGCAAAAAATAAATTAAAAAATCCCGATAAAAATCGGGATTTCAGAGTGAAGAGTATTTATTTCTTGTTTCGTGCATAATATGCAGATGCAATCATTATATTCATTTTTGTTTCAAGCTTTGAAATATCACAGCCAATAAGCTCTTCTATTTTTCTGATACGATAGTGTACGGTATTTCGATGCACAAATATCTTTTCGGAAATAGTCTTTATATGACCATCATATTTGAGATAGGTTGCAATGAAGTCAAGATAGTCTGTGCCGCAGAATTTATCGTATTCGGTAATGGGCTCCAGATATTTTTTGTAAATTATTTCCGGTAAAAGACTTTCATTGAGCTCATCAAGAAGATTATCAACTGTAATAGTAGTGTCGGCAAGGTCCGTCATAATAGCCTCCAATAGATTGTTATTGTTATAATTAAGAAGATACTGCTGCAGTAATAATGTGTATTATCGGTTGCAGGCAGCTAATGTAAACGAAAAAAAATAGAGCAAGGGCATGTTAAGCGCCTTTGCTCTATTTAGGTAATTATACAAAATAAACTGTGTTTGTCAACAAATTTTTTTACAATGATAAATGATTGAGGTCAAAAGGCTTTTTAATATTTGACTCCTGTTATCATTTCATTAGTTATTAAATGTGTTATAAATCTCTTCGGAGTAACGAACCGTGTCCATAGCATCCTTGGCATATTTATCGGCACCGATCATGTCGGCATATTCCTGAGTAAGCACTGCGCCGCCTACAACAACCTTACACCATGGAGCCTCTTTTCGCGCGAGCTTAATGGTTTCCTCCATTGAAGGGACAGTGGTTGTCATCAGTGCGCTTAGTCCAAGCAGCGGGGAATTAACCTCTATTACCTTATCGATGATGTCACGTGCCGGAACATCCTTCCCCATATCAAATACCTCAAAACCGTAATTTTCGAGGATCAGCTTGACTATATTTTTGCCTATATCGTGAATGTCGCCCTTTACGGTTGCTATGACAAACGGACATTTTACAGTGGCATTTTGAGTACTGCTTTGCATGGCAGACTTTATTTTTTCAAAGGCAGCCTGTGCGGATTCGGCACTCATCAAAAGCTGTGGAAGAAACATTTTTCCCTTTTCGTAGCCCTCGCCTACGATATCGAGAGCCGGGATAACCTCATCTGTGACTATAGACATTGCATCCGTGGTTTTCAGCATTTCGCATGTGATGTCTGCTGACTTTTCCTTTAAGCCCTTTATTATGGCATTTTTAAGCGGAGAGCCATAGTCATTTGTTTTGGATCCTGCCTGGGGCTTTGAAGAAACCGAAGCAGCCGGTGCTGCAGGTGCATAGTTTTGCGTAAATTCGATATATTCGGCAAAATTTTCATCAAGTCCTTCTATAGCTCTGAAGGCATGATATGCACCGAGCATTTCAACAGAGTTGGGATTCATGATCGCAGCCGACAGCCCGTTGTGCATTGCAATCGAGAAAAACGTACTGTTGACCATGCTTCTTGACGGAAGGCCGAATGATACATTTGATACACCGAGGGATGTATGACAGCCGAGCTCGCCTCGTATTTTCTTAATACATTCAAGCGTTACATTGGCAGAATCCGGATCGGCACTTATTGTCATAGCCAGCGGGTCAAAAATAATATCCTTCTTATCAATTCCGTATTTTTTTGATTCATTGAGTATTTTGACGGCAACAGCCATTCGGCCATCAACTGTCGTAGGGATACCCGTGTCATCGAGAGTAAGAGCAACTATAAGTCCGCCGTATTTTTGTGCAAGAGGGAAGATAGCATCCATAACAGATTGTTTGCCGCTTACGGAGTTAATCATAGCTTTTCCGTTATAGCGTCTCAGAGCCTGCTCCATTGCAATAGGATCGGAGGTGTCTATTTGCAGAGGGGTATCGATTACGGCCTGAAGCTCACAAACGGATTTTGTAAGCATTTCCACCTCATCGATTTCAGGGAGTCCGACATTTACATCTATTACCTGAACACCCTTTTCCTGCTCTGAGATTCCCTGATCAAGGATATAATCCATGTCCTTGTCAGCAAGGGCCTGCTTAAGACGTTTTTTGCCTGTAGGATTGATTCTTTCGCCGATAAGAATAGGCGATTTATCGAATATTACGGCATGTGTATACGAGGAAATAATCGTATTGTGCTTTGGCTCTATCGGAACGGCAGTTATATCACGGGTTTTATTTACTACTGCGTTAATATGAGCCGGTGTTGTGCCGCAGCAGCCGCCGGCAATATGCACTCCGCGCTTAATAAAATCTGCTACATCCTCCGAAAATTCGTCGGGAAGTACGTTGTAGACTGTTTTACCGTCCTTTATAACCGGCAGACCGGCATTTGGCTTTACCAAAACAGGAACAGAGGCATATTTGAGGTATTCATCTATTACACCTGAGAGCTGCTTCGGACCTAAGGAGCAGTTTACGCCTATTGCATCGGCTCCCATGCCCTCAAGCATGGCAACCATGGCAGCAGGTGTGGCACCTGTCATAAGCTTTCCGTTCTCACTGTAGGCATTTGAAACAAATACAGGAAGATCGCAGGACTCCTTTGCAGCAAGAAGAGCAGCCTTTGTTTCATAGCAGTCGTTCATTGTTTCGATGAATATCAGATCAGGCTTGTATTTGGCACCGATTGAAATTGTTTTTGAAAACACACTAACGGCATCCTCAAAGTCAAGATTTCCAAGCGGCTTCAGCAGCTGACCTAAAGGCCCTATATCAAGAGCGGTAAATTTTTCCTGAGGCGATGAGCTTTGAACAGCGGCTGTTCTTACATTATTGATGGCAGCAGATATTATGCTTTCAAGCTCTTCGTCAGAAAATTTGAAGGAATTTGCACCGAAGGTGTTGGTTATTACAATATTGCTTCCGGCATCATAATAGGATTTATGTATTGATGTTATTATATCCGGGTTTGTAAGGTTCCATTTTTCAGGCAGCTCTCCGGGCTTCAGCCCTCTCTCCTGAAGAAGAGTTCCGATACCGCCGTCAAGGAATGAAATATGGTCTTTTATATAATCGGTTACCAGCATGTCTGTCTCCTTGGTTATTCGAGAATATTCGAAATATTGGCCATTATGCTGGAAGCAACCTCAGGCTTGTTCATGGAATAAATATGAACATGTTTGATGCCGTTGGCATACAGATCGATGATCTGATCGGTTGCATATGCAATTCCGGCCTGCTTCATTGCTTCGGGATTGTCGCCAAAACGATCAACAATGCTTTTAAAGCGCTGAGGCATAAACGAGCCTGAAAGCTTAATAGAGCGTTCAACCTGATTAGCCCTTGTAATAGGCATTATTCCGGGGATGATAGGAACAGTTATCCCTGCTTCACGTATTTTATAAAGGAAGTTATAGAAAAGATTATTGTCAAAAAACATTTGTGTGGTGAAAAATTCACAGCCTGCATCGGCTTTTTCTTTTAAATGCTTTATATCCTCGGCCTGATTCGGGCTTTCAGGATGCATTTCGGGATAGCATGCTCCGCCTATGCAAAAAGAAGGATCGGTTTCCTTTAGCTCCCTGATAAGCTCAATGGCATGCTTGTAGTCCTTGGATACAAGTCCGTTTGCCTGCATTTCAGGAGTAAGATCACCTCTTAAAGCAAGAATATTTGTAATACCTGCTTTTTTGATATCGTTTATGCGTTCACTGATAGTTGCACGGTCTGATGAAACACAGGTAAGATGCGCAAGAGCCGGTACATGCATATCATCCTGGATGCTTTTGGCAATATCCAGAGTATATTTGCTTGTGCCGCCGCCGGCTCCGTATGTAATGCTTACAAATGAAGGCTTTAAGGAGGCAATATCCTTGGCCGCAGCTAAAACATTGTCAAAGGATGTGCTTGTTTTGGGAGGAAATACCTCAAAAGATATGTGGCGTTTGTCCTGCTTTAATAAATCTGATATTTTCATAAAGATCTCCGTTTTATAAATCAAATATAAGTTATAATATATCCGACATCGATGCATCGGAATTTTTAGGTCTCATTTTAATAGAATAACAAAAATATGGTCTTATGTACAATAGATAATATATAAAGAAAAACAGATATATACATTTTTGGCATGAATATTGCTTAGAATTGCATTTTATAAGGCTTACATATATACTGGGTATGGGAATAGAAGGGTGAGTTGTGCTTACAATATAGTTTCATGGACAAGAGGAAACATATGGAGAGAGCAATTCTTAAATATATCAATTATCTGCATGATGAAAAGAGAGTTTCATATAATACGGAAATATCATATGAGCGTGACATTAAAAATGCCGCACGGTTTTTTAAGCAGCATGATATAGATAAACCGAATGAGATAACAAAAACAAACGTAAATTCTTATATGCTGTGGCTCGAAAAGGAGCATATGTCAGAGGCGACAATATCAAGAAGAATAGCAGCCTTAAGGTCCTTTTTTGATTATCTGAAGGAAATAAAAGAAATAGAAATCAATCCGGCGCTGGCTGTAAAGACTCCAAGAGTTAAAAAAAAGCTGCCGTCCTATATGACAGCAGAGGATATGGAAAGACTTCTTGAGCAGCCGGATGGACACAGTGTAAAGGGAATCAGAGACAGAGCTATGCTGGAGCTTTTGTACTCAACAGGCATAAGAGTCAGCGAGCTGACAGGTCTTAAGCTGGATGAGATTGATTTAAACAGAGGCTGCATAGTCTGCAGAACATCAGCTAATGAAAGATGGATAGGATTTTCGGATTCTGCCGCAGCAGCCATTGAGCTGTATCTGAATCATGCCAGAGCAATTATACTGAAGGATAAGGAGAATCCGTATTTGTTTGTAAACTGCCAGGGAAATCAAATGAGCCGGCAGGGCTTCTGGAAGCTTTTGAAAAAATATGCAAAAAAGGCAGATATAACAGACGATATTACACCGCATACATTGAGACAGACTTTTATCATGAAGCGTCTTATCGGGGGATAAGATTATTGACTTTAGTGGTTTTACGTGCTAAAGTATATATGCGATTTCAGAAGAAGTTCCTCTGTGCATAGCACAGAGGTTTTTTGTGTAATTGGATTTAAAAAGAAGGAGAAAGTTACTATGGTCATCACCGATCTTTTGGAAAGAAATGCGAGACTTTATAAGGATGAGGTTGCACTCGTCGAGGTCAATCCTGTTGAGGAATATCAAAGAACTGCAACCTGGAAGGAAGCAAATCTAATTGAAATTGCAGAAGACGGAACACCCTTGAGACGAGAAATAACGTGGCGTGAATTTGACAGTAAGGCAAACCGTTTTGCAAATCTTTTGCTCAGCAGGGGAATACAAAGAGAAACAAAGGTAGGTATTCTTCTGATGAACTGCATAGAGTGGCTGCCTATTTATTTCGGAATATTGAAGGCAGGCTGTATAGCTGTCCCGATGAACTTCAGATATTCATCGGATGAGATAAAATATTGCGCAGACCTTGCAGATGTAGAGGTTTTGGTATTCGGACCTGAATTTGTTGAGCGTGTGGATGCAGTGGCAAATGACATGCCGTTCCTAAAAATCATGTTTTATGTAGGTCAGAACGGACCGGCATACTCAGAGGAGTGCTGGAAGCTTATGTCATTTTGCTCATCAACAGCACCGCCCGTTGAAATAAAAGAAAGTGATTATGCCGCAATTTATTTTTCATCAGGCACGACAGGATTCCCGAAGGCAATATTGCATGATCATAGAGCACTTTACGCATCCTGCGTAACAGAGCAGCATCATCACGGGCAGAAAAGAGGAGATGTATTTCTATGTATTCCTCCGTTGTATCATACAGGTGCAAAGATGCATTGGTTCGGAAGTCTTATATCGGCAACGAAGGCGGTTCTTTTACGAGGTGTAACTCCGGACAATATAATAAGAACGGTAAGCCGCGAAAGATGCACGATAGTGTGGCTTCTCGTTCCGTGGGCACAGGATATTTTAGATGCAATCGATTCCGGAAGAATCAAGCTTGAAAATTTTCATCTTGAGCAGTGGAGACTGATGCATATAGGAGCTCAGCCGGTTCCGCCGAGCCTTATAGAAAGATGGGAAAAGCATTTTCCGAATCATAAGTATGATACCAATTACGGACTCAGTGAGTCATTGGGACCGGGATGTGTGCATTTAGGCGTCGAAAACATCAGAAAGGTCGGAGCAATCGGAAAGCCCGGCTTCCAGTGGGAGGCTCGTATAGTCGATGAAAACAAACAGGATGTTAAGCAGGGCGAGGTAGGAGAGCTTGCTGTAAAGGG
>CAVBHN010000032.1:0-8980 GCA_963595425.1 Faecalibacterium sp. CAG:74 | reverse complement strand
CTTCCGGATACAAGGCTTGGAGAGATATCGGCAGCCATAATCGAGATAAAGGAAGATTGTGAATGCTCAGAGGCAGAGATCAATGAATTCTGTATGGGACTTCCGAGATATAAGAGACCGAGAAGGGTTATTTTTGACAAAATACCCAGAAATCCAACAGGAAAAATAGAAAAACCGGTATTAAGACAAAGATATTATCAGGGAAGACTTGTAGAAGCACAGATAACAGGTTAATATATCGAGTAAAGAATACCATAAATATTTTGTATATAAAGGTGGAGTAGAGAGTATGAAAAAACTAATGCTTGGCAACGAGGCAGTTGCCAGAGGATTATATGAAGCCGGCTGCAGCTTTGTTTCAAGCTATCCAGGTACACCAAGTACCGAGATAACAGAAATAGCAGCAAAGTATCCGGAAATTTATGCAGAATGGGCACCAAACGAAAAGGTGGCTATGGAGGCTGCATTCGGAGCAAGCTTTGCAGGAAAAAGAAGCTTCTGCGGAATGAAGCATGTCGGAATGAATGTATGTGCGGATCCGCTTTTTACTATTTCATATACCGGCGTAAACGGCGGAATGGTTATTGCAGTTGCGGATGATCCGGGTATGCACAGCTCACAGAATGAGCAGGATTCGAGACATTATGCCATTGCGGCAAAGCTTCCGATGATAGAGCCGTCAGATTCGGCCGAGGCTTTGGAATATACAAAGCTTGCATATGAATTGTCGGAAAAATTTGATACACCGTTTATTATAAAAATGTGTACAAGAGTAGCTCATTCACAGAGCCTTATTGAGCCGTCGCAAAGAGTGCTTCCTGATCAGATCCCGTATGAGAAGAATATATCAAAATATGTTATGATGCCGGGAAATGCCATCAGACGCCATCCTATAGTAGAGGAAAGAACGAAGGCACTTACGGCATATGCTGAGATAACTCCATTAAACAGAATAGAGGACGGAAATGATACAAGCATAGGAATTATCACATCATCAACCTGCTATCAGTATGTTAAAGAGGTATTTGGGGATAAATATCCGGTACTTAAGCTTGGTCTTATAAATCCGCTTCCTGAGGATATGATTAAGCGCTTTGCAGCTGCGGTTAAGCAGGTGATCGTTGTAGAGGAGCTTGATCCGATCATAGAAACGCATTGCAGAAATATCGGTATAGCAGTAAAGGGCAAGGAGCTTTTCGGATATCTGGGAGAATTCAGCCAAAATATCATTGCAGAAAAGCTTGGAAAAGAAATAGAAAAGGGAGCTAAGCTTGATGACAATATTCCTGTACGCCCGCCTGTTATGTGTGCAGGCTGTCCGCACAGAGGCCTGTTCTTCACATTAAAGAAAAATAATGTTACTGTACTCGGAGATATCGGATGCTATACACTGGGAGCGGTTGCGCCGCTTAACTCCATCGAATATACAATATGTATGGGAGCCTCTGTATCCGGAATCCATGGCTTTAACAAGGCAAACGAAGGAAAAAGCGATAATAAGACAGTAGCGGTTATAGGTGATTCTACATTTATGCATTCAGGCGTAACAGGACTTATAAATATTGCATATAACGAATCGAATTCTACGGTTATCATTCTCGATAATTCGATTACAGGCATGACAGGCCATCAGCAAAATCCAACAACCGGATTTAATCTTAAGGGTGATCCGTGCACCAAGATCGATCTTGAGGCACTTTGCCATGCAGTCGGCATAAAGAGAGTGAGAGTTGTAGATCCATATAATCTAAAGGAATGTGATGAGGTGCTTAAGGAGGAGCTTGAGATCAAGGAGCCTTCTGTAATTATTTCGAGACGTCCGTGTGCTCTCCTTAAATATGTTAAGCATCCGGGACCGATCAGCTGTGACAGCTCAAAGTGTATAGGATGCAAATCATGCATGCAGATTGGATGTCCTGCAATCAGTATTGTCGATAAAAAGGTTGTTATTGACAATACGCTTTGCACAGGCTGCGGTGTCTGCGGTCAGCTTTGCAAATTTGGTGCGCTTGGCGCAAAGAAGGAGGGATAAGAGATGGCTACAAAGAATATTATGATAGTCGGAGTAGGCGGACAGGGAACTCTTCTTGCAAGTAAGCTGCTCGGCAGACTCCTTATTACAAAGGGATATGACGTAAAGGTCAGCGAGGTTCATGGAATGAGCCAGCGTGGCGGAAATGTTGTTACATATGTTCGGTACGGGGAGCATGTATATTCTCCGATCATAGACAAAGGAGAGGCTGATCTTATTCTTTCGTTTGAGCTTCTCGAGGCAGCAAGATGGACAGAGTATCTCAAGAAGGACGGAAAGATAATCACAAATTCTCAGCAGATAAATCCAATGCCTGTTATAACAGGTGCGGCACAGTATCCTGAGGATCTTGTCGGAAAGATGAGAGCAAAGGGAATTCATGTTGATGCATTTGATGCGCTTACTCTTGCCGAGGAGGCGGGCTCTGCAAAGGCAGTAAACCTTGTATTAATGGGAAGAATTTCAAAGTATTTTGATTTTTCGGAGGAAACATGGATAGAGGCAATAGAACAGAGTGTTCCGCCTAAATTTATAGAGATGAATAAAAAAGCTTTTAAGCTTGGAAGAGAAGCACAAGAGTAATAAAGGGGGTAACCGATGGAAAGGTATTATCAAGAGGAAATCGAATGTGCATCGAGGGAACAAATACGGGCATGGCAGGATGAGCGTCTTGTAAAGCAGGTTAAGCATGTATGGGACAATGTGCCATATTATAAGAAAAAAATGGAAGAAAAGGGAGTCACTCCCGAGGATATAAAGGGAGTTGAGGATCTTCACAAGCTTCCGTTTTTGAGCAAGGCAGATCTTAGAGATGCTTATCCGTTCGGACTTCTGGGAACCTCAAAGGATGAGGTGGTTCGTATACAGTCTACATCGGGAACCACAGGAAAAAGAGTTATCGCATTTTATACTCAGGATGATATAAATCTATGGGAGGATTGCTGTGCAAGAGCAATAATGGCAGCAGGCGGTACAAATAAGGACGTATGTCATGTCAGCTATGGCTTTGGACTTTTTACAGGCGGTGCGGGACTTAACGGCGGAAGTCATAAGGTTGGTTGTATGACACTGCCGATGTCATCGGGAAATACAGAGCGTCAGCTTCAGTTTATGACAGACCTTGGATCAACTATTCTTTGCTGTACACCATCCTATGCATCATATCTCGGTGAATGCATAGAGGAAAAGGGACTTAAGGATCAAATTAAGCTTAAAGCGGGAATATTCGGAGCAGAGGCATGGAGCGAGGAAATGCGCCGTGACATCCAAAATAAATTAGGCATAAAGGCATATGATATTTACGGACTGACTGAAATCTCGGGTCCTGGTGTTGCCTTCGAATGTTCAGAGCAAAACGGAATGCATATAAATGAGGATCACTTTATTGCAGAGATAATTGATCCGAATACAGAAGAGGTACTCCCTATGGGAAGTCAGGGAGAGCTTGTATTTACCTGCATTACCAAAAAGGCATTTCCGCTGCTTCGTTACAGAACAAGAGATATCTGCGTTCTTACGGAAAAGAAATGTTCATGCGGAAGAACACATGTAAGGATGACAAAGCCGAGAGGCAGAAGCGATGATATGCTTATCGTTAAGGGAGTAAATGTATTCCCGTCACAGATAGAGTCAGTGCTTCTTGAGCAGGGCTATACATCTAACTACCAGATCGTTGTTGACAGAGTAAAGACAACAGATACTATTGAGGTATTTGTAGAAATGACAGCAGAAAGCTTTTCGGATAATCTCGGAAAGCTTGCAGAAAAGGAAAAGAGCCTTGTTGCGGCACTCAAGGCTATGCTTGGAATTCTCGTTAAGGTTCATCTTGTTGATCCTAAGAGCATACAAAGAAGTGAAGGAAAAGCTGTCAGAGTTATAGATAAACGTAAGATTTGATAGGAGGAGACTTATGGTTAATCAGATTTCGGTTTTTCTGCAAAATAAAGCAGGTGAGCTTTCGGGAATTACAAAGGCTCTGTCTGCAAATGATATAAATATAAGGGCAATAAATATTGCCGAATCGACAGAATATGGAGTTATAAGACTTATTGTAAGCGACTATCATAAGGCACTTAATGTGCTTGTTGACAGCGGATATGTCGTTTCGGTTACAAAGGTTGCAGCTGTTCAGGTGCCTGATGTACCGGGAGGACTTAATCTTGTATTAAGCACGATATCGAGCATGAAGATTGATATAGAATATATGTATTCAATGCTCGGAACATCGGGAAATACGGCATATATGATATTCAAGGTATCAGATATCGATCTGTTCAATGAAACTGTTACAAAAAGCGGTCTGAACATGGTGGATGATATATAATGCCGATACATGGGTACAAAGGGGATGTTATGTCACATGATTATCCAAAGGATACGCATTGGATTTGAACCCATATATCATAATATAAAAAACGAGAGGGGACAATATGAAACGTATTAGCAGACGTGGATTCAGGGCTGTTATAATCATGTGTATAATCACATTTGCAATCGGCCTGTTCACTGCTATGATGAAGCCGGTGTCGGCACAGGAAACTGCTGACAGCAGTACAATGCTTATAGCGAATGAGGATAAGGATACGTTTTCGGTTGATTATGGCGATTATGTCGTTGATTATGATCTTTCGGATGGTGAATCTGCTCATGATTATGTGAACAGCTATGCAGACAATTTAAGTGCGGATGAGAGCTTTGATGAACATGTAGGGACAGCAATTGACAAGGTCAGAGAGGAAACACCGGCTTATGCTACATGGCTGGCGCTTCTGGCACCTGTTGTGGCAATCGCACTTGCGCTTATAACAAAGGAGGTTTATTCCTCACTTGTAATAGGAATTATAGTAGGCGGACTTATTTATGCGGGAGGAAATCTGGAGCTTACGCTTACGCATGTTGTATGTGACGGCTTTATTGCAAATCTTGCGGACTCATACAATATGGGAATCATTTTCTTCCTTGTAATTCTTGGTTCACTTGTAGCAATGATGAATAAGGCAGGCGGTTCGGCGGCATTTGGACGATGGGCTACCTCGAAGATCAAGACAAGAGTCGGTGCGCAGTGTGCTACTATAGCACTTGGAATACTTATTTTTATAGATGACTATTTCAACTGTCTTACCGTAGGCTCGGTTATGAGACCGGTAACTGATAAGCACAATATTTCGAGAGCAAAGCTGGCATATATTATTGATGCAACAGCGGCTCCTGTGTGCATTATCGCACCTATATCATCATGGGCTGCGGCAGTTGCAGGATTTGCAAATGCAGCAGGTGCAGAGAATGGTATCGCACTCTTTATAGAGGCTATACCGTATAATTTCTATGCATTGCTTACAATACTTATGATGTTCTTTTTGGCATTTACAAATGTTGACTATGGCCCAATGGCACTTCATGAAAAAAATGCCATGGAAAACGGAGATCTGTTTACATCAGGAACAAAGCCGGCTGTAGATTCGATGTATGTAAATCCTAAGGGAAGAGTATGGGATCTGTTATTCCCTATATTTGTTCTTATAGCGTGCTGCATAGTCGGAATGATATATTCGGGCGGATTTTTTGCCGGAGTGGATTTTGTAACCGCATTTTCAAACAGTGATGCTTCGGTAGGCCTGGCACTGGGATCATTTGTAGCAATAATTATTGCCGTTATATACTATATAATAAGAAGAGTTATTCCGTTTAAGGAGCTTATGTCTTCGCTTCCTACAGGCTTCCAGGCAATGGTTCCTGCTATACTTATTCTTTCATGTGCATGGACATTAAAGTCTATGACGGATTCGCTTGGAGCCAAGATATTTATTTCACAGCTTGTTGAAGGAAGTGCAGCAGGATTCCAGATGCTGCTCCCGGCAATTATATTCCTTATAGCGGTCGGACTTTCATTTGCAACAGGAACATCCTGGGGAACATTTGGAATTCTCATTCCGATAGTTCTCAGTGTATTTAGAGCAGGAGAGCCTATTATGATCGTAGCTGTTTCGGCATGTATGGCAGGAGCAGTTTGCGGAGATCATTGCTCACCTATTTCAGATACAACGATTATGGCATCTGCAGGAGCTCAGTGTGATCATATGAATCATGTTTCGACGCAGCTGCCATATGCACTTACTGTTGCTGCTGTATCGGCAGTAAGTTATGTAATCGCAGGAATCGTATGCAGCTGGGTTATCACATTGCCGATAGCAATTGTATTGATGTTTGTTACTCTTTTTATAATAAGACATCTTACAAATAAAAAAGCCGAAAAAAATTATAACGATTAAGAAAGACTATTATATAGTTTAAATGCGCCTGAGTGCAGCCCATATAAGGCACATGATGCTGCTTGGAATGAATTTTGCGGCGATTCTGTGGATCGAACACATGATGCCGGGGGTTGATACAGGAAGTCGTAATTTACTGTCGTGAAGCGCAAGCTTTGCGACAGTTTTTTTCTTTGAGGATAATGGAAAATGAGATATACGGTCAGGTGAGGCATCATTGCCTGCGGTCGGTATAAACTCCGTATCCTTTATCCAGTATGGGCATACAGCGGTTACGGAAATTTTTCGAGGCAGCAGCTCAATATAAAGCGAGCGGCTGAAGCGATATAAGAATGACTTTGTTGCGGCATATGTACCTAAAAATTGAAATGGCTGAAATGCTGCAGTGGAGCATATTTCGAGTATTCTGTCACCGGATGTCATATATGGAAGAGAAATAAGGGTTATGTCTACAGCAGCCCTGCAGTTAAGAAGGATCATGTTATCGATATCAGATCGGCTTATCTCGTTGTAGGAACCGATTTTACCAAAGCCTGCTGCATTTATAAGGATATGTATATGCGGAGACTCTTTTTTTAAAAGCTCTTCAATAGTATCGATGCTTTCCTTCTGAGTAAGGTCGAGGTCAATAGGACGAATGGGTATATTTACCAAAGCCTGCAATTCGGCCAGTCTGTCCTTTCGTCTTGCGATTGCCCAGATCTCATCTAAATTCTCATTATCCATATATTTTATAAATTCACGGCCAAGACCCGATGAGGCGCCGGTTATGATTGCGATATTCACAAATGACCTCCTACTTTTTTTATTAAAATAGCTGAGTCAAAAGAGCTTTTGCCCCAACATCATTTATATCTAAATAGGATGATAACAGATTGCTTTATATTTTGCACTTTTACGGGCTGAAAACAATAATTTGTAAAATGAAGCATTATTTGATATAACATGAGGATATGATTATACAAGGGTCAAATAGTCAAAGCATCCGGTGAATGATATATCTATTGGGAAGCAAAAGACAGAATAACAAAACGGATGCAGACTTGATGACTGTATTCAATCAGCGAACAGAATGAAATTTATATTTTGATGAGAGTAGAAAATGAATAATATAACAATTAACGAGCTTTGGAATAAAGAAAACAAAATAATCCTGGATATAAGAAAGAGAGATGACTTTAACAGGGGTTCTATGGCAGGAGCTGTTAATATACCGTCTGATGAAATCGAAGCAAAATATCAAATACTCGATAAGGCAATGGAAATATGTGTCTTGTGTTATACGGGAGAGAGAAGCATAGATGCTGTAGAATATCTTGAGTCAAGAGGGTATAAGGTTTTTAATATAGAAGGCGGCTACAGATCATTTCTTCGTGCTTCATTAGAGGAAATGGTTAAAGATGAGGAAAATATAAAGGAACGGACCGCAAGGATTGAAAACAGTATAATAAAAAAATTCAGGAAACCAATATGGAGACAGTTTACAAAGGGAATAAATGATTATCAGCTTGTATTGCCGGGCGATAAGATTGCAGTCTGCATTTCAGGCGGCAAGGATTCGATGCTTATGGCAAAGCTTTTGCAGGAACTGAAAAAGCATGGCAGGGTACCGTTTGAGCTTGTATTCTTGATAATGAATCCGGGATATAGAGAGGATAATTGGGAGATCATTTTAAACAATGCAAAAATATTGGGAATAGAGCTTACGGTATTTAATACAAATATATTCGATACCGTCGCAGATATTGAAAGAAACCCATGCTACCTGTGTGCAAGAATGAGACGCGGTTATTTGTATTCAAAGGCAAAGGAGCTTGGATGCAACAAGATAGCACTCGGACATCATTTTGACGATGTGATCGAAACAACACTTATGGGTATGCTCTATAGCGGAAAGATAGAAACCATGATGCCTAAGCTTCACAGTCAGAATTTTGCCGGAATGGAGCTTATAAGACCTATGTATCTTATAAGAGAAGAAGCAATCAAGGCATGGCGGGATTACAATCATCTTGGCTTTATACAATGTGCTTGTAGGTTTACGGAAAATTGTGTCAGCTGCGGAGGCGGAAGAGGCTCTAAGAGAGATGAAATGAAGGAACTCATAGCGCATTTCAGAGAAACAAGTGATGTCATTGATATGAATATTTTCAGGAGTGTGCATAACATAAACCTAAGGACAGTTATCGGATATCATAAGGATGATTGGACGTACAATTTCCTGGACGACTACGAAAAGTATAAAAATTAAAGCGCCAATTAAAGATTCAAGGCTGTCTTAATGATATGGCAAATATTTCAATAAAGAGTAAGGCATGCAAGGATAGAATGAACTGATGCATAAAAGAACAGTAAATATATATACATGTGGTAGAAATATATAAATATCAGGACAATATTGAGGCCTAAGTGGTGATGATTGCGTGAAAAAGTCGTGAGACTTGATTTTTAATATGCATTAGTGTATAATCAGCCATAGTAAAAAGAATTTACCCTTCAAAAATTTTTTTTACAAAATTAATAAACCCCTTATTAATTTTATATTCCCCTAGAAGCACCCGAGTAGCTCCCCTACGTGGGTGCTTCTTTTATAAATAATACTAATGACAGGATCTTCAGAAAGAGAGTATTTTCTCAGACTGAGGATCCTTATTTTTTACAAATGTTTACGGAAATGTGC
>CAVBHN010000031.1:15157-24763 GCA_963595425.1 Faecalibacterium sp. CAG:74 | reverse complement strand
TAATAATTATTCTTCAGTTGTCTCTTCTGCCGGAGCTTCATCCTGATCAGCATTATCGTTCTCAAGAGCCTTCATGCTAAGAGATATTTTTCTGTTTTCTTCATTGAAATCAACAACTTTAACAGTAACTTCCTGTCCGATGCTAAGTACATCTGAAGGCTTTTCAACTCTTTCCTTTGAAATCTGTGATACATGAAGAAGTGCATCTACACCAGGCTCAAGCTCTACAAATGCGCCAAAGTCTGTCATTCTTGCAACCTTTCCTTCTACTACAGATCCAACCTTATATTTCTCTGCAGCTGTAAGCCATGGATTCTGATCATCAAACTTAAGGCTGAGAGCAATCTTCTTTCCGTTGATCTCTTTAATGAGAACGTTGATAGTATCTCCAACCTTGAGAAGCTGCTTAGGATTGTCAACTCTTCCCCATGACATTTCTGAAATGTGAAGAAGTCCGTCTGCTCCGCCAAGATCTATGAATGCGCCAAATGCTGTAACATTCTTTACTGTTCCTTCTACAATATCACCTACAGAAACCTGTGAAAGAAGCTCTTCCTGAGCTTTTTCTCTCTCAGCAGCAACAATCTGCTTACGATCTCCGATGATTCTTCTCTTTCTTGGATCAAACTCGATAAGTACAAAGCTTATCTCCTGTCCAACGAATTTCTTAAGATCACGCTCAAATACATCTGATACGAGGCTTGCAGGAATAAATACTCTTGCTCCCTCATATGAAACGCTAAGTCCGCCATGAAGAGCCTGTACAACAGGAGCTGTAAGCACCTCATTGTTTTCAAATGCTTCCTCAAGACGCTTGTTTCCTCTTTCAGCTGCAAGTCTCTTGTAGCTTAAGAGAACCTGTCCGTCACCATCATTTACCTTTATTACTTTAACTTCCATTGTGTCGCCAGGCTTTGCAATCTCACAAAGATTTACGCTGGAATCATTTGAATATTCCTGTTTTGTAAGGATACCGTCTGCTTTATAGCCAATGTTAAGAATAATCTGATCTTCTTTAACATCGATAACTGTTCCTTCTACAACTTCACCGTTGTGAATTGTTTTGATGGATTCATCCAATAATTGTTCAAAACTTACTTCTGACATAATTTTGAACCTCCTCAATTAATTTTTCTGGAGTAGATGCCCCTGCTGTAATACCTACGTCACTAAGTAATTGAAAAGGTTGGGGTTCCAAATCAACAATGGTTTCAATAAAGTAAGTGCGTTTGCATTCGCTTTTACAGATATCATACAGTTTACGGGAATTCGAACTATGCTTGTCGCCTATAACAATCATAGCATCTACTTTGGTAGCGATACTGCGTGCTTCGGACTGTCTTTCCTCTGTTGCACTGCAGACCGTATTACATACCATTACACTATACTTCATTTTATCTAAAATATCAACAAATTCTTTGAACTTTTGATAATTATATGTTGTCTGCGCTACAAGAACTGCCCTATCATCCTTTTTTATATCCAGAGCCTGAAGTTCTTCTATTGTATCGATAATAAAGCAATCGCCGTTTACCCATCCTTTTATTCCTTCAACCTCCGGATGCTCATGATTTCCCGCTATTATTATCTTGCAGCCTTCATTGCTGTATTTTTCTACTATATGATGGATCTTAGCCACAAACGGACAGGTTGCATCTACGCAATTTATATTTTCCCTGTCAAGACTCTGCCTTATTTCCTTTGAAACACCATGCGACCTTATTATAACAGTGCCGCACTTTAAGGAATCAAGCTCCTTCCTTGTTCTTATAACCCTTACACCCAGCTTTTCAAGCTCAGCTACGACTATTTCATTGTGTATTATAGGTCCATAGGTATATACCGGCATATTGCTGTTTTTTATCTGTTCGTATACTGTGTTTACAGCCTTATTAACACCAAAGCAAAACCCGGCTGTTTTTGCTAAAACGACATTCATTAAGCCATTTTCTCCTTAGCAAGTGCTATGATTCTTTCTACACTTTCTTCCAAAGTGCAGTCAGATGTATCTACAAGGATTGCATCGTCTGCCATTTTTAGAGGCGAGGCCTTTCTGGTAGAATCCTGAATATCTCGTTTTCTGATATCCTCTTCTATTTTTTCAAGGCTTTCTATTATGCCCTGCTCCGCAAGCTGGCGTCTTCTTCTTTCCGATCTTACATTGACATTTGCCGTTAAAAACACCTTAACGTCCGCATCCTTAAGCACAACAGTTCCGATATCCCGTCCATCCATTATAACACTTGTAGTTTCAGCAAGCTTTCGCTGCATTGTCACAAGTATTTCTCTTACCTCCGGAAACTTACTTACTGCCGAGGCAGACAGCCCTGCCTTTTCTGTTCTTATTTCAGATGTAACATTTTTTCCGTTTAAATAGATTTCCTGAACTCCATCCTTATATTTAAGTGTTATATCTGCAGAGCCTGCAAGCCTTCTAATATCTTCGGATTTCTTCGGCCATTCACCGTTTTGGTCGAAAAAAAGTCCCATTGCTCTGTACATTGCACCTGTGTCAATGTAGACAAAGCCCAGCTCTTTTGCAACGATTTTTGCTATTGTGCTTTTCCCTGCTCCGGCAGGTCCGTCTATAGCTATTTGAAAATTTCTATTACTCACTGTATGCTCCTTGATAATCCTATGCATTGATTAGATTTCTCTAAGCGCCTTAGCAGCCTTATATGCAGTCGACCATGCAATCTGAAGATTATATCCTCCTGTAAATGCATCTACATCAAGCACCTCTCCTATGAAATAAAGTCCTCCTATCTTTTTTGATTCCATAGTTGAAGGATTTACCTCTCGTACGCTTACTCCTCCCTGCGTTATAACCGCTTCATTATATGATCTGAGTGCCGTAATCGTCATCCTAAGATTTTTGATAAGATGCACAAAGCCTGCTCTTTGCTCCTTAGTTATAACATTTACCTTTGTTTCGGGCGATATTTCTGACAGCCGCAGCATTATCGGCAAAAGCTTAGCCGGAAACAGTCCCTGTATAACATTCTTAAACTGCTTGTTTATTCCTTCCTTAAACTCTCTTAACAGTCTGTCATTGAGCTGTTCATCCGAAAGAGCCGGTTTCAAATCCAGATACAGTTCAAGCTCTCCCTTCTCAAGCTCCCTTCCGACAACCGAGCTTGCCGAAAGAACCAAAGGACCGCTTATTCCAAAATGTGTAAATAACAGCTCACCAAATTCGCTGTAAAGAGTTTTTTTACCTCTTTTGATAGTCATTGAAATATTTTTTAATGAAAGTCCCTGAAGCTTTCTTGCAAAATCCTCTTTAATTTCAAACGGAACAAGTGCCGGTCTGGTAGCTGTAATCCTATGCCCGCATTCCCTGGCAAATTTGTATCCGTCTCCTGTTGAGCCTGTCGATGCATATGAGAGTCCGCCTGTAGCAACAACCACCACGTCCGCCGTGATCGTTTTTCCGTCCTTAAGCACAACTCCCTTGACCTCTTCGTCTTCTGTTACAAGAGAAGCTGCCTCTGTATTCAAATGAACCCGTATATTTTTTTCTTTTATGGCTCTTGCCATCGCATTTATGATATCAGAGGAATGATCCGAAAGAGGAAATGCTCTTCGTCCTCGTTCCACCTTTGTTTTCACTCCAAGTCCTTCAAAAAAATCGACTGCATCATAGCTTGTAAAATCACTGAAGGAGCTGAACATAAACCTTGGATTCGATACAACATTTTTCAGCAGCTCGTCATTATCGCATACATTTGTAAAATTACATCTGCCCTTTCCCGTAATAAAAAGCTTCTTGCCAAGTTTTTCGTTTTTTTCGAAAATATGTATTTCATTATCCGGCTTTGCAGCAAATATTGCTGCTGCCATACCTGCTGCACCGCCGCCTATTATAATTATTTTGCTCACTATTTAGCATTCCTCTTTATACGAAATTCATTCAATGGATCCATATCATCTCTGTTGTAAACCTGATATTCCTCCCAAAGCTTCTCCATCTCCGAAAGAGTATCCATCACCTTGTCCTTACGCTCAAGACAAAGCGCAACTACAAGTGCGTTTATAACACTTAATGGTGCAACAAGCGAATCAACAATAGATGCCATATCGCTTTTAGCAAGCAAGGTACAGGATGAATAAAGATTTATAGGTGAATGCTGGCTGTCAGTTATTGTTATAAGCTTTGCATTTCTCTTATTTGCGAACTCCATCGCCTTAAGTGTACGCATAGAATATCTTGGAAAGCTTATCCCGATAACAACATCATCCTCGTTAAGATGAATCATCTGTTCAAAAATCTCACTTGCATTGTTAGTTGTAATAAGTCTTACATCATCAAGTATCTGTTTAAGATAAAAATCAAGAAATGCCGCAAGAGGTGCACAGCTTCTTATACCGATAAGATACACCCTTTTTGCATTTAAAATACTTTTTACGGCCATCCTGAAAGCATCCTTGCTTATGGTTTCAAGTGTATGCTTTATCTTATCCGCATCTGACATAAGGATTCTGTCAAGCACTTCATTTTCATTTATATTACTGTATGCAACCTCTATTCTCTGAACCGAGCTGAGCCTGTTAAGAACCATTTCCTCAAGAGCCTGTCTAAACTCCGGATAGCCCTCATAGCCCAGTTCAACTGCAAATCTGACGGTTGTTGATTCACTGACTCCAACCTGCTTTCCGAGCTTTACAGCGGTCATAAATACAGCCTGTTCACAATTTGACATAATAAAATCGGCTATCTTCTTCTGTCCCTTGCTAAAGCTCATGTAATTGTTTTGAATTTTGGTAAATAAATTCTCCTGTGTCATTATTTCTCCCGTCCTCAAAAAGCTATTTTCTATGATGCCTTGCATTAGTTATTTTATTAAGAAAATCACAAGCTTCTTTGATATGCTTCAGCTTCAGAGCACCATTTGTTCCCATAGGCAGCTGCCTTAAAGGTGAATCCATCAGCATTTCAGGCACCTGCTCCGATATAATTATTCCGTTTTCTATCCTTCTGCCCACTTCGCAAATAAGCTTTGATATCGGCCTCATAATCGGATATCTTTGAAGATCACGCATAGATGAATTAATTGTTATCATGCTTGCTTCTTCCATTCGATATTCAAAATTTTCAGAATTTTTATAATTTCCAAGCTCTGCATCTATCTCATAAACAAATTCTTTTTCTATATTTATGCATGTGCTTATTGCCTCTTCCTCGGCATTTTTCATTGCAGCAAAAATATATTCTCCGCCTTCAAAAACAAAAGCGCTTCTTTCTGTATTGAACTCTGCTATCTGCGAAGGCTTTATATTAAGTGTTATATTCTTTTTCTTGCCGCTTTTAATATAAACCTTTTTAAATCCGGCCAGCACCGTTGATAATGCACTGTCCTTTTTTGATACGTATACCTGAACAACTTCCTTTGAATCAAATGCTCCCGTATTTGATACCGTTACATTTACTTCTATATCAGTATCCTTCTCGCATACCGTTATCTCATCATAAGCAAAGCTTGTATATGAAAGACCGTATCCAAACGGGAATGCTGTTCTGATCCTTTTGCGATTGTAATATCTGTATCCCACATCTGTTCCTTCCTCGTATACAGCAAGCTTATATTCGGATGGATAATTTCCAAATGATGGAACGTCTATAATCCTATTTGCAAATGTCTCCGCAAGTCTTCCCGATGGACTTATTCTGCCTGTCAGAACATCTGCAAGTGCCGTTCCAAAGCAGCTGCCTGAAAGATAGCACATGAGTATTCCCTGTACCTCATCTCTCCAAAGCATTTCCACAGGTGCTCCTGCCTGTACAACCACAATTATATTTTTATAAAGCCTTGAAAGGCGTTTGATAAATGTGTTCTGATATGCCGGAAGCTTCATATCCCTTCTGTCAAAGCCCTCAGATTCATATTCCTCCGGCAATCCGGCAAAAATAATTATCTTGTCTGCATTTTTCGCCTCAGCTGCAACAATATTGAAGTAATCCTCGCTTGTTTCAAACGATTCATCATATCCGTTTAGATATTTTACCGAAGTAAATTCCTCTCTGATGCTCATCCATGGAGTTTCGGCATGAACAAGCTTTACCTTGCTGCTTCCGGCTCCCTGATATCTTGGCTTCTTTGCAAATTTTCCTATTATAAGAAGCTTTTCTTCTTTTTTCAGCGGAAGAACAGCTTCATTCTTAAGAAGAACAAATGAATCCGCTGCTGCATTCTTTGCAAGCCTTAAATGCTCATCCTCATCATATTTAAAGCCTTCCTCATTTACAGCTTCTGTTCTTCTGGTAAGCTCTAATATATTATCACAGGCCTTTTCTATGCTTGTTTTTGAAATGCTGAGATTTTCAATACTCTTCTTTATATAATCCTCATCCTTATTTACTCCGCCCGGCATTTCAACATCGAGGCCATTATCTATAGATCTTGCAATATCATTTACTGCGCCCCAATCAGAAACCGTTACTCCGTCAAAGCCCCAATTTTTTCTCAGGACGTCGTCAAGAAGCCATTTGTTTTCACAGCAATATTTTCCGTTAAGCCTGTTATATGCAGGCATTATTGCCCATGGCTTTCCCTCCTTTACAGCTATTTCAAAGCTTCGAAGATATATTTCAAACAGAGTTTTATCATCAACTACCGAATCACTTTTTGATCTGCGTGTTTCCTGACTGTTTGCGGCAAAATGCTTCGGACAGGCAGCGACTCCAACACTTTGAACTCCCCTTATAAAGGCTGCTCCCATTTTTCCCGACAAAACAGGATCCTCACTGAAATATTCAAAATTTCTTCCGCAAAGAGGATTTCTCTTTATATTGATTCCCGGTCCCAAAAGCATTCCTATATTTCTGCTTTTGCATTCCTCTCCAAGAGCCCTTCCTATATTAAAAGCAAGCTCCTCATCAAAGCTGCAGCCGAGCGCGCAAAGTGCGGGATAGCATATTGCAGGCATATTTCCCACCTTTGAAGAATATCCCATATCCTTATATTGCTGTCTTATGCCGTTTGATGCATCCGTAACTCTGACAGCAGGTACATTAAAAGCTTCGACTCCACCGAGTGTCCAAAAGCTTCTTCCGGCTACTAATCCCACCTTCTCATCGATATTTAAATTTTTTGCTGTGATTTCCTTCAAAAAAATACCCCCGAGCAACGTTTAAATCCTAAATTATGCATAATTGCCTATAGCTTATGACAGTTTAACACTCAAAACTTTCATTTGTCAAATCAGTAATATAATGATATATTATAAGAAGTTTTGCTCATTCGAAATGCATCATTAAAATATGTTTAGGAGTAGCTATGGATTCCATATACACAGTAATTATTACAATAATAGAAGGTGTTATAGGTTGTCTGTTTTTTTATCAATTTGTTTACATGGTGATAGCACTTTTCAAAAAAGTGCCTGTCTTTGAAGCAAAGGCTCAGCTAAAATACGCTATACTGATATCAGCAAAAAACGAAGAAAATGTTATCGGAAATCTTGTAAGAAGTATTTTGGCTCAGGATTATCCAAAAGAATTGTTTACGGTTTTTGTTGTTGCAGACAATTGCGATGACAATACTGCTCAGGCTGCAAGACAGGCCGGTGCAACAGTCTACGAACGCTTCAGTAAAACCGAACGCGGAAAGGGCTTTGCTCTCAGAGACCTTTATAATTGGCTGAACAGAGATTATGGCTGGGACAGCTTTGACGGCTATATGGTATTCGATGCCGACAATCTTCTTTCTCCGAATTATTTAACAGAGATGAACAAGGTTTTTTCAAACGGATACAAAATATGCACATCCTATCGCAATTCCAAAAACTACGGTTCAAATTGGCTTACAGCCGCAACCGGAATATGGTTTCTGCGTGAAGCACGACATCTAAACCATGCAAGGATGATCTTAAATGTAAGCTGTATGGTTTCCGGAACAGGCTATGTAGTACATAAGGATATCGTCAAAAGAAATAATGGCTGGAAATTCTTTCTTCTAACAGAGGATGTAGAGTTTTCTGTTGACAGCATTCTTCACGGAGAAAAAATCGGATATTGTGAAAGCGCGGTATTTTATGATGAACAGCCTACCGGCTTTACCGATTCCTTTAATCAAAGACTTCGCTGGGCCAAGGGCTTTTATCAGGTTTTATACAAAAACTTCAAAGGCTTAATAAAAGGTTTGTTTACAAAATTTGATTTTACTTATTTCGATTCGCTTATAACTCTTGCGCCGGGACATATATTCCTTGCCGGATGCGCATCTGTTGCACTGCTTACCGCTGCAAAGGTTGGATTTGATTCAAAGGCCTTCACGATTGAAATTCTTACTCTGGTATGGCCTCTTCTTATAAGTGCATATGCGAGCTTTTGTGCTCTTGGATTTTTCGTCCTGATAACAGAATATAAAAAGATCTACTGTAAGCCTTCGAGATCATTTCTCTTGCTGCTTGCCTTTCCTATATTCATGATCACATATATACCTATTGCAATTCTTGCTTTGTTTGTAAAGGTAAAATGGAAGCCGATCAAGCACACCTTCGCAATAGATAACCAGCAGATGAAGGATCAATAATAAAACAAATAATAAGCTTAATAAAAAGCAGCCGGAAAATACTTTTATGGTATTTTATCCGACTGCTTTTTTAGTTGGTAAGTGTTTTATAAATTATTATTAAGCTGTGAATTTTCCTATTATTTTATTGAATATCTTTACAAAGCTTCCTACCAATATCATAGAAGCCGCTGTTCCCTCTCGCACACCCACGAGTTCATGTAAGAAAATAAGCGAAAACAAAACCGCAAGTCCTACAAGAGAGCAGTCAAATATTATCTTCATATTTCCGACACTTATCCTGCTCTTCTGGCACACTGCAAGCACAAAGCCCTCTCCTGCAAGTGTTGATGCTTTTGACGATATCTCCATACTTACGCCTAAGGCTACAAGCAGTATTCCTATAATACACAGTATCCACTGCTGCCAATAGGTATCATAGCTTATATTAGAGAGCAATAACAATGTCCAATCAGACAAAAAGCCAAATAAAACTGCTACCGGTATCTGAACAAGCTGAATCCATTTATAATCTTTTCTCAGTATAATAATCTGAAGCAGCACAAGTATACAATGCATTCCCATCGTTATTTGTCCAAAGCTAAATGGAAGTATCTTATTCATTACATAGGGGAAGCTTGATATCGGAGATGTGCCAAGCTCTGCTCTTATTGCAAATGCCACTCCTATAGCCATTACAAATAAGCTTATACAGAACATTCCCCATCTCTTAATTAGCTTTCCTATATTATTTTCAGCAATTTTTTCTCTTTTCATCTTAACAATAGCATCTCTCTTTCATTTCTTATCCTTTGTATCAATATTTATTTTTTCATCTTTATCTGTCTTGCTGCTTTTTTCCTGCATCAGCTTTAATTCCTTTTGACGTTTTTCACATTCCTGCATACAGCTTCCGCAATCCCCGGTTCCAAGGCATCCAAATGTGCTTTTTTCATGCATAACCTTTTCCTTCAGATAGCTTGATAAAATATAGATTCCCATAAATACCGCTACAACAACTATTGCCGTGATCACACTTCTTAGCATATCTATCGCCTCCTCATAGCTTCAAGTGTAAGCGTTAGTCATCAAA
>CAVBHN010000031.1:0-15141 GCA_963595425.1 Faecalibacterium sp. CAG:74 | reverse complement strand
TCATCAAAATCATCATCTGATTCGTCATCAAGGTCATCATCCGACTCATCATCTAATTCGTCATCAAATTCATCTTCAAACTCATCTTCAAACTCATCTTCATTGTTCTTTTTCAGTTCATTTTCAAGATATTCACTCTTTCGAAGCTGCTCGAAGATATCAAGATTGCCATCTCTGTCCAAATCAAATATTGCATCAAATGAATCATTAACCTTTCTGTCAAAAAATCCCATCTGCTGTTCCTCCATTATAATTTCTTCTATATAAAACAGCCTGCTTCTCGTTTTTCAAAGCAATACACCATCCGAATTAAATGTATATATCCTTCCGTCTATATTTACAGTTCCGGTAGCAGCCTTATAGGTTTGAGGATCAAAGTACATCCTCCAAACTCCCAAATTAGCCCATCCGCTCAGAAGTGATCCGTCAGGCTGAAACCAATATTTGCTTCCGTTAATTACCTCTGTCCTTGATTTCAAAATCTCCACACCATTTTCATCAAACATATATGCTTTGCTGTCTATTACATTAATCCCAACCGCTGCCTCATAGGTTTGAGGATCAAAATACATCTGCCAGTTTGCAAGCTTCAGCCATCCGCTTTTAAGCATTCCATCCTCAAAATAATACTTTTTCCCAGATATAACCGGAGTGCCACTTTCTGTAATTCTGATTCCGTTTTCGTCAAACAGATAAACTATTCCGTCTATAGCTGTAACTCCTGTTGCCGCCTCATAGGTTTGAGGATCAAAGTACATCTGCCAGTCTGCAAGCTTCAGCCATCCGCTTCTAAGCACTCCGTTATCAAGATAATATTTTTTTCCGTTAACCTTAGGAGTTCCGTTTACTGTCAGTTTATTTTCATTTTCATCATAGAGCACCCAGACTCCATTTTCCTTAACCGGCCCCGGCTTTATTTCAGCTTGATATTCAGTCGTTATATTTTCCTCAAGGCTGTCAAGGTTAATAATTCCGTCTCCGTAATATATATCTTTTCCTTCATCACCCAAATCCAGGGCATAAGCTGATGCAAGCTGTATATATTCATCTGACGACCTTTTGGGATATGCAAGCATAAGACAGGCAAATTCCCCTGATACAAATGCTGCCGAAAAAGATGTTCCCTTATAATATGTTGTATTGTCTCCTGTCGATGAAGCGATATGTGTGCCCGGTGCTGCATAATCTATAGCATCGCCATAATCAGAGTACGAGTCTGCAAAGCTGATATTTCCCGCATCATCTGTCGTTACGGCACTTACTGCTATTGTATCATCATAGGAGGCCGGGTAATACGCCTCCTCATTCAGATTTTTTATATGATTTCCTGCTGCCGCAACACTTATGATTCCCTTTTCCTTTGCTTCTGAAATCAATCTTCCTATAGCATCGGTATTTGATGCGGTAGCTGTGCTCAATTCCCAGCCAAGCGACATATTTATAATATCAGCTCCGTTATCTACAGCCCATTGATAGGCTGCAAGAAGTGTTGCCGTACTTCCTCGTCCTGCGCTGTTTAATATCCTTATGGGCATGATTTTTACATTTTCCGGAGTCGAATCAGCAATGACACCTGCAACAACCGTTCCGTGCTTATTTGATGTTACATCACTTACATCATCACTTTCATCAACGGCATTGTAGCCACTCACTATTCTGTTATTAAAATAAGCCTTATCCTTTGGTACCTCCGAAGCATAATACTCATATCCCGAATCTATAACCGCAACAGTCACCGTATCAGCTGTATAATCACTTAGAAAATCGGTTCCATAGGCACCTACAGCCTGATATTTATCTGCATTGTCTGTTATAGTCCCGACATCCTCGGCACATACTACGGCATTAACCATGACATCATTTGTTTGTGACAGGGTCTCGTATGCCGCCTTTGTTTCCTCATCGGTATCATATTCCAAAATTATAGCATCGATAGTGCTGTTATAATACGCATTGCTTGCTCCGCTTATATCAACCGTATCGTCAAATACAATAAGCTGGTTTGTCTGACATTGATTATTATCGTCAATATCAGCAGCATCCGGAATAGTGTCCGATAAAGCTATTTCGTCAAGCTCATCGGCATTTACGACCAAAGACTCCTCCGATGCGCCGGTTACTGCAGACGGCATTATCCCTGCTGTTGTTATTACAGCGGTGATAATCGCAATTGTTTTGATTTTTTTCAAATTTTATCCTCCATAAACCCACTCCCTTGCAGCTTTAAAATCGAAAAGTCAGTCTGCATTAAAGCCAATATCTCATACCTTGATTATCTTTCCTGCCTTAAGCGAGCCTATCAGAATAAAAGCAAGTATACTGCCTGCTACTGTTGATATCAAAAATGGTATTACATAAATAAACATACCCTCCGGCTGCAAGCCCATCATAAGCCTTGCTACAGGATAAGCCGCTATCCCGCCTAATATTCCGGTTCCGAAAGCCTCAAAAATGCAGGTAATGCTTATTTTTTTTGTAAGCTTATATGCGATTCCGCAGCAAAGCGCTCCGATCATGCTTCCCGGAAATGCCATAAGGCTTCCGATTCCCAAAAGGTTTCTCAAAAGACTTGCGCAAAAAGCAATTCCTACCGAATACCATGGCCCCAGCAGCACAGCAGACAATATATTTATCATATGCTGTACCGGCGCACATTTGCTTCCCGCTATCGGTATGCTGATAAGGCTTCCAAGTACCGCAAGCGCTATAAATACTCCTGCAAACGCTATCTTTTTTGTCATATTATTTTTCACTGCCATATTTTATAATTTGCCCCCTCTTCAAGCATTTTACTGTTCATATTGTAAACAGCATCTATAATCCTATTTCTGTATGCAGCATTGCCATCGCCCTCCTGCATATAGCTAAAGCCTATTTCTCCCGCAAGGCCTATTAAAGCTACTGCAGCAAGCGATGCCTCAAGCTTGTTTTCGAGATTTGCTGAAATACATGCACATGTCAGTCCTGAAAGCTGACAGCCTATACCGGTTATGCTTCTCATTTCTCTTCTTCCGTTATATATAGTATATGCAATATCCCCATCTGTAACTATATCTATATTTCCCGTAACAATAGAAATGCATTTGTGATTGAGCGAGAAGTCTCTTATAAAATCAACAGCATCCTCAATATTTTCATCTGTGACCTCATCCAGAGTATTTGCGTCAACACCGCTTTGCGAAATACTTCCAAGCGCCAATGCTTTTATTTCGGAAATATTTCCTCTTACAACATCCACCTCAATATTTTCAAGAATCTGCCTTGCAAATTCTGTTCTGTTAATACTTGAGCCGGCACCGACAGGATCAAGTACAACCGGCTTTCCGAGCTCATTTGCTTTTCTGCCTGCCAAAATTATAGCTTCTTTTTTTTGCTCGTTAAGCGTACCTATATTTATATTTAATCCCTTGCATATAGCTGTTATATCTTCAACCTCTTTTGGAGAATCTGCCATGATAGGACTTGCACCGCAGGCCAAAAGTACATTGGCAACATCATTGGCAGTAACATAATTTGTTATATTATGTATAAGAGGCTTGATCCTTCTTACCCTCTCAAGACATTCGCCTATCATTCCTTTTCTCCTTTATTTTTCTTATGATGCACCAAAAGTCCGTTTACTCTCACCTCATCCGTAAGCGGAATCATAAGATATTCCTGTCCTTCTATTATCATAGTATCTATGAGATCCATTCTGTCCGAATTGACCTGGATCTTTACATCAGGTGATACAACCTCGAATTTCTTTAGATTTCCGAGTGCAGATACCATTACTCTTTCGGTTCTGCCTGCCTGAGTATCGAAATTATTATCAACTATCTCCAGTCTTGCTTCATCTGCACCGCAATCCGAAAGTATTTTTTTTATATCATTTTTCTCAAGTGAAGGCGGATCAGGCTCCTCCTTCTTTTCCTCAGACATCGTTGTAAGGCTTTCATGTATCCCCTTGACTGTGTCAAAATCGCACTCACTGCCAAATACCTCTTCTACAATGGCATTAAACTCTGTCTTTTGCTCCTTTGTTCCCACAGGCGAAAAGCATCCGAGCACCTCTTCTGTAAATTCTATATGCGGCTCGTCAGATTTTTTCGTATAAAACAAAAGACTGTGTATATCGGTATTTCTGTCATTAAATGCCGGATATAAAAATCCAGTATCAGGCATTTGCACCATCCAGTCCTGAAGGTGCTCTATAAAGGATCTGCTGCTGTCATCATAGCAAAGTCCCGGCTTCGACAGATTAACAGGACATACGGAGCATATGATAAATTTGTATACATATTCTGAAGCATCGAATATTTCCGAATTATCTGTACTCTTTGACGGAATATCATAAATGCCATGTGCTAAAATGATCAGATAATTTTCCGGATAGCTGTACTTTTCAATTACCTTGTCAAAGAAATCTTCATTAAGCCTTTCATCCATCAGATCACTCTTGACAAGTCTTGTAAGCATCTCATGCTTATCTCCGTTCATCTCCTCATCAAGCGGAAATTCCAGGGTGTGAAGATTTTTGCCGATAGTTCCCGACAATGTTTTTCTGAATATATCCGAATATTTAAACATTGCCTCCTCATTTACCGAATAAAATGCCTGTGTAAACACCGTTTTCTTTTCCTTATGTCCGTCTACATAGCAGCAGCTTATTCTGTTAATTCTGGTATTTTCCTTTGCCAGTAATTTTTTTATTTCAAGTATTTCTTTCTTATTCATATATATCTCTTTCAATAGGTTTTTAGTCTTAATGCTTTATTATATCACTAATTTTTGCTCCATCAAGCCAATGTAATATAAAGAAGCCGGCCTGCCTTATTCTCTTCTTGACAAAGCAGGCTTTAAATTTCAAACTGATATAAGACAGCATACAAAAAAACAAAATTATTAAACATATGAATGATTCAAAGGAGATTTATCATGCTTATAAGCTTAAAGAGCCCTGGCACATATATTCAAGAAAAGGATATTATCAAAAATCTTTATCCCCATATTTCATTATACGGAAGTTCTGCCGTATTTCTTATCAGTCCCTCAGGCATTAAAAGACATAAGACTGATATTTTATCCGGACTTTCACCTGATAAATTTGTTTCCAGCTTTTATGAAATACAAGGTGAATGCTCAAGATTGCAAATTGACAATATAATTTCAAAGCTTTCGGATAACACGCCTGATATGATAATAGGTGTCGGCGGCGGCAAGATTCTCGATATTGCAAAGGCCGTTTCCGATAGTATGAATACAGCCTGTATCGTTATCCCTACGGTTGCGTCTACAGACGCCCCCTGCTCGGCTCTTTCGGTCCTTTATACTCCGGAGGGCATCTTTGACAAATATCTTCATACAAAAAAATGTCCCGATGCAGTAATAGTTGATCCACAAATAATAGCGGCTGCGCCATATAAATATCTGGCTTACGGAATGGGTGATGCACTGGCAACATATTTTGAAGCCCGGGCTGTGAAACGCTCCGGCTCATTAAATCAGCTTTCTACAATGCCCACATCCGCAGCCTATGCACTTGCAAAGGGCTGCTATGAAACACTGCTTGAATACGGAACAAGTGCCTACGAATCAGCCAAAAAGCATGAGGTAAGCTTTGCTCTTGAAAGAATTACAGAAGCCAATATCTATCTTTCCGGTGTTGGCTTTGAAAGCGGCGGAGTTGCTGCCGCTCATGGCTTTCAAAAGGGTGTAACGGTTATTCCTTCACTGCACAGCCATGCCCATGGAGAAATAGTAGCCTTCAATACCATCGTTCAGCTGTGTCTTGAGCATGCTCCGGATAATGAGCTTAAAACGGTTATTGTTTTTTGTAAAAATATCGGACTTCCAACCTGCTTTTCTGAGCTGTCCGACACTCCGATTTCAAAGTCTGACTGGATGAAAGCAGCAAAATTTGCCTGCCGTCCCGGCATGACGGTTCACAAAATGCCATTTGATGTAACACCCGATATGCTTGTTGAGGCTGTTTATTCCGCTGATGAATATTCACGCAGCCTGACATTTTAATTTTGACACTGCAATCTTACTACTGTATAATCAATGGGTTGCGAACAAATCGGTATTCGGCTATATAAATTTAAACTGAGGGAATTTTCATGAAATCAATCACAGAATTTTTCAAAAAGCATCAGGTACTGCTCCTTATAATTGCAATAGTCGTCACCTCCGTCATAATTTATAACAAATATATATTTTCGCGATATATCTTTATGTTTGATGACATCGGAAGTGATACCAAACAGCAATATATAATGCAGTTTCATTCCATAGTAAACCATATCAAGGATGGAAACTTTTCTCTTTGGGATATGACAAACGGTTTCGGAACGAGTCTTTATCAGCTCAATCTTTTCAATCCGCTTCTATGGATAATATATCTTTTCGGCATTATTCTCGGATCATCGGCAATGGCCGGAAGCCTTATATATGTATATATCCTGGCTCTTGTCTGCTCAGGCGTAGCCATGTGGCATTTTTTAAATTGCTTTGATTTATCAGGAAAGTCCAAGCTTATAGCGGCTTATATATATTCCTTTAACGGATTTATGACACTATGGGGTCAGCACTATGCGTTTACCGCAATAATGATCTACCTGCCGCTTCTTCTTATGGCTCTTGAAAAAGCAATAAGAAGGTCCAAATTCTCACCATTGGTTTCCATATGCACCGGACTTATGGTTCTTTGTACCTATTATTTTTCATATATGAGTCTTATCGTTGCAGGTCTTTATGTAATTATAAGATTATGGACTCTCAGAACCGGAAGTATAAGAAGATATTTTTCTGTATTGCTTAAACAGCTATTTGCTGTTTTAATAGGCGTTGGAATAGGACTTGTTAATCTTATACCGTCTTATTCACTTATTTCAAATATCACATCAAGACTTAGCAGCGGCAGCTATACAGGTATGCTTTTCAAATGGCCCGGTTCTTATTACAAAACGCTCATACTCAGATTTTTATCGGGCGGTATACAAGGCAATTCCTCTGCCTCCGAATATACAGGATACGGAAATCTGTATGAAGCACCTAATGTATTTTTCACAAGCCTTTTAGTTGTAATGCTTATCCAGCTTGTTATTTATCTTTTTATATCTAAAAAGCAGGATAAACGCGTCAAGGCTGCATCATTTATTGCAATAATATTTGGATTTCTGATGCTTTGTGTTCCGGCTGTGAGCATGATATTTAACTTTTTCTCTTATCCGTTTTCACGCCATACATTCCTGCTTATGCCGTTCTTTGCATTGCTTACGGCATATATGATGACTAAGCTTATAAGAGAACACTTTTTCAATATTGCAGGCGGTATAATCTCTGTCATCTGCTGTATTGCTGCATATTACATTGCATATACAAGAGCCGAACAGCGCAGTCTTAAAATTTTTATTTTAAGTCTCGCCATATGCACTGTTGTAATGGTAATATGCCTGATACTTTATTCGAAAGCGGATAAAAAGCATCGTCATATTATATATGTTCTTATATGCCTTACGGTTGCTGGCCAAATAATAACAGATGGCTGCTCATGCATTTATAAAAGAGAATCTGTATCAGCAACCGATTCATATTTTGATGAGCTGTATGGTACTGACTATACAGCGCTTACGGATTACCTTAAAGAAAATGACAGTGACCTTTATCGTCTTGAAAAGGATTATACAATAGGCTCTCACTGTATGGACTCGCTTGCGCAGGATTATAATGGTATAAGCACATACAATTCTACGATGAATGCTAATATTCTTAAATTTGTTTCCGAGCTTGTACCCGAAATAAACTATGCAAATTCCTCACATATATCATTTGTACAGATTGCGGATAAAAAAGAATTCCATGATCTTTTCGGTGTTAAATATCTCATCTCAAAGAGTTCAGATGTAAGTTATGAAGGCTATGTGCTTGAAAAGCAGTTTGGAAAGCTCTATCTGTATAAAAATACAAACTGGTCGGGATTTGCATCATTTTATACAAATACAGTTTCATCTGATGATTATACCGCTCTCAAAAATTCCGGTATTTCGTATAGTGCTGCCGACCTGTTAGCCGATGCCATTATACTTGATAATGCATCAACGACAGTTGACTTGAATTCATATGTTAAGCAGTCAGATACCAATTTTTCGGTAAATGATGCCGCTCTTCCTTCCAATTTCATGGCTAATGGCGACGGCTCATATATTTGGATGACTGATTCATGCACTGAAATACCTCTGACCAACACTGTAACGGATGAAAAAACAACCATATCGGTTTCGATCCAGCTTGACTGTGCAACTCCTATAGATGTCAAAATAGGAACAGATCCGGATGGCGCTTCATATATTGCACAGCTCCAGGCAGCCGGTCCGAAAACAGTAAATATCAATCTTCCGGTTGGAACTAATAAGCTATATTTCAGCTTTGGCACGGATGGGGTTCCGGTTTCTATATATAATATTACCTTTTCCTCATCAGCTAATTACGATCATGCGCAGAACGCTTCAATAAGCATAGCAGATTCCGGAAATGACGGGCTTATAACTGCTTCTGTTTCAAACTCCGAGGACGGATATATGTTTATACCTATTCCTTATGAGGATGGATGGTCATTTACAGTTGACGGAGAAAATGCCGATGCCTTATGTGCCGATTATGGCTTCGTTGCTCTCAGGCTTTCTGCCGGTGAGCATACCGTGGTCTGCAGCTACGATCAGCCATTGTTCACGGCATCGCTTATAGGAACCTTAGTATTTATAATACTTCTTGCCGGCATCTCTATAATTCGGATTAAAAGGAAAAAGAAAAATCAGTAGTTAAAAAAGCTTTAACATTATGCAATCAGCTGCATAATGCTAAAGCTTTTTTTTAGAAGTCCCTGTATATTTAATTCTCCTGTACTGTTCAGATTAAAGTCTGTATTTCAGCATTCTGACAAAAATTATATAAGCTATCAAGGATGTTATACCTTCTGTGATCCAAAATGCATGCCAAACTCCTTCTGCTCCTATCAAAGCGCTAAGAACATATGCAACAGGGATTATTAAAAGCGCATATCTTAAAAGTGAGACAATAAGTGAAAGCGTTCCCTTGCCAAGTCCCTCAAGAGCTCCTGTAGCTGTAACGGATACGGCAGATACAACAAAGCCTGCACATAATATTCTTAACGCATTGACTCCCTTTAAAACCGTATCCGGATTTTGCGTAAACATGCCCATAAGCATATTAGGCATTAAAATACATATTATAGTTCCTATAACCATGATCACAGCAACAATTATCATCGCTGTATAGAATATTTTTTTGACCCTTACAAGCTCCTTTGCACCATAATTGTAGCCAATTATAGGGCGTATTCCCTGTACCACGCCGTTTGCAGGCAAATACAAAAACGTCTGAAGCTTATAATATATGCCAAGCACAAATACATAGCTTTGCGAAAAGCCTGCCAATATTACATTTAGTGCCGATATAAGTACAGACGGAAGAGCTATATTAAGGCTTGCAGGGATTCCAACCGAATACAGTCTCAAGCAGGTTCTTTTATCAAGTCTTAGATATTCTCTCTTGAATTTTACATTTATCGGTTTAAATTTATAAAACCACAAATAAAACAACAATGTAACAGCTTGTCCGAGTCCTGTTGCCAGTGCTGCTCCGTCTATTCCCATCTTAGGGAATATTCCTATTCCAAAAATAAGTACCGGATCAAGTACAATATTAGTAATAAATCCTGCCATCATACATATCATAGTCGCCATCATGCGTCCGACTGCCTGAAATGTTTTTTCAAATATCAGCTGCCATGCAATTATGACAGAAAACAAAAAAGCAATATTTGAATAACGAACACCATAGCTTATTATTTCCGCATCTGCTGTAAACAGCTGCAGAAACGGTTTTATACCGATTATGCATGCTATCATGAATATTATTCCATGAATGGTAGCAAGTACCAATCCCTGTCCTGCTGATTTATGTGCCTGTCTTTCATCCCCGGCACCAAGGAAATATGCAATCGATGCGTTTACCCCTATACCAAATCCAATCATGACTGCATTAATAAGATTTTGAAGAGGATATACAAGAGACAATGCAGTCATGGCATTCTCATTTATTTTTGCAACAAAAAAGCTGTCGACAATGTTGTACATGGAGTTAACCCACATAGAAACCACCATTGGCAGCGACATTTTTATTATAAGAGGAAATATCCTCTCATCCTTCATATATGTCTGATTCATAATCCTCTCTTTTCTGTATAAATTTATTTTAAGCCTTTTAATTCGCAGGAATCTCACCGGAATTACTTATAAAGTCAAAAAATCACACCCATAAATGGGTGTGACGAAAATAATCGAAATGTATTAGAAAAATTCACACATGTTTTCTGATGAAATTTATAACACATGTTTTATGGAATTTCAATCCTTTTTACTGTTTGCCTTCGCCTGGAATTTGGCTGAATTGATAATAAATCTTTCATGTGTACCTTTTCCAATGCTTCCCTTTTCATCAAAGGCCTCCACCTTGAATGTCAGCTTCCTTCCGTCTATTGCAATAAGTTCACTTTCGCAATGCACCTTCATGCCAAGCGGTGTAGGAGCATCATGGGTTATATTCATTGAAATTCCGACTGTTCCGCTTCCCTCTTCAAGCTCGTTTTGTATACTTGTCCATGCTGTCTTCTCCATAAGAGCTACCATTGCAGGTGTTGCAAGAACATCCAAGGTTCCGCTCCCCATGGTCTTTGCAGAAATCTCATCTGTAACAATGATCTCGCAATTGCCTTTTATTCCGATTTCCATATTGTCCTCTTTCCTGATACGTTTGCTACGCTATCAAAATAATCTCAAAGCCTCTGTCCTCAATCCTTTAATCTTATTAATTACAGATTGATCTTTTCAGCTTCCTCTTTCATAATATACTCTACTTCGTTTAAAATTGAAATCATTTCATTTAATCGCTCGAAGCCCATTCGTTCAACAATTCTATCAAAATACTTTAACAGCTTAATCTGCTGCTCTTTAAATTTAGTTCTTCCCAGGCTGCTTATTTCTATATAAGTACCGCTTTCCCCTCGTTTCCACTCAACAAGATTTTTATCACTTAGCTTTTGAACTGCTCTGGATATCTGATTCATAGGGATGCCTGTTCTTTCCTGCATCTCAGACAGATATATCGTACCTGTTTTACTGTTCTCATCATCTTTTAACTGCGGCCATATTTTACGGATAAGCTCATAATCTATAAGTGACATTTCCGAAAAAACATTTTCAAGTCTGTCGAGATTAAGCTCCGCCCTTGCAAATATAACTCTATCAGATAGTTTCTTTAATTCTTCTGTTCCATGCTTGTACTCTGCCATTATTTTACCTCCTTTAAACTTGACCTAATTCATATAATAGCAGAATAGTTATCTATAGTAAAATGAAATAATCATAAACAAATTATTACAAATTCAAGTATTTAAACAGCCAAAACAAAACAATCATATCTAATCGCTTTCCCGGCAATTGTATACTCCGGCTTCCTGTCAGCCAAATTGCCTCCCTTTAACGGTCGCTTTATTACTATTTTCCTTGGTTTTGCTTCAAAGGCAGCTGCCAAAAGCTCTTCTTCATTGCTGCATGGAGCCTCTAAATGATGTATAAGCTGGAACTTCTTTTTTATAAGTGCACTTTTATTTCTTTCGGGAAACATTGGGTCCAGCAAAATAACATCGGCCTTTTGATTTAACTTCTTCATGGCATCAATACTGTCCCCATTAACCAGCGTCATTCTTTTTACTATGTCAAAAAGATATGGATTTGCCTCAGCTCTTTTCATGGCATCTGCTAAAAGTGCGGCAATAATAGGATCTTTCTCGTACATAATTACATTATATCCGGCTGATGCCAAAATCAGAGAATCCTCTCCCAGTCCTGCAGTTGCATCGATAATCCATGTATTTTCTTTTTCTTTTTTTATTTTAACGGCCCTTAGAATAAGCTCTGTTTTTGTATTTGCTCTTTTAATTCTTGGAAGCATGCTTTCAAAATCTCCTCGAAAGCTTAGTCTACCATCTGTTATATATAATCCGTTTTCATCTTCCCTGACAAAAATATCCGTCATTTTCTTTCCTTTTTTTTGAACGAAAATATGCCTTTAAAAAAAGCAATGGCCTTTCCGGTTGTAAATACAATCTGCGTTGAATTATTTATTGCCGAAACCTTTCCGATCGCCTTACCTGTAACGGTCAAAGCAGCAACAAGTGCTGACATTGCAAGAGGCAATACCATTTCCATTGCCTGACCCATATTAATCTTCAAAAGAATTTTTGATACTATAGCTGTTGTGGCGGATCCGGATATGACTCCGCATATATCTCCTATGACATCATTGCAAATAGAAGAGACCTTATTCGCATTATTAATAAGATTTACGGCCTCTGCCGCACCCTTTACTCTTCTCGAAGCCATCCCATGTATAGCTTTTTCATCCGAGGCGGTAACCGCAACACCGATTATATCAAACAATATACCAATAAATACTATAATTAGGAGAACAATCAATGCTATGAACATTTCGGATGATGACATAACGAGATTAGATACCAGCGAAAAACAGGCTGATATTGCAAGTGTCATAAAGAAAACGGTTATGATCCATTTTTTGTGTGAATTTTTTTTATTCTTTGATGTTTGATTTGATTTATTATTTTTTTCCATATTATTTGTCAATTTGCTGCATTCTTAATCTGCAGTTTGATTTAGAATAAAGCGGCAGCAGAAAAAGGTAATCTTACGGCTTAGGTACGGGTAGAATTTCTCCAAAGTCTACCAGACGTTACCGTGATGGCGGTTTCCCTTTAAAGACTCCGCCGGTTCGTCACCGAATCCGGGACCCGACTGCCACTTAGTCCGTACCTCAATCCTCTTTCTGCCCAATTACGACAGCCTAGGTGTTTTCCACGACAAGCTTCACACTTCTTATCCTTTTTTGCAAATATGATTTCATTGGGCGATCGCGTCGGGTATTGTGGCCACAATCCCTTCGTGTAGTTCCCAAATTCCCCATATTCACTCAAGGCAGGCTACACTGCACGCAGCATTTATCGGTTGATTCATTCAAGGAATGTTTTCGCCGGTCCATACCACATTGCAGGTTCTTCCCCGCTTCGTACCTTGTCCAAAAGCGCAAAGCACAAATGCGGGTCTCCACGGAAAAAGGGTCGGTTCCCGCATGCCATTGCGGCCGCCCGTAGACCTTAACCTCCAGCATCCACCCCAAACTGGGCGTAAGAAGCAAACACAAGAGACTTCACCGATGTGCCCTTATGAGAATTTTTAGGCTCTCCTTAAAAGTGCGGTGCATTGACTAGGATACTGCGCCGCTGAGATTGTATTTTATCATGCTGTATTTTCTTTAGCAATAGTTACAACTATGCTTTTTCTTCTTTATTATCAGACTTTACAAATTTTTTTCAAAAATTATTAGCACTCACCATTGACGAGTGCTAATAATTGTGTTATAACATAATCAACAGGTGATGAAAACCTGCAAACAAGATTTTAAATATAAACTTAGATATATAAGGAGGACAAATATTATGTTAATGCCTAGTATTTTTGGAGAGAATTTATTTGATGGATTTTTTGATGATTTTACAAGCCCTATTAAAAAGAACTTTTCCTACAGAGTTCCGGCACAGAATCTTATGAAAACAGATGTTAAGGAATCGGATGCCGGATATACTCTTTCTATAGAGCTTCCGGGTTATAAAAAAGAAGATGTTAAGGCTGATCTTAAGGACGGCTATATGACTATAAGTGCCTCAACCTCAGAAAACAAGGATGAAAAGGATTCCGATGGCAAATATATTCGCAGAGAGCGTTATGTTGGCAGCTCCAGCAGAAGCTTCTATGTCGGCAAGGAAATAACCGAAGAGGATATCTCAGCTAAGTTTGATAACGGCGTTCTTAATATCTTCGTACCTAAGAAACAGCCCGAACCTAAGGTTGAAGAAAAGAAATATATAACTATCGAAGGATAATTTATAAGAGGGGCACTGAATGTGCCCCTTTTATAAAGCTTAATCCCAAAGGAGGTGAATCACCATGAAAAGGGATTTTTATGAGATTCTTGGACTGTCCAAGGGCGCAGATGACAAAGCAATTAAAAGAGCATATCATAAGCTTGCAAAAAAATATCATCCGGATACCAATCAGGGTGATTCAAATGCTGAGCAAAAATTCAAAGAGATTTCTGAAGCCTACGAGATTCTTAGCAATCCCGAAAAGAAAAAATTATACGACGCATATGGAATGGCTGCTTTTGACGAGACTGCATCCAATTTCTATAAAAACAATGCAAACAGAGCTTCTGATTTTAACAATTGGCATCATTTTTCATCCGGCAACGGATTCGGAAACAGCTATACCTATACATCATCCTCTTCAGAGGATATGGATGATATATTAAAGAATATTTTCGGAGGATTTCAAAGCACCTCAGGAGCATTTAACGGAAAACATCATGGATTTTCAGCCAATGATTTTATGAATCATTCCTCGACTGCCACACCTGACTCTCATGCCGAAATTACGATATCTCTATATGATTCGGCATTCGGTGCAGATAAGCGTATAAGATTAGACGGACAGGCTTCTGACCTTCAGGTTCATATTCCTGCCGGTATAAACGATAAACAAATACTCAGGCTTAAGGGTAAAGGACCAGGCGGCAAATCCGATCTGCTCTTAAAAGTTAATATTTCACCTGATTCAACCTATGAAAGAAAGGGTCAGGATATATATACAAGCACACAGATACCATTTGCTACCGCGGTACTTGGCGGAAGAGTTAAAATGCATACATTATATGGTAATGTAGAATGCCGCATTCCTGCAGGCACTCAATCCGGAAGCAAGATCAGGCTTAAAAACAAGGGTATTGTGTCAATGAAAAATAAGAACAGCTATGGTGATGAATATGTTACCATTTTAATTCAGGTTCCGAGATCACTTTCGCCTGAAGAAAAGCAGCTTATACAGCAGCTTGCAGATATAGATGCCAGAAAACGCCGAGCTGCTTATTCTGCTTAAGTCAAGAATATTCGCAAACCACTTCACCAGTTGCTCATATAAAAAAATGGGAGTGTCGCATTATGCATTT
>CAVBHN010000030.1:0-25498 GCA_963595425.1 Faecalibacterium sp. CAG:74 | reverse complement strand
AGTACAACAGACCAAAGTCACTTCCATATCCAACTGAGAATCCATTTATCTAATTTCTTTTTGTTTCCTGCCACCAACAACCCCATTTACAGGTGGCAGGATTTTTTTATTTAATGAAGAAACTGCTTTTAATATGAAGCATCTCTTCTTTGATAAAATTCTTTCTATAAAAATCCTATATTTATACCTGAAACAAAAACTATTTTGATATATATACTGTCAAATCGGTTGACCTTATTGGATTTTTACTGTAAAACATACTTAATTAAATTAGGAGAAGTTTAAAATGCCTTTTTTACCTTTATCTAAAGAAGAGATGAAAAAATATGGATGGAAACAGCCGGATTTTATATATGTAATAGGTGATGCGTATGTTGACCATTCTTCCTTTGGACCTGCTATTATAAGCAGAGTATTGGAATCTCGAGGCTTTAAGGTTGCATTTATATCTCAGCCGGATTGGAAGGATGAAAAAAGCATCCAAATTTTCGGTGAGCCAAGGCTTGGCTTTTTGATAAGTGCCGGAAATATGGATTCCATGGTAAACCATTATACGGTTTCAAAAAAAAGACGGCATCAGGATGCATATACACCCGGTGGCATTGCAGGAAAAAGGCCTGATTATGCAACCATTGTTTATAGTAATCTTATAAGGCGAAGCTACAAGCGTAAGCCGATTATTATAGGAGGAATCGAATCAAGTCTTCGGCGTCTCGCACATTATGACTATTGGTCTGATAAGCTTAAACGTTCAATTCTTATGGATTCAGGAGCTGATATTTTAATATATGGAATGGGAGAGCGGTCTATAGTTGAAATTGCAGAAGCATTGGACAGCGGAATAGAGGCTCACGATATAAGCTTTGTTCGGGGTACTGTATATAAATGTCGTGATATAGATAATGTATATGATGGTATAACACTTCCTGAATATGATGCGCTTTTAGCTGATAAAATTAATTATGCAAAAAGCTTTTATATTCAATATCAAAATACAGATGCCATTACAGCAAAACCCCTTATAGAAAAATATGGTGAAAAACGATATATTGTCCAAAATCCTCCGCAATTACCGCTTGCTACGCAGGAAATGGATGACATTTACGAGCTTCCATATATGAATGATTACCATCCCATTTATAAAAAATCAGGTGGAGTTCCTGCAATTAATGAAATAAAGTTTTCTCTTACAAGCAATAGAGGCTGCTTTGGAGGATGTTCGTTTTGCGCACTGACATTTCATCAAGGAAGGTGTGTACAGGTAAGAAGTCATGAATCTCTTATTAATGAAGCAACAAGAATGACAAAGGAGCCGGATTTTAAAGGATATATCCATGATGTCGGAGGCCCAACAGCTAATTTTAGAGGTCCATCCTGTGAAAAACAGCAAAAAAACGGTGTGTGCAAAAACAGACAGTGTCTGTTTCCTGATGTATGTAAAAACTTAAAGGCTAGTCATAGCGATTATATTACCCTGCTAAGGAAGCTTCGTAAAATACCGGGTGTAAAAAAGGTATTTATAAGATCAGGTATACGTTTTGATTATGTAATTGCAGATACAAAAACCGACTTTTTAGAAGAGCTTTGCAAATATCATATCAGCGGGCAGCTGCGTGTAGCACCGGAGCATATATCTGACAGGGTTTTAAAATATATGGGAAAACCGGAATTTACGGTTTATAAATCATTTTGTGAGCGATTTGAAAAGGTTAATAAAGAGCTCAAGCTGAAGCAGTATATGCTTCCTTATCTAATGTCATCTCATCCCGGTTCGGGATTAATGGAGGCCGTTGAGCTTGCCGAGTATATTCGTGATCTGGGATATATGCCGGAGCAGGTTCAGGATTTTTATCCCACACCATCGACATTGTCAACTGTCATGTATTATACAGGAGTGGATCCAAGAACAATGGAAAAGGTATATATTCCAAGGTCTCCTCATGAAAAGGCACTCCAAAGAGCTTTGATTCAATATCGAAGACCTGAAAATTATGATCTGGTTAAGGAAGCTCTTATAAAGGCCGGACGACAGGATTTAATTGGCTTTGATTACAAAAAATGTTTGATAGCTCCAAGAAAATTTTCAGAGCACAATTCGGACAAAGCTCGTGAACGAAATAATAAAAAGAATCATCAACATACCATTGATAAAAAATCCATAAAAAAACAGAAAAAAAAGTAAATTCTTTGACATTTAAACAATTGTTTTTTTTACATTGCTCTGTTAATCTTTATTAATATAATATTTTGCTGTGCAAAGCAGTGAAATTTTTGGCAACTATAAATGGTTTGATGTAAACCACCATTCCGTCTAAAGGCGGTATTGCATTACAATTCAAAGAGGAGAAAAAAATGAAGAAGAAAGTTATCGCTCTGTTTATGACAGGAGCCATGGCTCTTACCATGGCAGCTTGTGGAGGGTCTTCCAGCAGCTCATCTGCAGCAAGTACATCATCAGAAAGCTCAGCAGCTTCAAGTACATCTGACACATCTGACAAGAGCACTGCAAGTACAAGTTCATCAATTGACACATCAGATGTTGACTATTCAAAGGTTAAAGCCGGATTTATTACTCTGCATGATGAAAATTCCACATACGATAAAAACTTTATTGATGCAGCAAAAGCTGCATGTGAAGCACTTGGTGTGGAATATGTATTTAAAAACAATGTAGCAGAAAATCAGGAAGCATATGATGCAGCATGTGAACTTGCCGATGAGGGCTGTAACTTTATTTTTGCAGACAGCTTCAATCATGAATCATATGTAATGGAAGCAGCTCAGGAGTATCCTGATGTTCAGTTCTGTCATGCTACAGGTACTCAGGCACATACAGCGGATCTTGACAATTTCCATGATGCATTCGCATCTATCTATGAGGGACGTTATCTTGCAGGTATTACAGCAGGAATGAAGCTTAACGAAATGATAGATGAAGGAAAGATAACAGAAGACGAAGCAAAGATGGGATATGTTGGTGCTTACACATATGCTGAGGTTATTTCAGGATATACATCATTCTATCTTGGCGCTAAATCTGTTTGCCCTTCTGTAACAATGGAAGTAACATTTACAGGATCATGGTATGATGAGACAGCAGAGAAGGAAGGAGCTAATAAGCTTATATCAGACGGATGCGTTCTTATCAGCCAGCATGCAGATTCAATGGGAGCACCTACAGCATGTGAGGAAGCAGGTGTACCTAATGTTTCTTATAACGGAAGCACATTTGATTCTTGCCCTAATACATATCTTGTATCTTCAAAGATCAATTGGCAGCCATATTTTGAATATGCTATGACATGTGTAGCTACAGGCGAAGATATTGTAGATGATTATGTTGGAACAATAGAATCTGGTTCGGTTGAGCTTACAGAGTTCGGTACTGCAATTGCTGAAGGAACAGAAGATGCAGTAGAAGAAGCTAAAGAAAAGCTTGAGGACGGAAGCATTCATGTATTTGATACATCTACATTTACTGTAGACGGAAAGCAGCTTACAAGCTATGAAGCTGATGTTGATACAGATGCAGATTATACACCGGATCATCAGGTTATAATTGACGGATATTTTGCGGAGTCTGATCCTCAGTTCCGTTCAGCTCCATACTTCAATGTTCAGATTGATGGCATTACACTTCTTGATAATGCATATTAATTAAATTTATAGAAATATTTCTACAGCGGAGAGGCAGGCAAGTCGTCTCTCCGCTGCTTTTGATTTTTGTTTTACAGGAATGCTTTGAAGATACATTCAATGTATTCCTGCGGAACAAAGAAGTAAAGAGGGAGGTTTTTGCATTTGGAAAACAGAGAAGCCGCAATAGAATTAAAAAATGTTACTAAAGCATTTGGTTCTATTATTGCGAATAAAGATGTGAATCTTACCATATATAAGGGAGAAATTTTATCCCTTCTTGGAGAAAATGGTAGTGGTAAAACGACATTAATGAATATGTTGGCAGGAATTTATTTTCCTGATGAAGGTCAGATTTTTATAAACGGAAAGGAAGCCTTCATAAAATCCCCAAGAGATGCATATGATTACGGCATCGGAATGGTACATCAGCATTTTAAGCTTGTGGACGTATTGACAGCTACAGAAAATATTGTTCTTGGAATGGAGGGAAAGCTTAATCTTCGAAAGGCTGAGAATGATATAAAAGCGATTTGTGATAAATATGGCTTTGAAATAAATCCCAATAAAAAAATCTATGATATGTCTGTATCAGAAAAGCAGACTGTAGAAATCGTAAAAACTCTTTACAGAGGAGCAAAAATTTTAATACTGGATGAACCGACTGCAGTATTAACTCCTCAGGAAACAGAAAAGCTTTTTGCTGTTATGAGAAATATGAAAAAAGAGGGTGAGACAGTCGTTATTATCACCCACAAATTGCATGAGGTAGAAGCTATTTCTGACCGTGTAGCAATTTTACGTAAGGGTGAATATATCGGTGATATGAAAACTAAGGATACGAATGCTCAGGAAATGACCAATATGATGGTGGGACGTTCCGTAACCTTAAATATAGACAGACCCGAGCCTGTCAATCCTAAGCCGCGTATAGAGGTAAAGAATATCACTGTTCATAGTGATGATGGCATTTTAAAGCTTGATGATGTTTCTTTTACGGCAAATAGCGGCGAGGTTCTCGGAATAGCAGGTATCTCCGGTTGCGGACAAAAGGAGCTGTTAGAGGCTATTGCAGGGCTTCAAAAGGTTGATTGCGGAAGTATCAACTATGTTGAGGATGACGAGAGCAGAGAAGAGCTTATCGGCAAGGATCCGCTTAAAATTATGGAAATGGGTGTTTCACTTTCATTTGTTCCCGAGGATCGTCTCGGAATGGGACTTGTAGGAAGCATGGATCTTACAAACAATATGATGCTTCGTTCGTTCAGAAAAGGAAAATCTGTTTTTACAGATAGAAAGACCCCTAAAAAGCTTGCAGAAAAGGTAGTTGATGAGCTTGATGTTGTAACTCCAAGTATTGAGACTCCTGTCAGAAGACTTTCAGGCGGAAATGTTCAGAAGGTATTGGTTGGACGTGAAATAGCAAGCGCACCAACAGTCCTTTTAACAGCCTATGTTGTTCGCGGACTCGATATTAATGCTTCATATACTATTTATGATCTTATCAATGAGCAGAAAAAAAATGGTGTAGCTGTTATTTTCGTAGGTGAAGATTTAGATGTACTGATGGCTCTTTGTGACAGGATTTTAGTTCTTTGCGGAGGCAAAGTCAGTGGTATTGTTGATGGCAGAACCGCCGATAAGAATGAAGTGGGACTTTTGATGACTAAGCTAGGAGGCTCTGATAATGAAAAGAACTAAACGTGAACCATTGTTTCATATAACAGGCAGACGTTCCGGAACATCACGCAAGGAAGCAATTATTATACGTATTATTGCTATAATAGTCGCACTGATCATATGCGCTATTGTTACAGCCTTTGCAACAGGTCTGAATCCCATTGAATTTTATGGTTCTATCATAAGAGGTGCTTTTGGAAGCACACGTAAAACATGGGTTACATTTCAAAATTTAGCAATCCTTCTCATGATAGCTTTGGCATTGACACCGGCATTTAAAATGCAATTTTGGAATATCGGAGGCGAAGGACAGGTGCTTATAGGCGGCCTTGCATCTGCTGCATGTATGATCTGTCTGGCAGGAAAGGTTCCCAATGCTGTTATCATACTTCTTATGATTGTTACAAGTATAATAGCAGGTGCTGTTTGGGCTATGATTCCCGGATTTTGCAAAGCAAAATGGAACACCAATGAAACTCTTTCGACTCTTATGATGAACTACATTGCTATTCAGCTTGTTGCTTGCTTTTCGATTGTATGGGAGGTGCCAAAGGGCTCCGGTGCAATCGGAATTATAAACCAAAGCGGCAATGAAGGATGGCTTCCGAATGTATTCGGATCAAAATACCTTCTTTGTATTATTGTTGCTGCCGCAGTTACAATCGTAATGTATTATTATCTTAATTACAGTAAGCACGGATATGAATTATCTGTAGTAGGAGAAAGCGTTAATACTGCAAGATATGTGGGTATTAAGGTTGAAAAAGTAATTCTTCGTACAGTAGCTCTTTCAGGCGCTGTATGCGGCTTGGTAGGTTTGCTTTTAGTAGGAAGTATTAATCATACTGTCTCAACGTCAATTGTTGGAGGACAGGGCTTTACAGCTGTATTGGTTTCATGGCTTGCAAAGTTCAATCCGGTTTCTATGATTCTGTCAAGCTTCCTAATAGTATTTATGAATAATGGAGCAAGTGAAATATCTACTGCATTTGGGTTAAATCAATCATTCTCAGATATTATTACAGGTATTATTCTGTTTACGCTTATAGGATGTGAATTTTTTATAAACTATAAGATCAAGCGCAGTCATTCAGGCAAAAAGGAGGCACAGGACTAATGTTAGCATTTTTGATTTCATTTATACCGCGAGCTGTAGCTCAGGGAATTCCGCTTCTTTTTGGCAGCTTGGGTGAGATTTTAACTCAGAAGTCCGGCAATCTGAATTTAGGTATTCCCGGAGTAATGTATGTAGGTGCTATCAGTGGTGTTATAGGCTCATTTCTTTATGAAGAGCACGCGGCTGTAATTGTACCGTTCCTTGCTGTTTTTATTCCTGTTATATGCTGCCTGATCGGATCACTTTTAATGGGTTTATTATACTGCTTTTTGACAGTAACTCTTAGAGCTAACCAGAATGTTACCGGTTTGGCTATGACTACATTTGGTGTAGGCTTCGGAAACTTTTTTGGTGGATCTCTTATTAAGCTTGCTGGCTCCGATGTACCATCAATAGCATTATCAGCTACAAGTAAATATTTCAAAACAGATTTGCCCGGAGCAGAAACAACAGGTTGGTTTGGAGATCTTTTTCTGTCATACGGATTTCTTGTATATGTAGCAATCGTTATTGCACTTATAATGGCATATATCTTTAATAAGACACGTACAGGACTTCATCTTCGTGCTGTCGGTGAAAATCCTGCAACAGCAGATGCAGCAGGAATCAATGTAACATGCTACAGATACAGCGCAACCTGCATCGGATGCATGATTGCAGGTCTCGGAGGTCTTTATTATGTAATGGACTATGCTTGCGGTGTATGGTCCAATGATGCTTTTGGAGACAGAGGCTGGCTTGCTATAGCACTGGTCATCTTTGCCGTATGGAGACCTGTAGTAGATATATTTGCATCTATTCTTTTTGGCGGTCTTTATATTCTTTATCTTTATCTGCCAACCGGAATGGACAATATGTATATTCAGGAAATCTATAAAATGATTCCTTACATCGTTACATTATTTGTCCTTATATTAACAAGTATTAGAAGTAAAAAGGAGAATCAGCCTCCTGCGTCTTTGGGAAGAAATTATTTCCGAGAGGACCGATAAAGCAAATAATATTTTAACTTTAACGCTTCAATATGAGTATATGTTACTCTTTGAAGCGTTTATTTTAATAAGAGGATATCATGAAGATTATAATAAAAAAATACAATATAAGCTTTTCAAAGGATGTAAGAGAAATTTGGAATACTGTTGTTAAAGATGGAAATGCATTTCCACAGAATGAAACGCTTACTGAATTTAATTCAGATTGTTTCTTTGAAGAACAGACCTATACGGGTGTAGCAATTGACTGCGATACTAATGAAGTTGTAGGATTATATATTTTACATCCTAACAATATTGGCCGATGCGGACACATATGTAATGCAAGCTACGCTGTGAAAAAAAATATAAGAGGGAAGCATATAGGAGAGCAATTAGTTCTTAATTGTATAGAAACAGCAAAAAAATTTGATTTTAGGATACTTCAATTCAATGCTGTTGTAGCGACAAACATTCATGCCTTACATCTATACGAAAGATTGGGCTTTAAAAAATTAGGAACCATCCCGGGCGGCTTTAAAATGCCCGATGGAAGCTATGCAGATATTATTCCACATTATTACTTACTATAACCAAAAGGGACAAGTCAGCTTCTGAAAGAAGTGATTTGTCCCTTTTATCTCTGTTATTGTATGATGCGGAGATTCAAGTAATACAATAAGGTATTCTTGACTATTTGAGTGTACATGCAGTTAGATATTCCCTACGATTCTTATATACATCCTTGATATCTGCATTTTTACCGCAAACACGACATGATGGATTACATTTATGAAAGCCGGCAATTCTTGTTTTTAAAGTAAGTGCATCAAATACAAACATTGCCCCTGTCAAAAGCTTTCCGCTTTCTAATATATATTTAATTGCTTCAGCCGCCTGCATGCATCCTATTATACCGGCAACAGCTCCAAGCACACCTGATTGACTGCAGGTTTCTATTGAACCTTTTTGAGGAATTTCTTCAAAAATACATCTATAGCAAGGAACATTATCAGGTACATAAGTCATTACCTGTCCATGAAATTGTATTACACCGGCATGACAAAAAGGTTTTTTTGCTATTACACATGCATCATTAATAAGAAATTTTGTTTCAAAATTATCTACAGCATCTATAATAAAATCATAATCGCTGATTATCTGGTTTATGTTTTCGGGCTGCAAATATATCGGATACGCATTTATTTTTATTTTTTTATTAAGAAGAGACAGCATTTCCTTTGCAGACTCAGCTTTATTCTTGCCGACATTTTTTTCGGGATGAAGAACCTGTCTGTGTAAATTAGTAATGCTGACATTATCCGCATCTATAATACCTATAGTTCCTACGCCGGCACCTGCAAGATATTGCAGAGCAGGACAGCCAAGGCCGCCTGCTCCAACGACCAGAACCTTTGCATTAGAAAGCCTTCTTTGACCGTTAATACCTACCTCGGGTAGGAGCATCTGTCGTTCATATCTTTCAAGATCTGACATTTCATGCCTAAGCCAGGCTGCGTATCCACCTGTAAGACTTTTAGCCCAATACCCGTTATCAATAAGCTCGTCGGCTGCTGCAACGCTTTTCTCGCCATATGTACAGTAAACTATGTATCTTGAGCATTTATCTAATGTTTTATTTTCTAATCCGGAATAGAGTATTGCATTTGGAATATGGCCGTTTTGGTATGATATTTCACTGCGCATATCAAGCAGAACAAATTCATTTGCTTTGTTTTGCATTTCACTAACTGTTATAGTATTCAATTTAATTCACCTTTCATATACTGAGACATCATACATATGCCACTTGCACCGGCATTTATACATTCCATCATATTATCAAAATGAATTCCTCCCAATGCATATACATCTATGTCTACAGCCTTAGTGACCTCTTTTAAATAGTTTATACCTTTGGGCAGAAGCTTTTTTTTACAATCCGTATAATAAATATGACTGGCTGTAATATATGAAGCATTTAGTTTTTGAGCGGTAAGCGCCTCTGAAACAGAATGTGTCGATACACCTATTTTTTCAAAGAAATTTCTGTCGTTATTTGATAAATTTAAAAAGTCATGCATTGTAAGATGTATTTTTTTATGATCAAGAGCTTTTGCAGCACTTACAAAAGTATGAAGAATACATTCCTTATTGTATTTTCGGCATAAAGCAATTACCTTGTTGGCAAGCATTATATATTCTTCTTCAGGCAAATCCTTCTCTCTTAATATAAGCATATCAACATCTGTTTTTAATATTGCATCTATACGTTTGATGAAATCCGTACTGCATATATGCCTGTTTGTAATACAAATTTTTTTATACATAAACATAATCATTCAGCACGGGCTGCAGACCTTCTGAGGCTATATCGGTATACATTTGATCAAAGCTTCTTGCATCCGCAATCTCGAACTGCTCATCACCTGTATCACTGTCATCACAGCCTGTGTATTTCGCTTCATGATCTCCTATACCGGTAGAAACTCCGGCAGAAACCTTAGTGGCTGCAATTTTGACAATTCCGTCACGAAAATGCTTCTGTTCTCTTGAGGATACAGTAATTCCTATAAAAGGCATAAATATTCTATATGCACATAGTATCTGACATAGCTCCTTTTCATGTACGTCAAGCGGATTAATTTTATCATTATTGATGATAGGCCTTAATCTGGGACATGAAAGTGAAAATTCCGCATGAGGATATTTTCTCTGAAGATAATATGCATGAAGTGCGGTAGCAAGCGCATCCTTTCTGAAATCTGCAAGCCCTAAAAGTGCTGAAAATCCAACTCCACGCATGCCTCCGATAAGTGCTCTTTCCTGAGCCTCGAATCTGTATGGCCATATTCGTTTATGCCCCATAAGATGAAGTGTTTCATATTTATCGGAATCATAGGTTTCCTGGAAAACCGTTATATAATCCGCACCGCATTCATGAAGATAACGGTATTCATCGGAATTCATTGGATAAACCTCAAGTCCAACATTCTTAAAATATTTTCTTGCAAGTTTACACGAATCACCTATATATTCTACAGAACTCATCGAACGACTTTCACCTGTAAGAATAAGAATTTCTTCAATGCCGGAGTCGGAAATGATTTTCATTTCCTTTTCAATTTCCTCTGAATTAAGTTTTTTTCTTACAATATCGTTGTAACAGTTAAATCCACAATAAATACAATAATTTTCACAATAATTTGCAATATAAATCGGAGTAAATATATATACAGTATTTCCGAAATGCTTACCTGTTTCGTATTTGGCTTTTTTAGCCATTTCTTCAAGAAATGGTGAGGCAGCAGGAGATAAGAGTGATTTAAAGTCTTCTATAGAGCATGTATCAGCTTGAAGTGCACGTCTGACATCAGAAGCAGTATATTGGGTATAATCATAGCCTTTAACCTGCTTCATAACCTTCTCCATTACGTCAGATTTTATTTGCTCCATTCCCTCCATATATTTCATGTGATCGGTTCTTGATGAAGGATCCTGCTCCAGCTTATGCTTTTTATTGAGAGCCGCCTGACTGAGCTTAGAAGAATCTACAAAGAAATTATTTTCTGACATATGTTTTTCCTCCTGTCAATCATGTAAAAATCCGGTAAGCGGATCAGATGCCGAAGCTCCACGTTCAAGAACCCGTCCGATGCCTGCAAGATATCCGGCTCTTCCTGCTTCTATAGCACATTTAAAAGCATATGCCATCATTGGTATGTCACTTGCTGTTGCAATCGCTGTATTTGACATTACAGCTGCACATCCCATTTCCATAGCCTCACAAGCCTGTGAGGGCCTTCCTATGCCTGCATCGACGATTATAGGGAGATCAATTTCATCTATCAAAATTTGGATAAAATCCTTGGATGCTAATCCTTTATTTGAGCCTATTGGCGATGCAAGAGGCATAACGGCAGCAGCTCCTGATTTCTGAAGTTCTCTTGCTGTATATAAATCCGGAAACATGTATGGCAGAACCACAAAGCCCTCATCAGCAAGTATACGTGTTGCCTTGACGGTTTCTTCGTTATCAGGTAGAAGATATTTACTGTCCTTCATTATTTCTATCTTAACAAAATCTCCGCAGCCAAGCTCACGTGACATATGTGCTATACGAACTGCTTCATTAGCATCTCGTGCTCCTGATGTATTTGGCAGGAGAGTAACATTATCAGGAATAAAATCAAGTATATTTTCAGAATCCTTTGTATTAGTTCTTCTTACAGCGAGCGTTATTATTTCAGCCTTTGCATTTTCTATTGCAGCCTTAATAAGCTCAAGAGAATATTTACCTGAGCCTAAAATAAAGCGTGATGAAAATTCTTTCCCTCCAAGTGTAAATGTATCATTTGACATATTTCTTTCCTCTTTTCATTATAATTTATCTTTTTTGCGGCTTTTCTTATCAAACTTTACAGTATCAGCCTCCGCCTACAAGGCTTACAATTTCTACAATATCTCCGCTGTGAAGCAGAAATGTCGAATATTGTGATTTAGGTATGATTTCTTCATTGCATTCAACTGCAATTTTCTGCATTTGATAATTATTTTTTTCAAGATAATCCTTTAAAAATAATTCATCATAATTTAATATTTCGCCATTTATTTTAATCATAGGCATTTCTTCCTTTCATAAAAATCTTAATAGATCAGAACATGAAATCAGATGTGTACTCATACATTTCTGTTATAGCCAAGGATTAAAAAAAACAGCTCTATAGACAAAATAAGCGATATAAACCACATAAGTGGCCGGTCGAAGCTTAATGGCTTCCTCTCGCGCCGGAACACGGCTTCCCATCGCTTAACCTCACATTTGATGTGAGCTTTCGCATACAAGGCGCTCCCCTTGGATGCTATCCGTTAATACCGGAATATACTTGTCTATAGAACTGTTTATAAATCTAATAACCTTTTATATAACAGAAACGAAGTTTCATAATAAATAAAAAATGAGCTATCCTAATGAGAATAGCTCTGTAAGCAGTCAAATATAATCGCTTCCTACGGTGGCATTATCCACATCAGGTATAAAGGTCGAAGTAAACTTCCTCTCAGCCTTTCGGCTCCCTTGCTTAATTCTTTTAAATTATGTTGCAATTTTTATTATTTGTCAATCAATTTTTTACTTTTCTTCCAAAATATTATTTTTTTATTGTAATCAAGATATGAAGTGATGTAAAATACCCGTCAAATAGAATGATGATAGAGGAAATCTAAAATGAAGCTACAAAAAAAAGATATGCTTTTATATGCAGTCACAGATAGATCATGGTTAAACGGAAAAACATTATACGAAGAGGTTCATGAGGCCATTATCGGAGGAGCAACAATGATACAGCTTCGTGAAAAAAATCTTGACGAGGAAAGCTTTTTAGCTGAAGCTAAGCAAATTAAGGAGCTATGCGTAAGATACCATATTCCACTGATCATAAATGATAATATAGACGTAGCACTAAAAATCAATGCAGATGGGGTACATGTTGGTCAGGATGATATGAACGTATTAAATGTCCGTAAACTGTTAGGTCCAAATAAAATAATAGGTGTTTCGGCTCACAATGTAAATGAAGCGGTAGCAGCGGTAAATGCAGGAGCTGATTATCTCGGAAGCGGAGCTGTCTTTCCTACCGGATCCAAAAATGATGTAAATATACTCGAAAAAAGAGTATTAAAGGAAATATGTGAGACTGTTGATGTTCCTGTTACGGCAATTGGCGGTATAAATGAAAAAAATATCATTAAGCTTGCCGGAACCGGAATATCAGGTGTTGCTGTTATAAGTGCGATATTTGCTTCTGATAATATTACACAAAAAACAAAAGAGCTTAAAGAGCTTGCAGAGAGGGTAATAGAGCAATGATATCAGGCGCAATATTCGATGCTGACGGAACACTGCTTGATTCTATGTGGATATGGAATGATATAGGAATCCGTTATCTGGAATCATTAAATATAATACCTGAAGCCGATTTTAGTAAAAAGCTTATCACAATGTCACTAAATCAAAGTGTAGAATATATAAAGCAGCATTATGATATTAAAGAAGATTCTGACAGGATGATTCATGATATATCAAAGCTTGCTAATGATTTTTATGAATATGAGGTTAAATTAAAGCCGGGTGTACTAAATATATTGATGTGGCTATATCAAAGAAATATTCCGATAACAGTAGCCACATCAAGTGATAAGAGCTATCTGATTAAAGCCTTTAAAAGGCTGGATGTTCTGAAATATTTTAAAAAGATATATACTTGTGTCGATTATAATACAAATAAAAACCTTCCATATATATATATAAAGGCATCAGAAGCATTTAAGTGCAATAAAGAAAATATTTATATTTTTGAAGACGCCTATCATGCTGCAAAAACAGCGCATGAAGCAGGATTTAAGCTGATAGGTATTTTTGACGAGTCAGCTAAAGCTGATACAGCCAAGATAAAGGCAATCAGCGATATATATTTAAATAGCTTTACTGAACTTGATATGAATCTGTTATGAATCGGATTCTCTTAAGGTTACGGCATTTGCAGCTTTACGACGGCGTTGATTCGACATAGCTGCATAATGCTTTTTGGTTGTATTAACGTCCTTATGACCTAATACATCAGCAACAAGATAAATATCTCCGGTTTCCTGATATAAAGCAGTTCCGTAGGTGCTTCTTAGCTTATGAGGGGTTATTCGCTTTGTAGTAGTAATGTGCTGTGAAAATTTTTTAACAAGATTTTCTACGGCTTTTACAGAGATGCGTCTTCTCTGAGAAGATAAAAATAATGCATTCTCAGATCCTTCAACTGCAATTATTTCCTTACGTTCTTCTATATAATTTTTTAAAGATTTTTCTACTTCATCACCAAAATATACAAACATTTCATTTCCGCCTTTTCGAACAACTCGAATGGCATTATTTCTGAAATCAACATCATCCAAGTCTAGGCCAACACATTCAGACACACGAACGCCTGTTCCGAGTAGAAGAGTAATAAGTGCAAGATCTCTAACCCTCGTCTTTTTTAAATAGTTTTTTTGATGCTCTGACATTGCATCCGTTCCGGATTCTACAAAGTCAAGTAATGCAGCTACTTCATCGGCATCAAGTCTTATTATTTCCTTTTGATGGAGCTTTGGCATATCTATTAATAATGTAGGATTAGTTTTAATCATTTCACGTTTAAAATAATATGCATAAAATGCTCTTAAAGCACTTAATTTGCGTTTTATGCCTTTTTCTCCGTTAGTTATGTATATATCTGAGTCATTAGGCTTATAGGCCTTCAGATATTCTATAAATTCCTCAAGATCAAGAGGAGTGATTTTATCAAGCAAGTCAATAGAAAGTGAAGTTATAGGATTATCAGATAAAGCAGGGTTGTTTTCAACTATAAATTGAAAAAATATTCTTATATCGTAAGCATATTTGATACGAGTGCTGGCTGCGGTAGTCGTACTTATTCCACGAAAAAAATCTGAAGCGAATTCCGGTAGAGTCTTAAGAACAGAACGGAGCTTTAATGTATCCTCGATATCTCGTTGATTCTTATATGTGAGATCGGTCTTCAAATTTGCCTCCTAAAATCTAAGCTAAAAAAGTTAAAAGAAGTATAAATTTATAGGTTTTCAAGTTTTTCCCTTCCAACTATTCGAAAAACCTGCGTTTTCCGAATAGTTGGAGATCTATTACTTTTCCAATAAAATTATTGTTTTTCATGTAAAGGTGCATAATCTCTTCTGAAATATACTTTTACTGCTTTGGTTGGGATATTGTAATGTTTAAGTAAAACAAGTATATAACTGCGAATATCATCTGCACTTCGATTTGATTCTATATATATGTTGCTGTCTGCAATTTCTACAGGCCTTTGCAGAGCGGATTTTTTCTTTGAAAGCTTAACGTATCGTTCTCCTGGATGCTTAGATTCAATTAGCATAGCTCTTATAATTGATGAATCCTGTTCATACAAAATATTACATAATGTAGATAAAAAGGTCTTCCACGTTTTTACCGGATAATTGCTTCCATTATATGAAAATGCATATAATTTTTTAAATGTTACATCTGCATTCTCAATATCATAAGCCACTGTATTGTCCAAGCTATAAAGCTCATAATTAGGCTTTTCAGCATTATGATCATAAAATGCTGTATTGGCCTTATTATCCTGTTCTTCTGTTTCTTCAGCAGATAACTCTTCCGGTTTAAAACCCGAATCTGCAATCAGCTTTTTTAAATCAGATATTTTTGCAGATAAGGTTTCTTGAATATCTATTATTTCGTGTGATTTAGAAAATTCGTCTCTGTTTTGAGCGGTCATTAAATCCTTAGTTAACAAAGTCTTAATATATTCAAGTTCATCTGCCAATGAAAGAATATGCTCACATATAAATTTATAATGTGCCGGTGTGTATTCTTTCAATAAATAAATTAATCCTTCTGAATCTATCATATAATAATCCTTTTAAAATTGAAGTATAATGTCGATTTAAATTATTTATAAAACTGGCTTACCATAACCTTTCCGTGACCAAGCTCTCTCCTGCCGGAATCATTAATAGCCTGACTGATATTATCAAGATTATATCTTCCTGTAATCATTTTTCTCATATCAATGCGTCCGGATGCCATAAGTCTGAGTACAGATGGAAAAATATCACTGCCGGCATGTCCTAATGAGCCTACAATATGAGCATTTTTTCTAAGCAATGGCATGACATCGAAAATTGCAGGTTTAGATCCGATGCCTAACTGAATCACTTTTGCACCGACACCTATGCATTTCATGATTTCAGGATAAACTTCAGCAAAATTTCCGGTTGCCTCTACAATTGTTCCTGCTCCTATTCCGTTTGTCAGTTCCATCACAGCTTCACCGGCAGATGTTCCCTGCTCTATCAGGACTCTTGGATTGAATACATAATCGGCACCCATAGCTTTTGCTAAATAGTCTCTTGCAGGATTTGTATTAAATACAAATATCCTGGATGCACCAAAAGCTTTTGCAAGCTCTATTGAAGCCAATCCTATAGGGCCGGCACCAAATACTACTACATTAGCTCCAGGCTTTATACCTCCGCCATTTATTTGTATCCCACTGTATGCAACACATGTCGGCTCTGCAAGAGCTCCTGCTTCAAATGCAGCCTGCTTATCTCCCAGTCTTTCAGCTATGTCATTTATTACACATACATATTTCTGAGGAACCAGTGCATATTCAGCAAAAGCACCATCACATGAAAGGCCGGTTTCTTCAAGATTTTCACACTGATTAAACATTCCGGTTCTGCATACACGGCAGGTTCCGCACCATCTTATCTGCTCAACCGAAATAATATCTCCTACCTTCGTATTTGTAACATTCTTACCAACCTCAACTACTTCTCCGGAAAATTCATGTCCGAGTATTACCGGAAGCTTTACATGACTTGCAAAAGCTGAATATCCTTCAGAATTTTCTCTGACAGCCTGAAGATCACTTCCACATACACCACATGCTCCGATTTTTATAAGAACATCATCATTGCCAATCTGAGGTATAGGAACACTTTTAAGCTCTGCAGAAATATTTTTATATACCAAATCAGCACGCATAGCTCTTTTATCCTTTAATTCTCTGGATGAAAGAATATAATCCGGCTTTGGTGCCCATTCTCCTTCTAAAACAAATGCTTTCATGTAGTTCTGCATTTTTTTATTTCTCCTTATTGCAGCTTAGATTAAACCAGGTTTTATATCTGTTAATAGTATAAATCCCTTTCGGATAATTTTAACATAATAAATATCACTTTCCTATATTACTGCAGTAAAAAAAATTATTATGAAAGAAGCTTATGTGATTTGCTTAAATTTTGAGCCAGCAGAAATGAAATTCTCATTTAACAAAAAGAAAGACCTCCGAAGAAGTCTTCCTTTTTGTATATGTATAAAATTGAAAGGATTTATACACGCATTTATGATCTGAAAACTGCTATTGTATCAACAACACACCCTGATATATGTTTAAAGATATAAAAAAACTTATAGCAGTATTCATAGAAGTAATATACCGCTTTATATATAGGTTTGTCAATACTGTTAAAGAGATTATTGCATTAAAGGGTTAAAGTCAATTAATCGTTGGCAAATCTTTCATACAGCTTTACTGAACGTTTATAAAAGGTTGATTGGCATAATAAGGAATACACAATTTTGTTCCGGATTTTATGGTTGAATCATGCATATTATTTATGCGCATAATTTCATTTATATATTGGAAATTATCACTGTATTCATCTGTAATATATTTATCTGCTATGCTCCAGAGCGTATCACCGCAATTAACGTATATACTTGTATAATATTTATTTCTGGATGGCAAAATATTAGAGGAGGCATCTGTTCTGTATGGTGCAGCGAACAGCATTAAAATTGACAGCAAAATAATTGCGACAATTATTATAATTCTGAATGTAATACTCTTTTTTTTCATGACAACCCTCCATATATTAGATTTCATCTGAGAAAACATATATTGTGAATATTTGTTTCAAATGTTTGTTCCGAACTCGTGTTCTATACAGATGATATAACACTAATATGGAGCTGTCAAGTTTTTTTAGAAAAAATGTTCTTATCCTGTAATAATATTGTAATATAATACAATGAAACCATGTTCAATAGGTCCAATCATTCTATTGACCCCAACACCATACAATAGAATGAATTTAATTTAATAGCATAATAAAAGGGTTAACATAATTGATTTATGTCAACCTTTTTACGAAATTATTTTTTTTGATGTATTTTAGTTTCAAAACGTGATTTTCCGGTATCATCCGGTATTTTCGTAGGATATTTTAAATCAAAGCAGGCACTGCACAGACCACGACCCTTTCCCGCAATTTCCTTTGTATGCTCTATGCTGAGGTATCCTAATGAATCGACACCTATCATTTTTGCAATTTCATCCACTGTATGCTGATTGGCTATAAGATTTTCCGGATCATCTATATCTGTACCATAAAAGCATGCTCCGATAAACGGAGGAGCTGATACACGCATATGTATTTCAGATGCTCCTGCTGCCCTTACTCTTTCTATAGTTTTTCTGCAGGTTGTTCCTCTTACTATCGAATCGTCAATAAGAACAACTCTCTTTCCCTTCAGCATTGCGCTTATAGGATTTAGCTTTATATTTACCTCATCCTCTCGTATATCCTGACTCGGTGAAATAAAGGTTCTTCCGATATATTTATTTTTTACAAATCCCATTTCATAAGGTATACCGCTTTTTTTGGCGTATCCGATAGCCGCATCAATACCTGAATCAGGAACACCGATTACAATATCAGCATCAACAGGATGCTCTTCTGCAAGAAATTCACCGGCTTTTTGCCTTGCAAGATGAACGCTTTGACCATCTATAACAGAATCAGGACGTGCAAAATAAATATATTCAAAAACGCATAGATTTTTTGTAGAAAACTCACATCTTGATGTATCACTTGTTATTATATTGTCACCGGTCACAGTAACGATCTCGCCGGGAAGAATGTCTCTGATAAAGGTTGCGCCTATAGAGTCAAGAGCACATGTTTCAGAAGCAAATACAATAGCTCCGGATGCTGTTTTTCCCATACAAAGAGGTCTGAAGCCATGTATATCCCTTGCAGCAATAAGCTTTGTTGGTGAGCCTACAACAAGTGAAAATGCTCCATCAAGCTTATCTATAGCATTTGCCACAGCTGTTTCGATATTAGGAGCCTTAAGTCTTTCCTGAACTATGATATAAGCTATTACCTCAGAATCGGTTGTGGTATGGAATATAGATCCTTTATTTTCAAGTTCATTACGCAGCTCGAAGGAGTTTGTAAGATTTCCGTTGTGAGCAAGAACCATCTGACCTTTTATGTGATTTATAAGTATAGGCTGAGCATTTCTCTTTGCATCCATGCCTGTAGTGCCATATCTTACATGACCAATAGCTATATTTCCGGGACCTAATGCATTTAATTTTTCTTTTGAAAAAACCTCATTTACAAGTCCTACATCCTTATGTGCAGTAAAAACACCATCGTCATTAATTGCAATTCCGGCACTTTCCTGACCTCTATGTTGAAGTGAATATAAAGCGTAATACGCTAATGATGCGAGATCCATTCTTTTTGTTGAATAAATGCCAAAGACACCGCATTCTTCATGCAGATTGCTCATGCTACAACCTCCGTTATGCTATAACCAAATTTAATGCTGCCAAGAGAAAAAATTTAATTCTCAATAATGCGTACTTTTATCCATGATAAAAGATAAAAAAGAGATTCATACCGGTGTTATATATCGGCATTGCTCTCTTATTCCATGGGTGAAAGTTTAGCATTTAAAATATAATGTGTCAAATAAAATGAAATGATATTTGAACATAATTCAAGCTTTATCAAAAAAAATAAAAGCCTTCTGCACTCTTTAATAAATCGAGCCAAAAAGCTTATAAATACTATATATCCTTAGTTTAATAAAAAGTAAACGGACTGATTATATTTTAAAAATAAAAAATGCGGAAGATGGGACTTGAACCCACACGACTGCAATAGCCACAAGATCCTTAGTCTTGCTCGTCTGCCAGTTCCGACACTTCCGCATTTGCTTTGCTCTCGCAAGCAACAATGAGATAATAACATCTATATATTATATTGTCAACACTTTTTCAAAACTTTTTTAAAAAAATTTTGAAAAAGTGTAAAACGACTTTTAAAGAGTTTTTATAGCTGCAGAAATAAAGCCTTTGAATAATGGATGTGGCTTATTAGGACGGCTCTTAAACTCAGGATGATACTGTACTGCTACATGGAACTCTCTGTCTGTTAGTTCTACGGTTTCAACTAATCGTCCATCCGGAGAAATTCCGCTCAGTGTAAGTCCTGCTTTTTGAAGAATATCACGATAATCATTATTAAACTCATAGCGATGACGATGTCTTTCGCTTATTGAATTTGTGCCATAGCACCTTTCCATCGTTGTTCCCTTAGCAATATTGCATTGATAAGCTCCAAGTCTTAATGTACCGCCTTTATCAATCTCAGAGCTCTGTCCGGGCATAAAGTCAATAACCTTATTCTTACATAGAAGATCAAATTCTCCGGAGTTGGCATCCTTTAGTCCGGCAACATTTCTTGCAAATTCAATAACACAAATCTGCATTCCAAGACAAAGTCCTAAAAACGGCACATTGTTTTCTCTGGCATATTTTGCTGCAAGAATCATTCCCTCGATTCCTCTTTCACCGAATCCGCCCGGAATTATAATGCCATTATATCCATTAAGAGCTTCCTCATAATTTTCATCCTTAAGGGTTTCTGAATCTATCCATTCAATTTCAACGGATGTCTGGTAATCATATCCCGCATGTCTTAATGCTTCAGCAACCGAGAGATAAGCATCATGGAGCTGAACATATTTCCCGACAAGGGCTATAGTTACTTTTTGTGTGCTGTTTTTGATTCTCTCAACCATCTGCTCCCACTCTGTGAGATTAGGCTTCTTAGCTTTAATATTAAGCTCTCTGCATACAATTTCGGAGAAGTTAGCTTCCTCGAGCATAAGAGGTGCTTCATATAAGCATGGAAGAGTTATATTCTCGATAACACAGTCCTGCTTAACATTGCAGAACATAGATATTTTTTTGAATATAGAATCCTCAAGATGCCTGTCACATCTTAATACAATTATATTAGGATTTATTCCCATTCCCTGAAGCTCTTTTACAGAATGCTGTGTAGGCTTTGATTTGTGTTCATCTGAGCCGCTAAGATAAGGAACAAGCGTTACATGTATAAATAAGCTGTTTTCTCTTCCGACTTCAAGAGAAATTTGTCTTACTGCCTCAAGGAATGGCTGACTTTCGATGTCTCCAATTGTTCCGCCTATTTCTGTTATTACAACATCGGCATCAGACTGTTTTCCGACTCTGTATACAAAATCCTTGATTTCATTAGTAATATGAGGAATAACCTGAACCGTAGAGCCAAGATATTCTCCTCTTCTTTCTTTATTAAGTACATTCCAATAAACCTTTCCGGTTGTCAGATTGGAAAAACGGTTAAGATTTTCATCTATAAAGCGCTCGTAGTGTCCAAGATCAAGATCGGTTTCAGCACCATCCTCCGTGACATAAACCTCACCATGCTGATAAGGACTCATTGTTCCGGGATCAACATTTATATATGGATCGAGCTTTTGAGCCGCTACCTTTAAGCCTCTTGTTTTCAAAAGTCTTCCGAGTGAAGCTGCTGTTATACCCTTACCAAGACCCGAAACAACACCACCAGTTACAAAAATGTACTTAGTCATAATAATTCCCTCTCTGAATAGAAATAAGTAGGAATCCTGCTTGCAGAATTCTCAGACTGCGATGACATATAATAATATCCGCCGCAGCGCGATCCTTGCGGAGCGTTTTAAGTTAACATGAACCTTCCTTTTAAATAAAAAAAGTGCAGTTACCTGTAATGGCTGTTTTGCCATATACAGGGGATCTGCACAAATGAAATCTTATGTAATTACAAGAAATAGTCCCTGTACTTTGATACTTTATCAATTCATAAAAATATATGCAAGGCTTTTTTTGTGTGCGATTGCACAAATCAAATTTTTTCAGGACAAAAGGTTTTTATAAGCGAATGTTTGTTGTTTAATGATTCATAAACTCGAATTTCACAATTTTGAGGCTTCGGACGCCATTTTATGCCGTTTCTTCTGTCTTCAAGATAGCCGCATAATGCTCTTATAATCCCACCGTGGCATACTATAAGGACATTGTTATAATCCTGTGATTCTATTTCATTCAGAAAATCAGAGCTTCTTTTTACCATTTGATAAACTGTTTCCACTGTTTTCGGTGCCCTGAATATCTCAGGCAATGCCCAATATAAGGTCATAAATAATCCCATGGTATAATAGCTGGAGCCTTCATATTTTCCGAAGTCAGTTTCCATTATTCTGTCATCTCGTATAATTGATTCTTCAGAGACATTTCCTATTATCGATGCAGTTTTTACAGCTCTTTTGAGGCTGCTTGAGTATACAGCATCAAATTTGATGTCACCGATGAGCTCTCTTGCCCGCTTGGCTTGTTTTATTCCCGCTTCATTAAGCGGAATGTCAGATCGGCCCTGCATAAGCTTTTTCTTATTTAAATCTGTTTGACCGTGTCTCGTTATCCATATATTCATTTTTTGAATTTCCTTGTTTTAAATTGTTAAAAGCTTTATCAGTCTTCTGATTTTCCATCGTATTATAAAGTGTAATCACAAAAGATGCAAATAAATTCATTTATCATATGAGATTCGTTGCGAATATAAGCAGTGTATGCTATCATTCAATGAGTTATTCTAGAGAGAGGGTGGCTTTAAGCCTAAAAATTATGCACGAAAAGAAAAGAAATTCATTTTCCGGTTCAATCGGCTTTGTTATGGCAGCTGCCGGCAGTGCAGTCGGACTCGGAAATATTTGGCGCTTTCCATACCTTGCAGCGAAGGATGGCGGCGGTTTGTTTATTGTAATATATATAGTATTAGCTTTAACATTTGGATTTACGCTGTTAACAACCGAAATATCAATAGGCAGAAAAACAAAAAAAGGACCGCTTTCGGCCTACAAGGTTTTATGTAAAAAGGGTGGTTTTATAGGTGTTATTGCATGTATTATACCGATGATAATAATGCCGTATTACTGTGCTATCGGTGGATGGGTAATCAAATATTTTATAGCCTACCTTACAGGACACGGGTCTGAGCTTGCTAATGACACATATTTTTCAACATTTATTTCAGGCACATCCGAACCGCTTATATACATGCTTATATTTTTATTTATAACAGCTTTTGTTATATTTAGAGGCGTAAATAAAGGAATTGAATCTCTTTCAAAATTTCTGATGCCGGTTTTGTTGGTTCTTGTAATAATAATTGCGGTTTTTTCGCTTACATTAAGCCATACAGATGCTGACGGTGTTACACGTACAGGTATGGATGGCTTCAAAATTTTATTTGTACCAAACTTTAGCAATATTACTGTTTCAACATTCTTTTCAACACTTGTAGATGCAATGGGACAGCTGTTTTTCAGTCTCAGCGTTGCCATGGGTATAATGGTTGCCTATGGTTCCTATGTTAAGGATGATATAAATTTAAATAAATCTATCAATCAAATTGAATTATTTGATACACTTATTGCAATTCTTGCCGGAGTGATGATTATCCCGGCTGTATTTACATTTATGGGTTCTGAGGGTATGTCATCATCTGGCCCCGGACTTATGTTTATATCCCTGCCAAAGGTATTCAGTGCAATGGGCAGCATAGGAAATATAATGGGAACTCTTTTCTTTGCAATGGTACTTTTTGCGGCAATAACGAGCTCTATTTCTATTATGGAGGCAATTGTTTCAAGCTTCATAGATGAGTTCCATATAACAAGAAATAAAGCTGCAGGAATAGAAACAATAATTGCAGGTATTGTAGGAATAATTGTTTGCCTTGGATATAATCTCTTATATTTCAATATCACTCTTCCAAATGGATCAAGTGCGCAAATATTGGATATAATGGATTATATAAGCAATAACGCATTCATGCCTATTGTTGCAATAGCAACCTGCATATTAATAGGATGGGTTTTGGGTCCGAAAACAATTATTGAAGAAATTGAGAAAACCGGAACAAAGATGAGCCGAAAGGGATTATACAATATAATGATCCGTTTTATTGCACCTATTCTTTTGATTCTGTTGTTTCTAAAATCTATAGGATTAATTGTCATTTAAACAGTATTTATCTTAAAAAAACGGAGCGTATGAAAAAATATTTCATACGCTCTTTGTTATTGCTTGAATGCCTTAGTCTGTATGTTTTTTATTAATTAATTAGTCACCAAATGATATTCCAAGAGTTTTAGCTTCCTTGATGATATTTGCATCAGGTGATACAGTTTTCAGCTTTCCTGCAACCTCAGCAAGCGGAACAGCAACCATTTCACGATTTTTGTATCCCACCATTACACCGTATTTTTTCTTCACAACATACATGCCTGCGACAGCACCAACTCTGGAAGCAAAAACCCTGTCATATGGATCCGGTGCTCCTCCTCTTTGAACATGTCCCGGAACAGTCACCCTCACTTCTCTTCCAGTTTTTTCTCTGATCTGCTCTGCAAGCTCATAGCTAGGCGAAGGAAATACATAATTTTTAAGTTTTTTCTTATATTCCTTTTTACTTAAAGAAGCATCCTCCTTTGAAATAGCACCTTCAGCCATTGCGATAATAGTGAATCTCTTACCCTGCTTATCTCTTTCTTCTATTACATCTATAACCTTGTTTATATCATATGGGATTTCTGGAATAAGAATGACATCGGCTCCGCCTGCCATTCCGGCATTTAACGGCAGCCATCCTACCTTGTGTCCCATAATTTCTACAATAAATACTCGACCATGAGAGTTAGCTGTAGTATGTATTTCATCTATACATCTTGTTGCAATATCTACAGCGGATTGAAAACCAAATGTCATATCGGTTCCCCATGTATCATTATCAATTGTTTTTGGGAGTGTGATTACATTAAGTCCTTCTTCACTTAAGAGATTGGCAGTTTTCGTAGATCCGTTTCCTCCGAGCATAACAAGACAATCTAATTGAAGCTTGAAATAAGTATTTTTCATTGCCTCAACCTTATCAAGACCGTTTTCATCCGGAATTCTTATCTCTTTAAAAGGAACTCTAGAGGTTCCCAGTATAGTACCGCCGGTTGTTAATATATTTGAGAAGTCATCATCATTTAAGATTCTGAATTTACCATACATCAAGCCTTTATATCCATCTTCAAAGCCATAGAATTCTACAGGTTCTTTTGCATTATTTTTTACTGATTTATATACGCCCCTCATTGTTGCATTCAGTGCCTGGCAATCGCCTCCGCTTGTAAGCATTCCAACTCTAATCATAAGCATTTTCTCCTTGTAATTTATAAGCTGAATCATTAAGATGCTGATCTCAAAGTCATAAATTCGTTTGCAAATGAGCCTATATCGATGTTTTGACTTTTGATTTCATG
>CAVBHN010000029.1:0-30277 GCA_963595425.1 Faecalibacterium sp. CAG:74 | reverse complement strand
AATATCCGTTTGTTCTGTCAAGGCAGCATACACTTTCTGCGCATCAACATTTAGCCTGGATGCTACATTTTCAATGCAGAAAATAGCAAATTCTAATTCTCTGCTGCCACACTGACGTTCTTCCGTTTTCATCTTGTATGCAGACCTCCTTTTGATAATTTACAGCCATTTGACCTCTGCTGGAAAATCACTCCATCAGGCCTCTAATTTTACGTTTCGAACTATATTTTGTGCTTTTTCTGTGCACTGTTCCATCCTCGTCACGGACAACATTACTTCGTTTTTCTCTGGCTTCCTGCACTGCCCGAAATTCACTCTCTGTAATGATCGGTGGATTGGCCTCCGTCATGCGATATTTTTGTCCCGGTATAAGAGAATCTTCCAAACAGTTGTTCCTTGCTGGCTGTACTTACTCTACAGTAAATACATACATTCTTTTCGATATCCTTAGGATTTCTGGCCGGAATACAATGTATTACTTTTTCCAGAAGCTTGACCTCCTTTTATATTTTAGGCTAATTATCATTTTTGTCACTCACAATGATAATTAGCCTAATAGCATACTGTTAAAACATGTGTTTCACAATATATTGTATTTTGTTTTATTTATCACTACCAGATATACGTGACATCAATACTACCGTCTCCACATGCACAGTATTCGGGAACATATCCACAGGTTTGATCCTTTCACATTTATACCCATTTGAGGTAAGATACTTAAGGTCTCTTGCAAGCGATGTCGGCTCACAGGAAATATATACTATTTTCCTGGGCTTCATTTTGATCAATGCTGTCATAAATTTAACTGTTGACCCGTTTCTTGGCGGATCCATAAATACGACATCTACTCTTCGCCCCTTTGCTGCCATTTTCTGCATAAAGGAACCTGCATCCTCACTGTAGAATTCGGTGTTTTGTGCTTTATTGTCCTTTGCATTTATTTTGGCATCTCTTACCGCATTTTTGTTTAATTCTGCACCAATAACCTTTCCTGCCTTATCCGACGCACAGACAGCGATAGTTCCGATCCCACAGTATGCATCAATTACGGTATCATTTGCATTTAATCCGGCGAAGTCAATGGCTGTATTATAAAGCTTTTCTGTCTGCACCGGATTAACCTGATAAAATGATTTGGAAGAAATCCGAAACCTCTTTCCGCACAGTACATCATATATGAAGCCCGGGCCATATAGCACACTTTCCTTTTCACCTAAAATCATGCTGGTTTTTTTACTGTTATAGTTCAGAACAACCGTTGTAATTTCAGGCTTATTTCTTACAAGTGTCCTTGTGAAATCCTTTGCATATGGAAGAAAATCGCTTCCTATAATAAGGACTACCATTATTTCGCCTGTTTCAAAGCCCCTTCTGACAAGTACGTGTCTTAAAACTCCGTAGTCCTTATCCTCGTCATATGTCCTTATTTTGAATTTCTTAATAAGACTTCTTATTTCGTGTATAATTTCCTGGCATTTTTTATCCTCTATAAAGCAGTTCTCACAGTTTAATATCCAATGTGAATTTGCTTCATATGGACCCGAAATAATGTTTCCGCTTCTGTCCCTTGTAAATGCATGATGTACCTTATTTCTATAGTAATATGGATTGTCCATGCCTATAATCTGTTCTGTTTCTCCGTATTTTCCAAGTATCTTTTTTATTTCACTCTGTTTCTTTTTTAATTGCTCATCATACGGCATATTTAAATATCTGCATCCCCCGCATTTGCCCTGTAGTCTGCATGATTTTACAATTTTTCTGTTTTGAGCCATACTTTCCTCTCTCTTAAAATTTTTCTGCTTAAATGAAAACCTATAGCCTTTTACTATATGTTCCGTATACTCATATCTTGATTTATTTTTGTATTGTCATATAATGCTGTTGGAGTCAAAAGACCTTTTGAACACAACAGCATTATTTTTAACAGAGGCGATTATCAATGAATAAAGATTTGACAGTAGGCGATCCACAAAAGGTATTATGGCGTTTCTGCCTTCCATTATATGCAAGTATCATTTTTCAGCAATTATATAACATTGCAGACAGCCTTGTAGTAGGTAAATTCGTAAGCGAAAATGCACTTGCTGCTGTCGGAAACAGCTATGAAATAACACTTATATTCCTTGCATTTGCATTCGGCTGCAATATAGCCTGCTCTGTTATTACCTCAAGATATTTCGGTTCAAAGGATTATTCCAAAATGAAAACCGCGGTATCTACCTCTCTTATCTCCAGTGCGGCTATATGCCTTGCACTTATGATTATAGGAATTTTATGCTGCAACGCTCTTCTTCAGCTTATAAATACACCATCTGAGGTTCTTTCGGATTCAAAAATATATCTGGATATTTATATATGGGGTCTGCCTTTTGTATTTTTTTATAATCTTGCAACCGGCATATTCTCTGCACTTGGCGACTCAAAAACACCATTTATCTTTCTTGCAATATCCTCTGTCAGCAACGTAGGTGTTGATATTCTTTTTGTTACGCAGTTTAATATGGGAGTTGCCGGTGTTGCATGGGCTACATTTATTTGTCAGGGTGTAAGCTGTATTCTTGTTCTTTTATTTGTATATAAAAGAATGCGTGCCATAGAAACAAACTGCAGAACTGTCTTTTTTTCATTAAAAATGCTGAAGCAGTTTATCTCGATTGCAATACCGAGTACGCTCCAGCAAAGTTTTATTTCTATTGGAAATATCATGATACAAGGTATGATAAACAGCTTTGGTGCAAGTGTCATGGCAGGCTATTCGGCCAGTATAAAGCTAAACAATCTGGTTATAACCTCATTCAGCACGCTTGCTAACGGTGTATCCAATTATGCTTCTCAAAATTATGGTGCAAATAATCTTCCCAGAATATTTGACGGCTTTAAGGCTGCCATAAAGCTTGTTTTGATTATATGCGTGCCTATATTTATCGTATATATGTTTGCCGGAAATATCCTTCTGGGACTTTTCCTTGAAAACCCTACAGAAACTGCCCTGCACTCAGGATTGATGTTTCTTAAAATTGTTTCGCCATTTTATTTTATCGTATCTATAAAAATAGTTGCCGACGGAGTTCTGCGCGGAGTATCTCTTATGAAATACTTCATGATAAGTACATTTACCGATCTGCTTCTTCGAGTAGGCCTTGCTTATCTGTTTTCAAGAACAGCTCTTCAATATATAGGTATATGGTGTGCATGGCCTGTCGGATGGAGCACAGCTACTGTTATTTCTCTTGCATTTTTAAATAAGGGACTTTGGAAGAAAGTCCCTAAATAATTATAAAGCCGTTGCAAGCTTAACTATTTCACCAACATTCTCCAATATAATGCTTGGCTGATAAGCATACATCTTCGGTGTCTCTCTCGTAGAAACTCCCGAAAGCACGAGTACCGTGGATGTTCCGCTTTCTGTTCCCGCAATAATATCCGTATCCATGCGATCACCTACAATAACCGCATCCTCGGAATGACATCCCAAAATCCTTAAGCCCGTTCTCATCATCAAAGGATTCGGCTTGCCGCAGAAATATGCCTTCTTTCCCGTTGCCATCTCTATAGGAGCTGTAAGTGCTCTGCATGCAGGTGCGATTCCGTTTTCAATCGGACCCGATACATCTGAATTGGCTCCTATAAGCCTTGCACCGTTCATAACAAGGTTAACGGCCTTTGTCAATGTCTCGAGAGAATATGTTCTTCCCTCTCCTACAACCACATAATCCGGATTGACATCGTTCATTGTTATTCCGACATCATACAATGCATTTAAGAGTCCAGCCTCACCTATTGCAAATACCGAGCATCCTGGTGCCTGTGTTTTAAGAAATTGGGCTGTTGAAAGCGCACTCGTATAAAAATGCTCCTCCGGAACATCAAGTCCCATCCTAAATAGCTTTTGCTGCAGTTCCTTTGGTGTAAGTCCGCTGTTGTTTGTTAAAAACAAATAATCCTTATTTTCGCTTTGAAGCCAGTTTACAAATTCGACTACACCGTCCAATATTTTGTTTCCGTGATATATAACACCGTCCATATCACATATAAAACCTTTTTTACTGTTAAAATCTATCATTTTTCCCCTTTTCTAAAGCCTTTGCCGCACTTAAGCAAGCATATACTTCAATTAATCTAAACTTCATTTAGGGTCATTTTACAATATTATTTATAAAATATCTATCAAATCCTTGTAAGTTTCACGATAAAATTATTAAAAGCCCGGTACAGCAATTGTATAAACAGACAGCATATTAAAATCCACTTTTGTCAAGGATATTCGTAATCCACTTCGTTAGTTGCTCTTTTCCAAATTATTTCTGAAATCAGTTATATTTTATTCTTATATATGTTGCATTTTATTATGGTTTGTTTTACAATTCAATTTAAGATATGTATTCGGACATCTTCCGATGGGAGGTGAGGCCGGCAGATAAACGTATTTGATTTATTCTTATTATAGTCTCTTATTATTCAATTCTATGATTCCGGATTAGCTGCTTTTAATTAACTTTACTACAATTACATATCTGTTTTTTGAATTCCCCGATTCAAAAGGATTATATGTAATTGGTTTAGCTATTCAAAAAATGCTATACTGGGATAATTTCATATTGATTCTTATGATACCGAATTGTAAAGCAATAGGTACATGCAATTTTCCGGTATCATTTTATTATCAGTCTATTTTTTTCATTTACAATTCTGATGTCAGTCTATATGTCTTCAAATTCTAAAAAGGAGCTGCAAATGTTAATTATCGCAAATTAATGTGCAGGATATGATCAAAATATGCGCAGCAACAATTCTTTCGATGACTTTGATGCCATCAAATCTGAGCTTGACAGTTATAGCAAAAGCGGAATCTCGCTATCTCTTCAAAACCGTCCAAGTAACTCATACAAAATCGCCAGGGCATGCAAGGTGAGTGAAACCTCAACTTATATGCGTGATTACATCCCGGATGAATCCGGAACAATCAAGGCCATCGATTTTACGAGAGTAAAAATTTCTTTAAAAAACAATCATAAATAGGAACGATCATCAAAACAAAGGACAATCAGACCCTGGCCGATTGTCCTTTGTGCTTTTCATTTAATCATACCGGATTGCTGCGCGCACTGCGCTCCCGGTATTATACATATTTCTTTATATTTACATAAGAGCGTCCTTTTCTTGTATATGCCTCTATACCCTCATATATAAACTTTCCCATTCCTCTTATAACAAGACTGTCTTCTGCCTTAAGCCTTGCACCCGAATCTGTTATGCATACTTCGTTTACAAATACTTTTTCATCCCTTATAAGTGCCTGTGCCGTGCTTCTTGATTTAGAGATTAAGGCTGCGCATATACAATCCAGCCTTTCGGAGCTTACATTTAGCTTTATTTCCTGAAGAACAGGTTCTATTTCAGGTACATCATCCGTATAAACAGAGCATTTGACATCCGTATGCTTTACCTTAGTCAAATTATCCGCTATATACTCTGCTGTATTTTTTAAGCACAAAAGCCATGCCACTTTATCCTTTATCAGAATATCCCCTGTCGTAGATCTGTCTATTCCCAAATTCATAATTGCTCCCAGGTAATCCCTGTGGCTTAAGTCCTGAGCATATTTTTCTGATACCGGACTGATTTTCACGGCACAAACAGGTATATCGGGTTCATATGATATCTCTTCTTTATTTCCGAATATAATGATTTTTCTTATTGCGGCATCGTTTCCTCCGTAGAAAAACCAGTCTGTAAAGCCGGCCTTTAAAAGCTCCTTTTTTATTATTCCCTGCTCCAAAATACTTAAAAAAGCAGAATATGTATATATATTTCTGGAATACGCTCTTTTTGCCAAATCCAAAATATGCCCAATATTTTGAGGCTTATCATTCATTTTTTGTGCTCCTTTTCCTATATGTCACACTACTATATACTCATGCTATTTTTGTATAAATCAAATATGTATTTTTGCAATTCTTATACTACAATAATCATATTGACGTTTATTTGTAAAAGAAATATAATCAAATGGCTTGCAAGGATTTAGAAATTTTAGCTCTAAATCCAATATTTTTTCTTTTTTATAACGGAGGTATTACAAATGAACAAGGGTACAGTTAAATGGTTCAATGCCGAAAAAGGCTATGGATTCATTACAGGTGAGGACGGAAAAGATGTTTTCGTACATTTTTCAGCCATCCAGGGAGAAGGCTTCAAATCTCTTGACGAGGGTCAGTCTGTTTCTTATGAATTAACAGAGGGTCCTAAGGGATTACAGGCAGCTAATGTTGAAAAGTGCTGATCCTTTCTTTAAAAAATTAAAATCTGACTAATAAAAATCAAGGTACGCTTTCGCGTACCTTGATTTTTATTCATATGTAAGACCATTCAGATAATTGTCAACGGTTGTATAATCTGTCGAAACATTTATTGTCTTCTCCGGCTGTTTACTCTGATATACAGAATAACCAAACCATCCGATTGCAGCTGCCAAAACAACTGCTACAGCACCCATTTCCAATTTATAAAGACGTTTTTCTTTATTTACGGTTTTCTTTCTGTTAGCCTTTTCCTTTTTATACTGGTCAACCTTTTCCTGACTCATTGTCTGCTCCTTTTTATTGCTTAATTATAGTAATACACCTATACTATAAAAACTCACAAAATAACGTTTAAAGTATACAACGAAGTCAGTGAAAAATCAAGCTTGCCCAATCTGTGAACCCTAAGCTGCTTTGCATCCCGGCATATGACTATGCCTACTCTTTATTTGTTCAGGCTGTTTAAAAGGATAGACTGGCTTCTTTCTATGAATTTACTCATTTCATCAACCGAAAGAGGCTGATTTGCGATCATAGCCAAATCATAAATCTGTCTGCATACCTCGTCGATATTTTCGTTTTCCTTATTTTCCGCAATATATTTTATAAGAGGATGATTATTATTCAGTACAAGTGTCGGATTCGGCTTAAATGCGTCTGCATCCATTCCGCCCATGCCGCTCATTCCGTACATCTTCATCATTTCCTGAACTCTTCTTTCCTCTTCGGAAAGAGTAATTACCGCTGCTGTCTTCTCGTTCTTGAGATTTTCAACAGTAACTGTCAGCTTATCATTTTCGATTGCCTTTTTAAATACATCCTGGAGCTCCTTTGTGATCTCTGTCAGATCCTCATCTCCGTCCTTCAGCTCATCGGATATTTTTGCATCTATTCTTTGGAAACGAACATTGTTTTCAACACGCTCTACATGAGTGATGAAGCTTGTATCAATATTATTTCTTAATACAACCGCATCCTTGCCCTGCTCCTTAAACAGACTTATATACTGTCCCTGCTGAACAGGATCGGTTACATAGTAAATTATAGGCTTATCCTCTTCCTTAATCTCCTGTGTACTATCCTTTTTATCAGCTTCCTCTTCTGTTTTTTCCTGGGCCGGTACAAGGTCCTTAAATGTAAGATATTTGTCATTGATATCCTTATAAAGGATATAATCCATCATCTTATCCGAAAACTTCTTGTCTCTTATACATCCGAATTTTATAAATGGCGATATATCATCCCAGTATTTTTCATAATTATCACGATCCGTCTTGCACATTCCGGAAAGCTTGTCCGCAACCTTCTTTGAAATATAATCGGAAATTTTTGTAACAAAGCCATCATTCTGGAGTGCACTTCTCGATACATTAAGCGGAAGATCATGACAATCGATAACACCCTTTAAGAGCAGAAGATATTCCGGAATAACCTCCTTGATATTATCTGCAATAAATACCTGATTGTTGTAGAGCTTGATCGTTCCCTCTATTGATTCGTATTCTGTGTTGATCCTTGGGAAATAAAGGATTCCCTTTAAATTGAACGGATAATCCATATTCAAATGAATCCAGAATAAAGGCTCCTTATAGTCTCTGAATACCTTTCTGTAGAAATCCTTATATTCATCCTCGGTGCAATCCCCGGGACGCTTTGTCCATAAAGGATGTATATCATTCACCGGAACCGGTCTTTTCAAAATTTTTACCGAATCCTTTGCCGGAGAAACCTCCACGGTTTCCTTTTCGCCCTTATCGTTTTCTTTTTCTTCAGTTTTTGCATCCTCATGTATATGCTCGATAACAGTATCCGTATCCTTCAGATCCGACTCGTCAATAGTCTCGTACTCAGGCTCTGCATTTGCCTGTGATACATATATTTCTACTGGCATAAACGAGCAGTATTTTTCAAGAACATCACGAACCCTTATAAGATTTGAATATTCATAGCAATCCTCATTGAGGTATAGGGTAATCTCGGTTCCGACAGAGTCCTTATTGCCTTCTTCCATTTCATATTCTGTGCTTCCGTCGCAGGTCCAATGTACTGACTTTCCGCCTTTGTATGAAAGAGTATCAATATGAACCTCATCGGCAACCATAAATGCCGAGTAAAATCCAAGTCCGAAATGTCCTATGATTTGATCCTCATCCGCCTTATCCTTGTATTTTTCCAGGAATTCTGTTGCACCCGAAAAGGCAATCTGGGTAATATATTCTTCAACCTCATCTGCTGTCATGCCGATACCGTTATCTATTACCTTCATTGTCTTTTCCTTATCATCAAGGATAACACTTATCTTTGCCTTATAATCCTTGGGCATATCATACTCGCCTGCAATGCTAAGCTTTTTGAGCTTTGTAATCGCATCACATGCATTTGAAATTATCTCTCTTACAAATATATCCTGGTCAGAATACATCCATTTTTTAATTATAGGAAAAATATTGTCACTGTTTATTGATAAATTTCCTTTTTTTGCTGCCATATATAATCACTCCTTAATATTTTTAAGAGGAAATACTGCATATGCTTCAAATACAGCTGCCTCATTTATTTTATGTAGCAGGTCTCTATAGCAAGGCCCTATGCAATATATATTAGTAACATAGTTAGGAAATGTCAAGAAAAATTTAGCACTCATCTAAAATGAGTGCTAACATACTATTGCATTATATTTTTTTCGCAAACCTCTATTATTTCCTGCAGCTCCTTAGTTACTGCTCTGTTTCGGCCCTGCCTCTTAGGTATTGTATATATAAATCTCGGTCCATCCTTTATATAAAATTTAATTCTGCTGCCAAGCTCATCTATTACCTTAGGAATATTTTCAACATTTATTCTCGCCTTTTCATAGAAAACAAGCTGTATTTCATTTCCTGTCTGTTTTATGTCAGTAAAGAAAAGCCTATGTGCCCTTGATTTTAATTCCGCAACCATAAGAAGATTCTGCACGCTTCTTGGCGGATCCGAAAATCTGTCTATAAGCTCCTCAAGGATTTCATCTCTTTCATTTTCGTTTTCGACAGCCGCAATCCTCTTATAAATTCCCAGTCTTTGCTTCTCATTTACAATATAATTTTCCGGAATAAAAGCATCAACCTTTATATCCAGTGAGGTCTCGAAATCTGAATCCTCCTCTATTCCCTTAGCCTCATTTACAGCCTCAGTAAGCATTTTGCAATATAAATCATAGCCTACATCCTCCATATGACCACTCTGCTCAGCTCCCAAAAGATTACCTGCCCCTCTTATTTCGAGATCACGCATCGCAATCTTTATTCCGCTGCCAAGCTCGCTAAACTCTCTGATTGCATGAAGTCTTTTTTCTGCCTCCTCCTTCAAGAGCTTATTGCGTCTGTACAGCAAAAATGCATAGGCTGTCCGATTTGCTCTTCCGATCCTTCCTCTCAGCTGATAAAGCTGCGACAGTCCAAAATTATCCGCATCATGAATAATCATTGTATTGACATTTGAAATATCCATTCCGGTTTCTATGATCGTTGTAGATACAAGTATGTCTATATCACCGTTTATAAAGCGATACATTATCTGCTCAAGCTCTCTCTCATTCATTTGACCGTTTGCAAATGCAACCTCAGCATCCGGAAACATTTCGGCAATTCTTGATGCCATTTCCGCTATACCTGCAACTCTGTTGAAAACATAATAAACCTGTCCGTCTCTTGCAAGCTCTCTTGATATAGCCTCTCTGACTATTTCATCGTCATATTCCATCACATAGGTTTGTATCGGGACTCTGTCAATCGGCGGTTCCTCTAAAACGCTCATATCTCTTATGCCGATAAGTCCCATATGCAAGGTTCTCGGAATAGGCGTTGCCGACAGCGTAAGCACATCTATTTTAGAGCGTATCTGCTTTATCTTTTCTTTATGTGCTACTCCGAATCTCTGTTCTTCATCTATTATAAGAAGTCCGAGATCCTTGAATTCAATGTCCTTTGACAGAACTCTGTGTGTTCCTATAACAATATCAACAAGTCCCTTCTTCAGGTCCTCAATTGTCTTTCTTTGCTGTGCTGCTGTTCTGAATCGGCACATAAGATCAATTCTTACCGGAAAATCTCTCATTCGCTGGGCAAACGTATAATAATGCTGCTGTGCCAATATAGTTGTCGGAACAAGAACTACAACCTGCTTGCTGTCCTGCACTGCCTTAAATGCAGCCCTAATTGCTACCTCTGTTTTTCCGTATCCAACATCTCCGCAGATAATCCTATCCATTATAGACGGGCTTTCCATATCCTTTTTTGTTTCTGCAATTGCCTCAAGCTGATCGCTTGTTTCCTCAAACGGAAACATCTCTTCAAATTCTCTTTGCCATACCGTATCTGTGCTGAAGCTGAAGCCCTTTGAATTTTGTCTTATCGAATAAAGCTTTATCAATTCTGCAGCTATATCCTTTACAGCCTTTTTTACACGGCTTTTGGTCCTTGTCCATTCATTGGTTCTAAGAGAATTAAGCTTAAGGCTGCTGTGTGTATCCGAGCTTCCGTATTTTTGAAGGCTTCCTATCTGTGATGCCTGAACATAAAGGAAATCTCCCTTTGCATATTCGATCTTGATATAATCCTTGATTATACCTTCTCTTTCAATCTTTTCTATTCCCCTGTATATGCCAAGCCCATGAAACTCATGTACAACACGATCTCCTATTGAAAGCTGTGAAAAGCCTGCTATACTCTTTCCTTCATATCTTTTTTGCCTTGCTTTTTTCTTATGCTTCTGTCCGAAAATGTCTGATTCCGTTACCAGAACAAATTTCTGGAGCGGATACTCAAAGCCCCTTGCTGCGTTTCCAAGCAGTACCATTACCTCTGACGGTCTCAGATCTCTTTCATCATTCTCGGAAAAGAAAGCATTCAAACCCTCTTCCAGTAAATTTTGAGCCAGTCTTTCGCCTCTTGTTCTTGAAGGACAGAGCAAAACAGCTTTATAGCCTGATTTTTTCCATTTTTTCAGATCCTTGATAAGCAGCTCGAATTGATTATTATATGAGTTGACCGAACGCACTGTCATTCCTAAATGCTGACTGAGCCTAAGACCAAGCTCATCATTGTAATCCATAAGCGAAAATGCAACCAAATTCCGTTTGGAAAATTTTGCAAATAAAGCCTCGGGAGCGATCATTCTGTTTGACTCCTCTGCCTTTATCTGTTTTTTTTCGATTCGTCCGGCCATCGCGTCCGTAAACTCTGTATAAAGAGCCTTTGCATTTTCTGCGATTCTGGCAGGTTCATCCAATATGATGAGTCCGCTTTTATCAAAGTAATCTGCAAATGTTACATTAAGCTCCTTGAAGAACTCCCTTGAATCGCTCCCTATTTCCTCGGTAGCCGGAAATATGTCAACTATATCCGCATTTTCAAATGATTTTTGACTTTCGACATCAAAATATCTGATTGAATCGACCTCATCTCCCCATAGCTCAATTCGATACGGATTGTCCTGTGTCATATCAAATATATCTATTATTCCGCCACGTACGGCAAACTCGCCGGGTCTGCTTATCTGCGCCTCTCTTTCATAGCCTATAGCTGCAAGCCTCTTTATAAGCTGCTGCTGGTCTATTTCATCTCCTGCTGCTATGCTTATAGTGTTATCCTTAAACACGTCAAAAGGCAAAAGAAAATCCATACATCCCCCTGTTGAGGTTATTATGGTAATATTCTTTTGCTCTGATATTGCCTTTATTGCTTTTAATCTTGCTATTTCAACCGGATTTCCCGATACCGCTGCCTGATAAAATATCATATCTCTCGATGGATATAATATTGAATTTTCATTGTAAAGCTGCCAATCCTCATATAGCTGTCTTGCCTTCAAATCATTTTCGGCAACAACGAGAGCCTTATTGACATTTTGTACGATAGCTGCAGCGATATTTACCTTTTGCGAATCAAGGCATCCGCTTATATTAACAGATGCCCTGCCGCTCTTTACATTTTTTTCAATGTCCGAAATGCCGCTTATCTCTTTTATAGGAGCCCATAATGCATTCATTTGTCCTATCCCTGTTACTTACTGTTCTTTTTATTGTAGGCGGTCATTGCCATCTCAATTCCGTCCTTTGATATTTTTTCGATTATATCAGGTATCATGCCTACAGCATCATCGACCTTTTCTCTTTCCTCTTTCGTAAAAGGAGCAAGAACATAATCTGCCAGATCCCATTTGACAGGCTTAGGGCCTATTCCGATTCTGATTCTGGTAAAATCACCCGTTCCAAGCATCTGGATAATGCTTTTCATTCCATTGTGGCTTCCGGCACTTCCTTTTTTTCTGATCCTGAGCTGTCCTGTCGGCATATCTACATCGTCATAAATTACAATAAGTTCATTTTCTATATCTATATTGTAATAATCAACAAAGGCTCTTACGGCATGACCGCTAAGATTCATATATGTAAGCGGCTTCATTACCATTACCTTTTCTGTACCGATGAATCCCTTTCCGTACATTCCCTTCATAGCTATACCGGAAGAAGGAATATCGTATTTATCTATGAGCTCATCTACAGCATCAAATCCGATATTATGCTTTGTTTTATCATATTTTTTCTCGGGATTACCGAGTCCGACTATTAAATACATATCCTATCCTTTATATTATGAGAATGAAACCCATTCATATTCAGGCGGGCCGGCCTTTTCTATCTTTGAAGCATAAAGCACAGGTCCCTCCTGTCCGCCATATTCCCATCTCTGTTCGTAATTGATTTTTGCGGTGACATACACCCAGCTTCCTGCTATAAGCGCCTTAGTATGCTTGCTTTTACATAAAAAGCCTATAAATGTCATATCATCCGCACAGCAGGTCATAGCCTTTCTTCCAGGCACAAAAACATCAGACTTAGGATTTGAGCTTTTTGAAACCTGACCATGGATTCTGACGGTTTTTCCCTGATAGCGTTCTTTATTTTCTCCTGCATCAACATAAAAAATACCGAAATCGATATCTTCGATATTAATTACCTTCTGATTCATATCATACGGAGGATCGTTGCTCATCTCTACAATCTCGCCCTCTCCATCCTCGAAAACGACCTCACATGCAGGATTTACGACCTTGATGCTTCTTCTGAAATTTGCAAGCTCCATATCTCTTGAGCATCTGTTAAATGTGACCATGTCGGCATTTTTGAACATATCCACAAATAATGATTTCATATTGTTCATATATACCTTGAATTCGCTGGCATCTACCATTACGATTTCCTGAACGATACCCCATCCAAACGGCATATCAAGTTCCTCGATATATTGCATTCCCCAGAGTGGATTGTATTCCACAATTACTCTTTTCGGATCATATTTTTTTGCAAACTCCTTAAGCTTGTCGGCAGTAAGCTCTTCTTTTTTATCTATATATTCAATAACCGTATTGTTTTTGAGCAGGAATTTCTCGTCATATTCCTCCTCGCCCTCCTCACATACTATGAGCAACGTTGTATCGTCTATCTGAAAATAATCCTGTCCTATCGTAAAATTCAAAAATGAAGTTTTACCGGCATCAAGAAAGCCTGTTATCACATATATAGGTGCTATGATTTCATTCATTATATTTGTCCTCTTTTGCAAAAAGCCACTGCATCACATCATGTAATAGCAGTGGCTTAATTGTTATTAGATTTCTACAGGTGCTTCTGTACTTTCCTCATCAAATCCGATGAGCTCTTCATCCTCAGGTGCTTCAAAATCATCATTCTTGGCATCCTCTGTTATAAGAACCTCATCATCACCGGACTGAACAAATGCCTCTGCAGCACTTTTTACTTCATTATCGGTATCAAGCTTAATATTACTGTAGCACTTCATACCTGTTCCTGCAGGTATAAGCTTACCAAGTATTACATTTTCCTTAAGTCCGATAAGGTGATCGACCTTACCCTTAATAGCAGCATCGGTAAGAACCTTTGTGGTCTCCTGGAATGATGCAGCCGAAAGGAATGAATCTGTAGCAAGTGATGCCTTAGTGATTCCAAGAAGAATTCTCTTGCCCTCAGCAGGCTGCTTGCCCTCTTTAATTGCTTCTTCGTTCTTATCTTCAAAATCAAGAACATCTACAAGTGTTCCCGGCATCATATCTGTATCATTGTTCTGCTCAATACGAACCTTTTTAAGCATCTGACGAACAATAACCTCTATATGCTTATCGCTGATCTCAACACCCTGAAGTCTGTAAACTCTCTGAACCTCACGAAGCATATAATCCTGAACTGCCTCTACACCCTTGATTCGAAGGATATCATGCGGATTTACACTACCCTCTGTAAGCTCATCACCGGCTTCAAGCTGCTGACCGTCCATAACCTTGATACGTGATCCGTATGGAATGAGATATGTTTTTGAAATGCCATTTTCCGCATCCTCAACAATGATCTCGCGCTTCTTCTTCGTATCCTTAATAGTAGCTGTTCCGGCAAACTCTGTAATAATTGCAAGTCCCTTAGGCTTACGTGCCTCGAAAAGCTCCTCAACACGAGGAAGACCCTGTGTGATATCTCCACCGGCAACACCACCTGTATGGAAGGTACGCATTGTAAGCTGTGTACCGGGCTCACCGATAGACTGGGCTGCAATAATTCCGACTGACTCACCAACCTGTACAGGCTTTCCTGTTGCCATGTTGGCTCCGTAACATTTAGCACAAATTCCATTGTGTGAACGGCATGTAAGTATAGTACGGATCTTGATCTTTTTACGCGGCTCGCCGTTTTTGTCGTTTGTGGACATGATTTTCTCTGCTGCTGCAGGTGTAATCATGGTATTCTTCTTAACTATAATTTTGCCTTCGTTATCATAGAGATCCTCACAGGTAAATCTTCCGGTGATTCTTTCCTGAAGAGATTCAATCTCTTCTTTTCCGTCAGCAAATGTATGAACCGGCATTCCTACGATTTCATCACGATTCTCACAGCAGTCAACATCTCTGATGATAAGCTCCTGAGATACGTCAACCATACGTCTTGTAAGATATCCCGAATCGGCTGTACGAAGCGCTGTATCTGAAAGTCCTTTACGAGCTCCATGTGCAGACATGAAATACTCAAGTACATCAAGACCCTCACGGAAGTTTGACTTAATAGGAAGCTCGATAGTATGTCCAGTTGTATCGGCCATAAGTCCACGCATACCTGCAAGCTGTTTAATCTGCTTATCAGAACCACGGGCTCCGGAGTCGGCCATCATAAAGATATTGTTGTATTTATCAAGACCTGTCAGAAGGTCATGTGTAAGCTCATCGTCAGTCTGCTTCCAGGTTTCAACAACCTCCTTATAACGCTCCTCATCTGTGATAAGACCTCTCTTATAGTTTCTGGTAATCTTATCAACAGTTTCCTGAGCCTTCTGGATAAGTGCCGGCTTCTGCTCAGGTACAGTCATATCCGAAATTGAAACTGTCATTGCCGCACGAGTTGAATATTTATAACCCATTGATTTGATATTATCAAGAACCTCTGCGGTAACAGTAGCTCCATGCTTATTAATAACCTTTTCAAGTATCTTCTTAAGCTGCTTCTTGGCAACAAGAAAATCGATCTCAGGTTTAAGCTCATTTCCCGGTATTGTTCTGTCAACAAAGCCAAGATCCTGAGGAATAATTTCATTAAAGAGAATACGTCCGAGTGTAGACTGTATTACATCCGTAACGGTATTTCCTTCATCATCTGTCTTTGAAACACGAACCTTGATTATAGTCTGCAGTGTTATATATCCGTTTTCATATGCAAGGATTGCTTCGTTTTCATCCTTAAATATGCTTCCTTCTCCCTTTGATCCGGGACGCTCCTGTGTAAGATAATAAATACCAAGTACCATATCCTGTGAAGGAACAGCCACAGGGCCACCATCTGAAGGCTTCAGCAGGTTGTTTGGTGATAAGAGCATAAATCTGCACTCTGCCTGTGCCTCTACCGAAAGCGGAAGATGGACAGCCATCTGGTCTCCATCGAAATCGGCATTGAACGCTGTACATACAAGCGGATGAAGCTTTATAGCCTTACCCTCTACAAGGATAGGCTCAAATGCCTGGATACCAAGACGGTGAAGTGTAGGTGCACGGTTAAGCATTACCGGATGCTCCTTGATGACCTTTTCAAGTATATCCCATACCTCTGGCTGCATCTTTTCAACCATCTTTTTAGCATTCTTTATATTATGAGCCATATTGTTTGCTACAAGCTCTTTCATAACAAACGGCTTAAACAGCTCAATTGCCATTTCCTTAGGCAGACCGCACTGATAAATCTTGAGCTCCGGTCCTACAACGATAACCGAACGTCCGGAATAGTCGACACGCTTTCCGAGAAGGTTCTGACGGAAACGTCCTGATTTACCCTTAAGCATATCCGAAAGAGATTTAAGAGCTCTGTTTCCAGGTCCTGTAACAGGACGGCCGCGGCGGCCATTGTCGATAAGAGCATCTACAGCCTCCTGAAGCATACGCTTTTCATTTCTGACAATTATTTCAGGAGCTCCAAGCTCAAGAAGTCGTTTCAGACGGTTATTTCTGTTTATAATTCTTCTGTAAAGATCGTTAAGATCCGATGTTGCAAAACGTCCGCCGTCAAGCTGTACCATAGGACGAAGATCCGGCGGAATAACCGGAATAGCATTTAATATCATCCATTCAGGACGGTTTCCGGACTCTCTGAAGGCTTCTATAACCTCAAGTCTTTTGATAATTCTTGTTCTCTTCTGACCTGTGGAATCCTTCAAGGCTGCATTTAATTCTACTGATTCCTTTTCAAGATCTATAGAAGCAAGAAGCTCCTGTATAGACTCAGCTCCCATGCCTACTCTGAAGGTATCGCCATAGGTATCATAAGCATCCTGATATTCCTTTTCTGTCAGTACCTGCTTATAAAGAAGCTTTGTATTATCTCCCGGATCAAGAACTATATAATTTGCAAAATACAGAACCTTTTCAAGGGTTCTTGGAGAAATATCAAGAATAAGTCCCATCCTTGAAGGAATCCCCTTAAAATACCAAATATGCGAAACAGGTGCAGCAAGCTCAATATGACCCATACGCTCTCTACGAACGCTGGATTTCGTGACCTCAACTCCACATCTGTCGCAGACTACGCCTTTATAACGGATTTTCTTATACTTTCCGCAATGACATTCCCAATCTCTCGCCGGTCCGAAAATTCTTTCGCAAAACAAACCATCCTTTTCCGGCTTAAGTGTTCTATAGTTAATTGTCTCCGGCTTTTTTACTTCTCCATGTGACCATTCTCTGATTTTATCAGGAGAAGCAAGCCCGATACGGATCGCATCAAAATTTAACGGCTGATATGTTGAAGCATTATTTACATTTTCAGGCATTTAAATACCCCTTTCCAGTGAAAGTCTGATTATACATTTACGATTATTCAAGAGAATCAAGTAACTCGTCCGTATCCATTTCATCTGAACCTTCTTCTTCGACATCCACAAGCTCCTCGCCCTGGAATTCCTGCTTGCCAAAGCCATGCTCGGCAAACGAATCATCCTCAGAACGTCTGTTGTATCTGTCTCCCTCGATAACCGAGCGAAGATCTGTATCACCATAATCTACGGATTCCATTATCTCTACTTCTGTATTGTCATCACGCAATACTCTTATATCAAGTCCAAGTGACTGCATTTCCTTAAGCAATACCTTGAATGACTCTGGAATTCCCGGTTCAGGTATATTCTCTCCCTTGATAATTGCCTCATATGTCTTAACACGTCCGACAACATCATCAGATTTCATTGTAAGGATCTCCTGAAGTGTATATGAAGCACCATAAGCCTCAAGAGCCCAAACCTCCATCTCTCCGAAACGCTGTCCACCAAACTGAGCTTTACCTCCTAAAGGCTGCTGAGTTACAAGTGAATAAGGACCTGTTGAACGTGCATGTATCTTATCATCAACAAGGTGGTGAAGCTTAAGATAATGCATGAATCCTATTGTTGTCGGGCTGTCAAAATATTCTCCGGTACGTCCGTCTCTAAGAAGAACCTTTCCGTCTTCAGAGATCGGCACACCTGCCCACTGCTCTCTATGAGCTTTGTTTTTATCAAGATAATCATAAACCTCAGGCAAAAGCTCATCCTTATGAAGTGCTGTAAACTCTTCCCATGAACAATTTACATAATCATTTGCGAGCTTTAATGTATCCTGAATATCTATCTCGTTTGCACCATCAAATACAGGTGTTGCGATTTCAAAGCCGAGCACCTTAGCTGCAAGGCTCAGATGTATCTCAAGGACCTGTCCGATGTTCATACGGCTTGGCACACCAAGTGGGTTAAGAACTATATCAAGAGGACGTCCGTTTGGAAGGAACGGCATATCCTCTACCGGAAGAACTCTGGAAACGACACCCTTGTTTCCATGACGTCCGGCCATCTTATCACCAACCGAAATCTTACGTTTCTGAGCAATATAGATTCTTACGCCTTCATTTACACCCGGTGAAAGCTCATCTCCGTTTTCTCTTGTAAATACCTTTGCATCAATTACTGTTCCGTATTCTCCATGCGGAACCTTAAGTGATGTATCTCGAACCTCTCTTGCCTTCTCGCCGAAGATTGCACGAAGAAGTCTCTCTTCTGCTGTAAGCTCGGTTTCTCCCTTAGGCGTAACCTTTCCTACAAGTATATCTCCTGCTCTTACCGTAGCTCCGATGCGGATTATTCCTCTTTCATCAAGATCCTTTAAGGCTTCATCACCGACACCCGGAACATCCTTTGTTATTTCCTCAGGTCCAAGCTTTGTATCTCTTGCCTCTGCTTCGTATTCTTCAATATGGATAGATGTATAAACATCCTCTTCTACAAGTCTTTCACTAAGAAGAACAGCATCCTCGTAGTTATAGCCTTCCCATGTCATGAATCCGATAAGAGGATTCTTTCCAAGTGCAAGCTCACCATCTGATGTAGACGGTCCGTCTGCAATTACATCGCCTGCTTTAACACGCTCACCCTTTGTAACTATAGGTCTCTGGTTATAGCAGTTGCTCTGGTTGCTTCGCATGAATTTTGTAAGATGATATACATCCTTTGTATTATCATCATTTTTAACATGTATTTCCTTTGATGTTGAATAGGAAACCACACCATCCTTTTTGGCTACAACGCATACACCCGAATCGACTGCTGCCTTTGCTTCCATACCTGTTCCGACAACAGGAGCCTCTGTGAAAAGAAGCGGAACAGCCTGACGCTGCATGTTTGATCCCATAAGAGCACGGTTAGCATCATCGTTCTGAAGGAATGGTATAAGAGCTGTAGCAACAGAAAATACCATCTTAGGTGAAACGTCCATGTAATCGAAAAGACTGCGCTCATATTCCTGAGTCTCTGCTCTGTAACGTCCGGAAACATTTTTATGGATAAAATGTCCTTCAGCATCAAGCGGCTCATTAGCCTGTGCCACATGGTAATTATCCTCTTCATCGGCTGTCATATAGACAACCTCATCTGTAACCTTTGGATTTAAAGGATCTGTCTTGTCTATTTTTCTGTATGGCGCCTCAATAAATCCATACTGATTAATACGCGCATAGGAAGCAAGTGAGTTGATAAGACCGATGTTAGGTCCTTCAGGTGTCTCAATAGGACACATTCTTCCATAATGCGTATAATGTACATCTCGAACCTCGAATCCGGCTCTGTCTCTTGAAAGACCTCCCGGTCCCAATGCCGAAAGACGACGTTTATGTGTAAGCTCTCCAAGAGGGTTGTTCTGATCCATGAACTGCGAAAGCTGTGAGGATCCGAAGAACTCCTTAACCGCAGCCGTAACAGGCTTAATATTTATAAGAGACTGTGGTGTGATAACATCCGTATCCTGAGTTGTCATACGCTCTCTGACAACTCTTTCCAGTCTTGATAATCCGATACGATACTGGTTCTGAAGCAGCTCACCTACGCAGCGGATTCTTCTGTTTCCAAGATGATCTATATCATCATCTGTTCCGAGACCATATTCGAGATGCATATTATAATTAATAGAAGCAATTATATCTTCTTTAGTAATATGCTTCGGAATCAGCTCATGTATTCTGCGTACAATAGCGCTCTTTATCTCATCTATATCATTGTACTCATCAAGAATCTCTTTGAGTACAGGATAATAAACTTCTTCTGTGACATGCACTTCATTCGGATCGACATCAACATATCTTGTGATGTCTACCATAAGGTTAGAAAGGACCTTTACTGTTCTTTCCTCTGTAGCAATCATTACAAAAGGAACAGCTGCATACTGAATATCATCCGCAAGCTCTTTCGTAATTATTGTTCCTTTTTCCGCAATAATCTCACCTGTCTCGGCATTAACTACATCCTCCGCAAGAGTTGCTCCCTTTATACGATTTCTGAGTGCAAGTTTTTTATTGAACTTATATCGTCCAACCTTTGCCAGATCATATCTTCTGGGGTCAAAGAACATTGCGTTTATAAGGCTCTCTGCACTTTCAACAGCAAGAGGCTCGCCCGGACGGATCTTTTTATAAAGCTCAAGAAGACCTTCCTGATAGTTTGTCGATACATCCTTTAAAAGAGAAGCTTCGATCTTTGGTTCATCACCAAAAAGCTCCTTGATCTGAGCATTTGTACCAATTCCAAGTGCACGAATAAGCACTGTTATCGGCACCTTACGTGTTCTATCTACTCTAACATAAAAGACGTCATTCGAATCAGTTTCGTACTCAAGCCATGCACCTCTGTTCGGAATAACTGTACATGAATAGAGTTTCTTACCGATTTTGTCGTGTGAAAAAGCATAATAAATTCCAGGAGAACGTACCAGCTGGCTGACGATTACACGCTCCGCACCATTAATTACAAAGGTACCGGTTTCGGTCATCAAAGGAAGATCGCCCATGAAAATCTCATGCTCGGTCATCTCATCCTTTTCCTTATTAAAAAGTCGAACCTTTGCCTTAAGAGGTGCTGCATAGGTTGTATCTCTTTGCTTGCACTCTTCTATAGAATATTTAACATCATCCTCACACAGGGTAAAATCCAAGAACTCAAGGCTGAGCTTTCCGCCGTAATCCTCTATCGGGGAAATGTCTTCAAATATCTCTTTAAGACCTTCCTTAAGGAACCAATTATAGGAATATTTTTGGACCTCAATAAGGTTAGGCATTTCAAGTACTTCTTTTTGTCTCTGGTAGGTCATTCTTGTATTTCTACCTGAGGCAATAGGGCGTATCCTGTTTTTCTCCATTGACGTTTTACCTCTTATGTGTATAATTTATATTAATAGTTACTAATTGTAGCGTTTGTTTTTACATAACTTTTTCTTTTAATTTAAAAAAAAAGACAGTAACCTACTTTCCATAATAACGCAATCCTAAATGTACAATAAAATCAAGCCTCTGTCAACAAAAAGTTGAAGAGACTTGATTTTTTTTATATATTATGTTCTGTCTGCACCGAAACCTTTAATCTTTTTATTTAAGCTCATCTGCACAGACATCAAGTGCCGCTCTTATTACCTTATCCATATCAAAGTATTTGTACATTCCGAGACGACCGCCAAAGATTATATTGCTTTTTTCCTCTGCAAGCTTTTTATATTCTTCATACAGTCTTGAATTCTTCTCATCATTGACAGGATAATACGGTTCATCTCCCTTTTTCCATTCCGAAGAATACTCTCTTGATATAACGGTTTTTTCCTGCCTGCCATATTCAAAATGCTTATGCTCGATGATCCTTGTAAACGGTATTTCTCTTTGAGTATAATTTACAACCGCATTTCCCTGATAATTTTCCATGTCCAGTATCTCTGTTTCAAACCTGACGCTTCTGTATTGAAGCGCTCCAAGTCTGTAATCAAAGAATTCATCTATCATTCCTGTATATATCGTTTTTTCTGCAATATCCGGGTTCTCTCTTATGAATTCCTTATAAACAGTATTAAGAAGAACATCGCTGTTTACAAGCAGCTTTTCTGCAATGCCAGTATAACCTCCTATCGGAATACCCTGAAATCTGTCACTGAAATAATTATTATCATATGTAAATCTAAGCGGAAGTCTTTTTATTATAAAGGCCGGAAGCTCCCTGCAGTCACGTCCCCACTGCTTTTCCGTATATCCCTTTATAAGCTTTTCATATACATCCTTGCCTACAAGTGATAATGCCTGCTCCTCAAGATTTTTCGGTTCGGTTATATTCAGCTGTTTTCTTTGTTCGTCTATTATTTTCTTTGCCTCAGCAGGTGTTTTGATATTCCACATGCGGCTGAAGGTATTCATATTAAAAGGAAGGTTATATAACTCATCCTTATAAATTGCTACCGGCGAATTGATATATTGGTTGAATTCTGCGAATTGATTTACATAATCCCATATTTCCTTATCAGATGTATGAAATATATGGGCACCATATTTATGTACATTTATCCCTTCTATATTTTCTGTATATATATTGCCTCCGATATGATTTCTCTTATCTATGACAAGACATTTTTTGCCTTTTTCTGCAGCTTCATATGCAAATACAGCTCCAAAAAGTCCCGCACCCACTATGAGATAATCGTATTTCTTCATATAAACTCTCCTTAACAAATTGTCAATGATATTCGCAATCCGCTTCTGACTGCTCATATAAAAGCGTCACTGCGTGCCTTTTTATAAACAGTTATGCTTCTTAGCTATTGTAGCTAACATTCAATAATATGTCAAAAGCCGGAAACCATATAAATGATTTCCGACTCTGTTTAAAGCTTTAATTAACCTGATAAACATCCGCATACTGAAGTCCGAACTGAACTGCTGCCTGATGATTTGAAAAATAGATATCTACATGTCCGTACGGTGTACCTCTGTCCTGAACAGTATATGTATGTCCGTTTATCACAAGCTGTGTTCCGAAGGGAACACCTCCCATAGCTACCGTAACTCCTTCCTCGGCATGAGCACCGCTTGCCGTCAATCCCGCATATGCTGCCCACTTTCCGCAGCATTTAGCACATGAGCAATACGCTGTAAGCTTAAAATTGCCAAGATAGGTTGTCGATATTTCATTTGCAGCCGGCTTGTTTTGCGAATCCGGTATATTAGTATCTGTTGCAGCTGGTGCCTGTGTACTTTCACTCGATACATTCTCATCAGTCGAAGCCTGCTCCTGCTGTACAGCTTCATTGGCTGCCGTATTTGCTGCTGCCTGCTGTGCCGCTTCATTAGCCGCTGCTTCTGCCGCTGCCTGCTGTGCCGCTTCATTAGCCGCTGCTTCTGCTGCTGCCTGCTGCGCTGCCTCTTCGGCATATTTCTGCGAAAGAAGAGAATTTAAAGTATCCTCCTGCGCCTGAATCTGTGATACAAGCTCCGCCTGCTCGCCCTGACTGTCCTGAAGCTCCTGAATATAGCTTTCATACTCTCTGTATGAATTTTCAAATATAACCTCAACTGCCTCCTGCTGCTGCTCCTGCTCCTCATTGAGAGCCTCAATACTCTGTTTTTCGGACACAAGCTGATTTTCTTTATCCTTTATCTCATTAATGGTGTCCTGATACTTACTAAGCATATCTCGATCATATTGATTGATCTGGCTCATATTTTCTGCTCGATTCAGGAACTCCGTAAAGCTTTCAGCAGAAAAAAGTGATTCCAAAGCCCCGGCATTCGTACTCTCCTCATACATATATTTAATGCGAAGCTTCATATCCTCATACTGAGTTTTTTCCGATTCCTTTGCAGCATCAAGCTCCTGCTCAATCTGTGCGATTTCGCTAAGCTTCTGATCATACTGTGCCTTAAGCTGTGTCATCTGAGCTGAAATATCACTAAGCTGGCTGTTCAGCTCGGTCAAATATGCTTCTGTATTTCCTTTTTGAGCTTCGAGAGCATTTATTCTGTCCTGTACGCTCACAAGCTGCGTCTGCGTCTGAGCCTTGTCTCCGTTTACAGCATCAATCTGTTCCTGCGTAGTTCCTGCGTAACACGGAATACTAATTGCTAGCATGGCACTTAGGCTTAACGCCGTAAAAATGTTTTTTTTCTTTCTACTCATCAGTAACCTCGCGTTACCCCTTTTGCTTTGCCATTTTAATTCCCCGATGGCAATATACACATCAAACTCAGATTTCGAATTCCGTTTTCTAAAAAATCCTTATCGGACCCCCTCTTGTTTCACATTCGAAATCTTTCGTCTGTTCCCCATGTACTTGGAATTATAACATTATGTGCGAGATTTGAAAAGTATTTTTTAAACTTCTGTAATATCTTTGTAATAAATGCCCATTTTTATGTTAACATTTCTACATCATATACAGTTATACATACTTTATTTCAACCATAAATATTTATTTTTTAAGATATTGTTAATTTTTTTTGCAAATCCGACAGGGTGACCGCTTATTCTGACTAAAATAGGACCGTTTGGTATTTTCTGCTCTTCATCCGTAAGAGAAACATTTTCTCCGTTTAGATATGCTCTGATCCTTTCCTCATTTACGTCGAAATCTAAATAGTTTTTAAATTCCCTTGCCCTGTACCAAAGTGCAAGCGCCTGCGATGCCTCAAATCTTTTCTTTTTGAGTTCACCCATATATAAGCCGCATCTTATAAATCTCAGTCTTGGAACCTGTTCTATTCCAAAAGGCATGTAATATACCTTGCCCTGCCTGTTTTCTAGGCAGCTTCTGTCAATTTTTCCTTCAAAAAAAGAAAAAAACTCATCCATTATCTGTCTTTCTTCTTTATTAAATGATTGATTATATGAATTTACTTTTGTTTTCCTTTTCGATTTTTTGAATTTTTCAGGCTCTGTACACTTTTCATTTGCCGTTTTTTTAAGAAGCGCGAGATAATGTCCTGCACCCTCCATTTTATGAGGCCAAATTCTCACTGTTTTGGAAAGTGCCTTATCGCCATTGCCCCACTTGGGATTTCCGCTTTCAAAGCCTTCATACCATTTTATATCATACAATCTCATCTCCGGATGGTTTTCAAGAAGATAGCTTATGCTTCCTTCATTTTCATCCTTAGAAAAAGTACATGTAGAATAAAGCATCAATCCGCCCGGCTTAAGCATTCCTACGGCATTGTCAATTATGTCTCTTTGAACTGCCGCAAAATGTTCAACCCTTAAATGAGTCCATGTTCCAATAACCTCAGGCTCCTTTCTGAACATTCCCTCACCGGAGCATGGCGCATCAACCAGAATTTTATCGAAGTATTCCGGAAAAGCCTTTAAAAGTACTCCCGGCAGCTCATTTGTAACTATAATATTATCAGCTCCAAAAAGCTCAAGATTATGCAAAAGAGCCCTGCATCTTGATTTGCTGGCATCATTTGCAACCAGCAAGCCCTTTCCCTCAAGCTTTGCCGCAAGTGCTGTTGCTTTTCCTCCCGGTGCAGCACAAAGATCAAGCACTCGATCTCCCGGTGTAATCTCAAGCCTGTCAGCAGGTGTCATAGCGCTCGGCTCCTGAATATAATACAGTCCTGCTCTATAAAGCGGACTTCCTGCAGGATCATCATTTTCATCCACAAAAAAACCATTTTCCACCCACGGAACAGGCTCCATATTAAATGGAGCCTGTTTGATGATTTCTTGTGCAGTTGTCTTAAGTTTGTTGATCCTGATACCTCTTCTCCCCTTTTCTTCATAGCTATCAAGGAAGTCTTGGTATTCATCTTTAAGCTGTTCATTGATTCTCTCAAGAAACGCTTTCGGTAATTCAAACTTCATTATTTCCTCTTTCCAGACACACTCTGTGTGTCCTCAAGGAAGTCTCGAAAGTATTGCTTTCAAGCTTCTGCTTCTGTATTTTCTTTGTCGTACTCAGCTAAAATCATTTTTTGCAATGCCATTCTTGTTTCCGATTTGATCGGATGAGCAATATCTCTATACTCTCCGTCGGCAGATTTTCTGCTCGGCATTGCTATGAACATACCTTTTTCGCCTTCTATGATCTTGATATCATGTATAACAAATTCATCATCAATAGTAATAGATACTACTGCTTTCATCTTTGTATCATTTGCCATCCTTCTCATTCTGATATCAGTGATCTTCATAAACAATCCTCCTTTAAAGCTCGTAGCGGTTATTTTGCTCTACCACTACCCTTACTCCATTTTCTCCGAAATAGAAAGAATTCGGGAGAATTGTTCCACCGCTTTCAACAACACAATTCTCAATATGCGAGTTATCGCCTATATAGACATCACTTAGTATTACCGAATCTTTGATAATACAATTTTTACCGATAAAAACATTTCTGAATACTACCGAATTTCTAACTTCTCCATTTATGATCGATCCGCTTGAGACAAGTGAATTGGTCACTCTGCTTCCGGGGTTATATTTTGCCGGTGGCATATCCATAATTTTCGAATGTATATGCGGCGATTCTTTAAGAAAATAATCTCTGATATCCGATTTCAGGAAATCCATATTAGTCTTATAAAATGACTCTACAGTAGAAATATTTTCCCAATAGCTATTAACCTTATAACCATATAATCGCTTCATATTCATATATCTTATAAGAATATCCTTTACAAGATCATATCTTCCCTCGAATGCACTTTGCTCTATAAGCTCTATCAAGAGACGTCTTCTTATAATATATATGCCCATAGAAACAAGATTTGAATTTGTTACCATAGGTTTCTCTTCAAAACTGATGATTCTTCCGTCAGCATTTGTTTTCAGAACTCCGAATCGCCTCGGGTCTCCCTGATAATCTGTACATGCTATTGTTATATCAGCTGATTTACGGATATGATACTCCAACATCTTGGCGTAATCCATCTTATAGACTCCGTCACCCGATGCAATAACCACATATGGCTCATGACATTCCTTAAGCCAATCCAGGTTCTGATATATAGCATCTGCTGTTCCTCTGTACCACCAGCTGTTTCCGGTAGTAATAGTAGGTGTAAATACGAAAAGACCTCCATGCTTACGACCGAAATTCCACCATTTTGAAGAATTCAAATGTTCATTAAGCGATCTTGCATTATACTGAGGAAGCACAACCACCTTGTCAATATTTGAATTTGTCATACTGCTCAAAGCAAAGTCTATTGCTCTGAAGCTGCCAAGTATAGGCATTGCAGCTATAGCTCTCTTGTTTGAAAGCTCACGCATCATACTGTTATTGCCGCCTGCCAAGATTATTCCCAATGCTCTCATTTATTGCTGCCCTCCTTTACAAGATATCCTCCCGAAGGCAGGGTTGCATCCGGATAATCCTCCGGCATCGTTATTCCGTAAATAGCTGTATTTTTTCCGATTGTTACGCCGTCCGGAATAACAGTATCTTCACCTACAGTAACTATTCCGTCTCCATAGATATTCGGCTTAACCTCATTCGGAACCGCTTCTCCTGCTCCAAGGTGAGTCTGCGAACCAATCTTTGTGCCATCAGCTATTATTGCCTTTTCAATTATTGTATTTTCGCCGATAACAACGTCATTCATAATAATCGAATCACGTATGACCGCACCCTTTCCAACCTTTACATTGTATCCGAGTACACTGCTTTGAACAGTGCCGTATATCTCACATCCTCCTGATATCATTGAGCGTTCTACATTCGAACCCTCTGCTATAAACTGCGGACTCGGAGTTGCACTGTTTGTATATATTTTCCAGAACTCCTCATACAGATTGAATTCCGGAACAATATCGATCAATCCCATATTGGCTTCCCAATATGATCCGAGTGTTCCTACATCCTTCCAGTAACCATTGAATTCGTAAGCATATATTCTCTTTCCGTTATCCTTACAATAAGGAAGAACATGCTTTCCAAAGTCAAGCGCCGGCTCGTCTTTAAGCTCCTCAAGCGATTTTTTAAGGACATCATAATTAAAAATGTAAATGCCCATCGATGCCAAATTGCTTCTTGGCTCTGCCGGTTTTTCTTCAAACTCGGTAATCCTTCCGCATTCATCTGTTATCATTATTCCAAATCTGCTTGCTTCCTCCCACGGAACGCTCATACATGCAATTGTCAAATCCGCTTTATTTGCCTTATGATACTCCAGCATAAGCTGATAATCCATTTTGTAGATATGATCTCCCGATAGGATAACCACATATTCCGGATTATATGTATCCATGAATCTCATATTTTGATAAATAGCATTTGCGGTTCCACTATACCATCCACTTCCGTAATTACTTTCATAAGGTGAAAGGATGTGCACTCCGCCCTTTGTCTTGTCGAGATCCCACGGTATACCGATTCCAATATGTGCATTCAACCGAAGAGGCTGGTACTGTGTCAAAACTCCTACAGTATCAATCCCGGAGTTGACGCAATTGCTCAAAGGGAAATCAATAATTCTGTATTTGCCTCCGAAAGCAACTGCCGGTTTCGCGACCCTGTCTGTAAGGACTCCAAGCCTACTTCCCTGTCCTCCTGCAAGAAGCATCGCGATCATTTCTTTTTTGATCATTGCTGTCTCTCCTCGTTAAGCCATACTTTAGTTTTTCTGTTGCTTTTTAAATTTCTTGTAAATACAGTAAATTTTATAAGAAATATAAAAAGCGTTCTCCTGATTTACCTATTATACCACAATTTTGCATAATGGTTATGTATTTCGTTTCTAAATTTTGCACAAATTTTTTCAATAATAATCAACACATTGTCATTATCTCATGAAAAAGCCCCTCGAAAATACAGTTTTTAAATTTCTTCTGAAATTTCCGCTGTAATAGTAAAGCCTCGGCTATTAAACCTTATTTCCTGCGAGTGATTCCAAGCCGAAATTATTTGTTGACAAACTTTTCGGCTTTTGATACAATTCTACATTATTAATTGCTGCTATGGCTCAGTCGGTAGAGCGCATCCTTGGTAAGGATGAGGTCACCGGTTCAATTCCGGTTAGCAGCTTTTTTATTTTATCCTGTTTTCCCTTATAGAACAAGGGCTGACAGGGCTTTTTTATTTCTCAAAAAATCAAAAAAGCCGACAAAAAGCCGACTTTTGATTAAAATTCACAGCGTAAGCATCTGTTTTATCACTGCTGTCTTATAGACGAAATTGCCATTGCATTCCTTCCATATGTCCTGCATTTCTTTTGGGACTTGGATTGCTTTCTTTGTCTCATCCATATACTGAATCAGCATATCATGAAGATAGCTTGCGTGCTTCAGCTCATCTGTTGCCATTTCCTTATATCGTGTAACTTGGGTGCTGTTGCCCACTATCTTTGAATCAACATAACATTCCGCATAACTCTTCGCTCCCTCAAGCTCCTCACATATTTCATCAGCATACATCTTTAGTCTGTCCATTATCTCACCTCACGCAAGCTTAATTGTATTGCCTGACACCATAGCAACGCTTCCTACTGCTGTTCCGTCTGTATTAACATAAATCTGTACTTGAGCAGAATCAGCACAAGAGGCTTTAAAGAAACGCACTGTATCTATATCTATTGCACTGTTTCCTACTGCCAGTGTTACTGTCCTTAATGTCTCAGGAAGCGGAACACCATTCGCATAAAGCTGTACAGTCACATCGCCTGCTGTTGTTATATCTGCTATAACCGATACACTGACCTCATATGTTCCTGAATATTTAATATCAATTGCTGTCCCTGAAGCATCGACTGCGACACCTGTATTTGTAACCTGTGTTCCTATAAGATTCAATGGTGTTGCCGTACTCGTCAAGGTCTGAGCCGTTGCGTTGTAAAATTCTGATGTTGATTTATAATGTGGATTCTTATTTATACACTTCATAATTTTCTCCTTAAAAATAAGTCCCACAGCGTATCACTGCAGGACTTCCGCTGTTAAAACGTTACTGTACTCCAAAAGGCATCGGCTGAAATGTCGGATACATTCCATAGCCATAAGGGCTAACTTTAGGAACTCCGCACAATGCCTGCTGAAGCTGTAGGCTGTTGATCTGATTCTGCATTGCTTCCACCTTGCTCTGATTCAAAGCATCAAGAACCTTCTGAGCATTGGCTGTGCTGTTTG
>CAVBHN010000028.1:0-30372 GCA_963595425.1 Faecalibacterium sp. CAG:74 | reverse complement strand
TGCATCAAATGATGTAAGTTTGATGTAAATCGCTGATTTTTAGGTTTTATCAAAGTCCGCAAACCCGCATAAACACTGGGTTTTTGGCATTTTTTACTTGTCCAAACTCTTCATCGTCGGGAACAGCAATACATCCCTTATAGCTGCGCTGTCTGTAAACAGCATGCAAAGTCTGTCGATTCCGTATCCGATTCCTCCCGTAGGCGGCATTCCAAGCTCAAGAGCATTCAAAAAGTCTTCGTCTGTATGCTCTGCTTCATCATCTCCTGCAGCAGCATTTTCATCCTGCTGTTTAAAACGTTCTCTCTGATCAATCGGATCATTAAGCTCAGAATATGCATTACACATTTCCCATCCGTTCATGAACATTTCAAATCTCTCAACATATCCCGGCTTGCGCGGATTTTTCTTTGTAAGCGGTGATATCTCAATCGGATGATCCATAACAAACGTAGGCTGAATAAGATGTTCTTCGCAGAATTCTTCAAAGAAGAGATTCAGAATATCTCCCTTTTTATGTCTCTCTTCGAATTCTATATTTTTCTCCTTTGCAATTGCTCTTGCTTCCTCAAGAGTTTCTATCTTATCGAAATCAACACCGGCATATTTCTTAACAGCATCAACCATTGTGATTCTTTCAAACGGCTTGCCGAGATCCATTTCTATACCGTTGTATACTATCTTTGTTGTTCCCAGAACTTCCTGTGCAATATGGCGATACATTCTCTCGGTAAGGTCCATCATTCCGTTGTAATCTGTATATGCCTGATAAAGCTCCATAAGAGTAAATTCTGGATTGTGTCTTGTATCAAGACCTTCGTTTCTGAAAACACGACCAATCTCATATACTCTCTCAAGTCCACCGACAATAAGTCTTTTAAGATAAAGCTCAAGCGAAATACGAAGCTTCAAATCCTCGTTGAGTGCATTAAAATGAGTCTCAAACGGTCTTGCAGCAGCTCCTCCGGCATTTGAAACAAGCATAGGTGTTTCAACCTCAAGGAAACCCTCTCCATCAAGAAAACGGCGAATGCAGCTGATAATACGAGAACGCTTTATAAATGTTTCCTTAACATCCTCGTTCATGATAAGGTCTACATATCTCTGACGATATCTGAGGTCTGTATTGGTAAGTCCGTGAAATTTCTCAGGCAGTATCTGAAGGCTTTTTGACAGGAGAGTTATTGATGTTACGTGTATAGATGTTTCTCCCGTCTTTGTGCGAAATACGGTACCCTTAACGCCTACGATGTCTCCGATATCCATCTTCTTGAAGTCCTTATAGGAATCCTCTCCTACATTGTCTCTGGCAACATAGCACTGTATTTGTCCTTGTATATCCTGTACATTGCAAAAAGAAGCCTTGCCCATTACACGTTTGCTCATCATACGTCCGGCAACAGATACCTCTTTGCCGTCAAGTTCATCAAATTTGTCCTTAATCTCCTTGCTGTGATGAGTAACATCATAGGTAGTATGTAAAAACGGATCCTTTCCATTCGCCTGAAGCTCGGCAAGCTTCTCGCGGCGAACCTTCAAAAGCTGATTAAGATCAGGTTCCTGCTTTTGGTTTCCCTGCTGTGCCATGTTTATCCTCCCATATTGATTAAATATTTCTTTCTATTCCTAATATCTCAAACTTAACAATGCTTGAAGGTGCTTCTACCTCTACAATGTCTCCAACCTTAGCACCAATAAGAGCTCTTCCTACCGGTGATTCATTAGAAATCTTGCCTTCAAGGCTGTTTGCCTCTGTACTTCCTACAATAGAGTAATCTAAAACCTCATCATATTCTATATCCTTAAGCTGTACACGGCAGCCTATATTGATACGATCGGTTGCTGCTTCACTTTCGTCTACGACCTCAGCATTCTTAAGGATTTTCTCAAGCTCCTCGATACGAAGCTCAATGTCTCTTTGTTCATCCTTTGCTGAATCATACTCAGCATTCTCTGAAAGATCTCCCTGCTCTCTGGCTTCCTTGATCTTCTGGGCTATCATTTTACGCTGATTGACCTTTAAATCCTCAAGTTCATCCTCCAGTTTTTTAAGGCCGGAATATGTTAATATGTTCTTTTTTTCTTCCATTCTCTGTATGTCTCCCTTCATTAAGAGAAATTTTTGCATTGTGAACTATTATATGATAAGAGCACTGCATTGTCAATAAATCACAATTTGTATTGTTGGAGCAGGTCACTGTCAAGTGATCGTTGTCAGATTTTTCATACAGATTATCTTTCACATTGATTTTGACGTGTCAGTAATGTGCTGAAAATACGATGGGTCATCAGCATATGAAGTCCGGATTTTCCATTTATACAATAAATCAGCCCTTTGACAAAGGATATTTCCTTTTCTCAAAGGGCTTTTTGTTTTTACGTATATTCGCAATGGCATTTGACACGAAGTCTAAACTAAAGTGCCGTTCTGCAAAATATTAAGCTCTGTAATCATAATACTCATACAGCTCTATATAGCTTTCTTCCTTTAATAAGCCTGCTAATGACAAAAGACTCCATGCATTTCCTGCACTTCCGATGTAAAGACCTGTATAGCTGTGAACCTCATCTGGAATAGTTCTCCACCAGTTTCCGAGCCATCTTCTCTGCGTGGACAGCTTATAAATGTCATGCGGATCGTCATCCACCTGAGACTGGCCTATTACAGTTCTTGCAGCTCTTCTGGCATACTTCAGGAATTCCTCTTCTCCCGTAAGCTTATATACGGCAACAAAGTGTTCCAAAATTCCGGGTGTACCGCAGCAAAGAGACTGGCTTTTCCAATATCCTCTTGAAAACTGCTCGGGAGCTCCTGCCTCAATAATTCCTCTTGATAATCGTTTTACCCAGCTTAGATACTCTTCATCCTTTGTAATCTCATATAAAGCTTTGAAAAGAAGTGCTGTTCCTGCCGGGCCGTGGCACCAGCTTAAATAATAAAACTCTGTAGAAGGGCCTCTCTTCAGACTGTCCAGATACGGTATCAATACAGCATTGTCATCACCAACTGCAAGGCCTTCGATATATTCGGCAGCCTCCTTTGCACCCTTAAGGAATCTTTCAAGACCGCTTGCCTGATAGATGATAGCAAAAAGCCAGCCGACTCCGGATGTTCCGTGTGCCATATTTACCCAAAAAACGTCCTCCGGAAAATCTATGATAGTTGTATCAACAACTCTCCAGTATTTTCCGCCTCTCGGTGCATCCTTACCCCGAACTAAAATATAATCACCGATAGCAATTGCTTTTTTCAGATATCGTTCATCATTTGTAAGATGATAAATCGCGATCAGATAGGCAATAAATCCGCCGTCACCGCATACATCATTTTCATTACTGAAATGAATGCCATTTTCATCCTCAATCGCTACCTTAAGCAGATCCTCTATAACCTTTATGGCATAATTAAGATATTTTTCTTCTCCTGTTACCTTATAAAGGTTAATAGCCAAAAATCCTGCTCCTGCAGGGCCGTTGTGAGTTCCTGCGATCCAACCCGGCATATTTTTGACATGTATCAGCTTATCCTCTGTGCTCTTGCTGTTCAGTGCCTTATTATAGAATTCAACACCCTCATCAGTTGCAATAAGATCAGCTGCAGCTGCCTTTGCTTCTTCAAGATATTCATCCTTTCCGGTTGCCTGATATAATCTCAGATAAAATAGCCCGATTCCTGCAGATCCGCCGTACATTGCCTTTTCCGTAAGCATCGGATAATCCGAAAAATCCTCATCAGAATCCGGGCTCTGTATCCATCTCTTTCCGTATTCTGTAACTTTTTCTGTCGTTTTTATCCATTTTGCGGTTTCCTCGGCAATCTTGATATAATCATCCGATGTATATGGCTGAAATAAAATATTTTTCATTATTTCCTCTTTTCCAACGCGTTTTTATAAAATTTTAAATTTCTAATTGCATAAATAACTTATTAAAACTTCTTTGTGAGACTTGTTAATATCAGCTCAGCAAAAAGCTTTTTCTATCTGTATCATAGCCTGTTCCAGAATGCTTCTTGGACAGGCTGCATTTATTCGCTGAAAGCCTTCTCCGGCCTTGCCGAAAATTTCACCGCTGTCAAGCCACAGACCTGCCTTGTTTATGATGCGATCATCAATTTTCTTATAATCCAAGCCCGTTCCTCTGAAATCCAGCCATACCAGGTATGTTCCCTCTGATTCCATACAGCTTATACCGGGAAGTCTTTCTTCTGTGAATTTTTTTATATATGCCATATTGTCCTTCACATAAGACATCATGGCCTTATACCACACGTCTCCGTGACTATAGGCTGCTTCAGTGGCAATAAGACCAAGAATGCTAAGCTGACTGATTCCCGCTGCGTTAACCTGTTTGCGAAATAGCCTTCTAAGCCTCTGATTCGGAATAAAAATATTGGAGATCAACATACTTGCCAGATTAAAAGTCTTGCTGGCTGAGGTACATATGACGCTTATTGCCTCTAACTCTTTGCTTATATTTGCAAAAACCGTATGATTTTTGTTCCAAACAATGTCATTATGAATTTCATCGCTGACTACTACAACCTGATGCCTGCGGCAGATGTCTCCAAGCTGCTTTAGCTCTTCTCTGCTCCAGACTCTTCCTCCCGGATTATGCGGATTACACAACAAAAACAGCTTTACGTTATGATCGGTTATTTTTTTCTCGAAATCATGAAAATCAATGCTGTATCTGTTGTTTTTTAGGATCAGATCACTGCTTACAAGCTTTCTTTCATTATCAAGAACTACCTCCGAAAACGGATAATAAACAGGCTGCTGAACAAGCACCGCATCTCCCGGATTCGTATATGCTTTTACTGCCATAGAAAGAGCAAATACGACGCCCGGAGTTTTGATAAGCCAGTCAGGTTTAATGTCCCAATCGTGATGTCTTTTCATCCAGCTGCTTACTGCCTGAAAATAGCCATCTCCTGCTTCACTGTATCCGTAAATGCCATGCTTTATTCTCTTAGACAAAGCATCCTCTATATAAGAGCTCGTCCTGAAATCCATATCTGCTACCCACAGCGGCAGAATGTCCTTTGGCATACCTCTTCTTTCGGCAAAATCATATTTCAAACAGTCTGTATTTCGGCGTTCAACCACCGTATCAAAGTCTAGATTTCTCTCTGCCATTTTTTCTCCTAGTGCTTAAATGAATCAAAAATCTTCTGTAATTCCCGGATCAGATCCTTCGCATCCTCAATTCCAACAGAAAGCCTGAGCGTACAATCAGTTATTCCGTTTTTTAATCTGATTTTTTCCGGAACATCTGCATGAGTTTGTGTTACCGGATATGTGATCAGCGTTTCTACACCTCCGAGGCTTTCGGCAAATTTTATCATCTTCACCTGCTTCAGTATCTCCAGTGCATGTTCCTTTTTATCCATATCAAAGGTGATCATGGCACCAAAGCCCCTTGCCTGCTTCTTCATTATATTATATCCCGGATGATCCTCAAGACCCGGATAATAAATTCTGGTAACCTCCGGCTGTTCAAGGAGCCATTTTGCAATAGCCTGCGCATTCCTCTGCGCCTGTTCCATACGGATTCCGAGCGTTTTGATGCCTCTTATAATAAGCCAGCTGTCAAAAGGCGCAAGTCCGGCACCTGTTGTCTTTGTTAAAAATCGAAGTCTTTCGAGAATATCCTCTCTGTTAGTCACAATTATACCTGCCAGTGTATCGTTGTGGCCTCCCAGATATTTCGTACCGCTGTGAATTACAACATCGGCTCCCAGTTCAAGAGGATTCTGGAAATACGGTGACAAAAAAGTATTATCGACAATCAAAATACAGTGATGCTCCCGTGCGATTTTGGCCACTCTTGCTATATCAGTCACTCTCATCATCGGATTTGTCGGAGTTTCTAGATACAGTGCCTTCGTATTATCCTGAATATAGTCCTCAATCCTGTCAACAGAAAAATCAATTGCTGTAAAGCTATATCCGTTTTTCTTCGATACATGGTCAAACAATCGGATACTGCCGCCGTAAAGATCTGCTTCTACCAGCAAATGATCTCCGGGCTGAAACAATTCCATGAGCAGAGTGATTGCAGCCATTCCGCTTGACATTGCAATCGCACCGATCCCGCCTTCCAGATTTGCGGCTAATTTCTCCAGCTGCTCTCTGGTTGGATTCTGCAATCTGCTGTAATCATAACCTGTACTTTTGCCCACCTCCGGGTGTGCATATGTAGCAGTCTGATATATAGGATAGCTAAGTGCTCCGTAATGCCTACACTCGCCCTCATCCTCTTCGATATGCAAACACCTTGTATTCAGTCCTCGTTCCATTATCCTCTCCTTATCGATAAATGTTTGTTGAAAGATATTTAAAGCCGTTATCCGCCAGCATAATTGCAATATTTTTGCCCTCTGCCTCAGGACGTCCTGCAATTACAGTTGCTGCATTTACTGCTGCTGCCGCAGATTGTCCAAGGAACAGTCCGTCGGTCTTTACAAGAGTGCGTCCTGTCTCATAAGCATCCTCTGCAATAATATCCAGACACTCATCATATGGTAATTTGCCATCAGCCCAAAATGCAGGAAGCGTCGGAGCATTGTGAAAGGCCAAAACGCCGTCAATTGTATTTACCTCGGGATGATCCGGATGCTTTCTTGAAATCGGATGCGGCTGTGCTGCAATGACCTTGATATTCGGATTTTTCTCCTTCAGATAGCGACTGACTCCTGCCAGTGTTCCGCCGGTTCCGACTAAGGCTACAACATAATCCACCTTGCCGTCTGTATCCTCCCAAATCTCACGTCCTGTGTGTATATAATGAGCCTCTTCATTATATGGATTGCAACCCTGATTCAGATAGAATGCTCCTATCTTTTTTGCATATGCCTCCATGATAGGCGTAAGCTTTTCCATTGTCAGGCCTTCTCTTAATAAATCCATGAAGCCTGAAACAGAATTTGCCTCTACCAGCTTTGCTCCATAGGCTTTTAAAATCTGTGTTCTTTCTTCAGATACTCCCGGCTGCAGAACAACCACATAACTGTATCCTCTCGCATTTGCTATTGCCGCTGTTGCGATTCCCGTATTTCCGCTTGTAAAATCGAGAATTGTTCCTCCGCTTTGAAGCTTTCCTTTCTCCTCTGCCTTGTCAATCATATATTTGGCTATTCGATCTTTAACACTGCCGGATGGGTTAAAATACTCCAGCTTTCCCAGAAGATGAGCCTTAAGTCCCAACTTCTTTTCATAATTAACAAGCTCCAAAAGCGGTGTATTGCCAACCAGCTCATCTAATGAATTATATATTTTTGCCATAATATCCTCCCGATAAACACATTTAACAGCTGCCAACGTGCCAAATGTCACGCAGCAGCTGTATTTTATACCTGATAAAGGCTGTCTTAGCAGCTGTAATCTTTACTCAGAAAAAGTAAATTCTCCTGTTTCTGCATCATAGGTGCATGATTCCGGAACACCATCTACTACAGGGAATGCCTTCTTGGTGAATTCTGCCTCGTCAAGAGATTCATCTATATCACCTGTTTTCTGCAGATCGCTAAAGGCATTTGAGAATGTCTCTCTTGCAGCAGATACACTCGGTGTGAAATCGAGTCCGCTGAGGATTTCTGCATTTGTCTTTGAATCGCCTGATACATATCCGCCTTCTATCTGAATTTCAGCTGCCTCCTCCGGGTTGGCCTTAACAAATGCCGCACCCTTTTCAACTGCTCTTGTAAATGCTGCAACTCCTTCCGGATTTTCCTCCAGCATCTTCTGTGTTACTAAAGATGTGCAGCAATACTCATCCTTAAATTTCTCATCCATTCCGGTATCCATAAGGATATTGACATCATAATTTTCTTCTACCGAGGTTCCGACAGGTTCGTGAACACCGATAGCATCTACGGCACCGTTCGCAAGTGCAGCCGGAAGATCAGTCATTGAATATGCAACAAATGTAACATCCGGATTTGTACCGCTGAGATTAAAGCCCATATCTGCCAATTTTCTCTTAAGGCTCAGCGTGCTTGAGTCAACAAGTGTCGGCACACCGACTGTTTTACCCTTTAAATCCTCAAGTGATGTAATATCCGAGGATGCAAGAGAATAGAATTTTGTACATCCCTTATGAACTCCTACTGTAAATGCCACATCCAATCCGTTTGAGATCGGTACGATAAAGTTAGATGCAAGACCAAAAGCAGCATCTATCTGATTGGCTGCAAGAAGATCATATGTTTCGGAGGAAGCCTCGACTGTTATCTCAACCTTCTGTCCTATTTTCTCGAATTCCTCTTCAAAATATCCGTTTTCCGCTGCAATCTGCATGGCGGCTCCGCACACTGTACCCTTGCTTACTTGTATACGTACTACCTTCTGATCATCTGTTGAAGCTGTTGATGCGCTGCTCTGTACGCTTTCCGATGCAGATGTTGATTCTGCCAAGGCTTCGGTCGATGACTCTGCCTTTGAGCTGCTTTCCTTTGATGAAGCTCCACCACAGCCCAAAAGGCTTACTGCTGTCAGAGCAGATACCAATATTCCTGCTAAAGCTTTCTTTTTCATACGAATCATTTGTATTTACCTCTTTCTTTCCTTTATATTACATATTCCGGTTTCTTTGTATTTCCTGCAAAATTCAGTATTTCCAGAATATCCTTTCTATATTTCATAAATGAATCCTGTCCTCTGTCTCTCGGTCTGAATTCCTTGATGTCTATTACTTTTTGTACTCTGGCAGGTCTTGCCGACATCACAACCACCTGATCGGACAGATAAATCGCTTCATCTACATCGTGGGTTACCATGATCATAGTCATGTTATATTCCTCCCAGATATCAAGGATCATATCCTGCATATTCATTCTTGTAAAAGCGTCCAGTGCTCCGAGCGGCTCATCCAGCAGCAAAACCTTTGGATGTCCAACCAGTGCCCTTGCAAGTGAAGCCCTCTGCTGCATACCGCCTGATATCTGATGCGGATATGATTTTTCAAAGCCCTTCAAACCAACCTTTTCAATCATCTTGTCAATTTCGTCCTTCTGCTCCTTATAGACACCTCTTGCCTTAAGACCAAAAGCGATATTCTGATAAATATTCAGCCACGGAAACAGATTTGCCTGCTGAAATGCATATCCTCTGTCTGCGCCTGCACCTGTAACTCTTGAGTCATCTATATAAATTTCTCCGCTGTCTGCCAAATTCAGACCCGCAATAGCTCTGAGAAGCGTGGTTTTTCCACATCCTGACGGACCGATAAGTGAAACAAAGCTTCCTGCTTTTATATCAAGATTTATCTTGTCGAGTGCTATGATTTTGCTGCCGTCGGGATTTTTAAATTCCTTACTGACCTGCTCGACTCGAATATTTCCTACCATTTGATCACCCCTTTCTGCCATACCAAAATCCTATCCTTTAATTTAAATACCAGAGTGATGATAATGGTACAGATCACAGCCATCAGGATCAGTCCTGCATATACATTTGCATAAAGCATCATACTCTTTTGCCAATTCAGATACCATCCGAGTCCTGATTCCGCACCAAGCAGCTCTGCTGTAACCAATGTGACAAAGGAGCTGCAGGTTGCATAAAACACTCCAAGAAAAATACTTGGCATAGCTGCCGGAACTCCAACCTTAAAAATGCTTGAAAAGCGTTTTGCTCCGAGTGTCTTGGCCACTTCAAAGTAGCTTTGCTGTACGTTTTGAATTCCGCTGCTTGTCATCAGTGTTATAGGGAACCATACCGCAAGCGCAACCATGAATACAGCTGCTGCCTCGGAGGTTGTAAACAACGATAAAACCAACGGTGACCACGATGTCGGAGGAATAGGGCCAATGAACTTCATAAAAGGATTTATCCAATAGCTTGCTTTTTTGTTAAAGCCTATCAGGATTCCGATAAACAATCCAAGAGCTCCTCCTATTATATAGCCCTTCAATAAAAGCCTTCCGGATGAAAATATACATTCAACCATCAACGCTCTGTCTGTGACAAACACTCCGAACACCCTATCCAGGCAAGGGAAAAACAGTACAGGCAGCAATGCGAATTTGCTTACAATAAGATTGATTGCCACAATGACTAATACAATCCCGCCATACAGATATGCCTTGTTAAACCACATATCTCTCAGCTTCCTGCTGAATGCGGATGTCACTAATAATGCTGCAAAAACAACAGTTAAAAGTATCAGAAACCCGATAAAGTACGGCCAGTCTGCTGCCGGCTGTTCCGCCGAATCTGGAATTAAAATATCTGTAAGAAATGCAATCGCAAGACAGATAAAAGGGAAGAAAATTTTGAATATTTTTATCTTTTGCATCGGTTACTCCACCTTTCTTCGTTTCTTTCGATTCAAATTTTCAATGTGCTTATACTACTATGATATTTTCATGTTGAAAATTATGAGTATTTTATTATCGGCGATAAGTTTTGATTATCACCATTCTTTATTTCTTTAAGTATATAGGGGGTGTCGCATTAAATGCATATTGCATGTGCCTTATTTTTATCCTACAATAGGGAGATGTGTTAATTGGAGGCAGTAAAAATGATCTATGATAATGTACTTGCGGCGTTAGGAAATACGCCGATGATAAAGCTTAATAAAATGACAGAGCCAAACAGTGCCGACGTACTTGTAAAATTTGAAGGTCTCAATGTAGGAGGCTCAATCAAAACAAGAACTGCATACAATATGATAACGGATGCAGAAAAAAAAGGACTTATAAATAAGGATATGATAATCGTTGAGCCGACAAGTGGTAATCAGGGCATAGGACTTGCTCTTGTAGGTGCAGTAAAAGGATACCGAACAATAATTATAATGCCAGATTCGGTCAGTGAAGAACGCCGCAAGCTGGTTAAGCATTACGGAGCCGAGGTAAAGCTTATACATGATGAAGGCAATATCGGTAAATGTATAGATGAATGTCAAAAGCTTGCCATGAAAATGGCAGAGGAAAATCCAATGATATTCGTACCGCAGCAGTTTGAAAATGAAGCAAATCCTATGGTTCACAGACAGCAAACCGCACTTGAGATAATATCTCAGGTTGACGGCACTATAGACGGATTTTGCTCAGGAATAGGTACCGGCGGCACCATAACAGGTATAGGTGAGGTGCTTAAGGAGAAAAATCCTAATATTGAGATCTGGGCTGTAGAACCCGAGAACGCAGCCATCCTTGCCGGAGGCAATATCGGAACACATCTGCAGATGGGAATCGGCGACGGATTGATACCTCCGATCCTCAACAGACATATATATGATGAAATTTATATAGTCACAGACGATGAGGCCATAACAACAGCCAAAGATCTCGCAAGAAAAGAGGGACTGATGTGCGGAATCTCCAGCGGTACAAATGTAGCTGCGGCATTAAAGCTTGCAAAGAAGCTCGGCAAAGGAAAAACAGTAGTTACCATTCTTCCCGATACTGCCGAAAGGTATTTCTCAACTCCATTGTTTGATGACTGATAATATGGTCTGGAAATTAAAAAGCAAAAGACTATAAAATAATAAAGAAACACCGAGTCTGTTTCGAAATGTATGCTTCGAAATAAACTCGGCGTTTCTTTTAATTTATTGTATTATGAAGCGTTCCGATTTTTTCGATAATACAATCAACTGTATCACCCTTTTTCAGGAATTTCGGAGGATCAAAGCCCATTCCTACACCTGCCGGAGTTCCCATTGCTATGATCGTTCCTGGCAAAAGCGTCATTCCCTGCGAAAGCTCGCTTACGACATATGCAATATCAAAGATCAAATGATCAGTAACAGAATTTTGTCTCAGCTCCCCATTTACAATACTCTTTATTCCAAGGACAGGCTTTCCCTTGATTTCATCCGCTGTAACAATCCATGGTCCGATAGGTGTAAAATTATCAAGGCTCTTTCCGAAATACCACTGCTTATGCCTTGTCTGAAGCTTGCGCGCAGAAACATCATTTATAATCGTATATCCGAAAACATAATCATATGCTTCCTCTCTTTTGATCTTTTTTGCCTCTCTTCCTATTATAACACCAAGCTCACATTCATAATCGAGTCTTTCAACTATATCCTCATGAGCTTCTATAAAGCCTCCGTCTGGAACTGCTTCATTTACACGCTTGGAAAAATATATCGGATAAACTCTTTCTCCGCCGAATGCTTCTTTTTCATAGTGTGCCGCCTCTACGGCATGCTCACTGTAATTAATTCCAAGACATATGATATCCTGTGCCGGTCTTGGAATCGGAGCACATTTTTCTATCTTCTCATACTCTGTGCCATTCTCCGGATTTTTCATGAATTCATATATTTTATTTTGATCATCCTTCGTTATACGGCTGATCAAATCATTCATATTAAAAAAAGACAATCCCATATCAGCAAGATCATATACCATTTTGCCGTCATCTGATACGACTCCTATTCTTTCAAATCCATTTTCCTTATATGTAAGCAGCTTCATAACTATAATCTCCCTTATGATTACTTTTCCACAACTCTGACATTGTCAGCGCCGCATAATTCAATCAGTTTCTCTGTAATTGCTGTGTCAAGGTTTACTCTCTGACCTGCCGAAAGCCTTTTAATCGCCTTTTCCTTCTTTAGATAAAGCACAACCTCGCTTCGGCCCGGATTTTGCTTGATAAGCTTTGAAACAGTTTCTTTTTTTTCTCTATACTCGTTCATATCCTCAAGCTGAATCCACAGCTCTCGTACACTCTCATCCAGCGGCCATGCCTTCTCAAGTATCAGCTTTGCGGGCTTATCATCTTCTACAGATATCCGTCCCTCAGCAAATATTTTCGCATCATCCAACAGAATGCTCAGATAATTTTCATAGCTGTTAGGAAATACAATAACCTCAATATTGCCAAACAAATCCTCTATCGTAAGAAATGCCATAGCCTTGTTCTGCTTTGTAAATTTAACTGTTTTTTCCGTAATGATTCCGCCGATTAACACTCTTGTGCCATCCTTTACCTTCGGCATATTTGTTTCATCATCCGGAATAAAATCGGTGCTTATTGCTGATATTGTTTTTCTCCAACGCTTCTCATAATCATCAAGCGGATGACCGCTTACATAGATTCCGAGAACCTCCTTCTCATATGAAAGAAGCTCGGCCTTGGAGTACTCCGGCACATCGGGAAGCGGAATCTCAAAGGCCGCTCTGTCGCTCTCGGACATAAAATCGAACAGAGACATCTGTCCCGATATGGCATTTTTCTTTTCCTGCTGTACCGAATCAAGCACCATCGAATAAACAATCATAAGCTGACGTCTGTTTGCTCCTATGCCATCAAAGCAGCCGGCTTTGATAAAGTTTTCGATTGTACGCTTATTTACCTCCTTTGAGCTTAATCGGCTGCAAAAATCACGAATCGATTTGAAGGGACCGCTCTCATTTCTTGCGGCCTCTATCGCATCCACCACATTTTTTCCTATTCCCTTTATTGCAGAAAGCGCATATCTTATGCTTCCGTTTTCAACCGAAAATTTTGCCTCTCCCTTATTTATATCAGGCGGAAGAATATCTATTCCCATCTGTCTGCAATTGTAGATATATCCTGCGACCTTTGAAGGATTGTCGATAACAGATGTCATAAGAGCGGCCATAAACTCCACCGGATAATGATATTTCAGCCAGGCTGTCTGATATGAAACGATCGCATATGCCGCGGCATGTGACTTGTTGAATGCATACTTGGCGAAATCTATCATGCTGTCATATATATGATTTGCGGTAGCCTCATCTATTCCGTTGCTTATACAGCCCGGAACGTTTTCTTCTTTATTTCCGTAAACGAAGCTCTGACGTTCCTTTTCCATGACGGCTGCCTTTTTCTTCGACATGGCTCGTCTTAAAAGATCACTTCTTCCGAGCGTATATCCCCCAAGATCTCTTACTATCTGCATTACCTGCTCCTGATAGACAATACAGCCATAGGTTGCCTTTAATATGGGCTCAAGCTGCGGACAGGCATATTTTATATCCTCAGGATGCTTCTTTCCCTTTATATAATTGGGAATAAAATCCATCGGTCCCGGTCTGTAAAGCGCAATCCCGGCAATGATATCCTCTATGTTTTCAGGCTTCAGCTCCTTCATAAAGCTTCTCATCCCTGCAGATTCAAGCTGAAAAACGCCCTCACACTTACCGGAGCCTATCATCGCATATACATCCGGATCCGAAAAATCAATCTTCATCATGTCAATAGGCTTGCCCAATGACCTTTCCGCCAGTATTTTTGCATTCTGTATTACAGTCAGCGTCCTGAGTCCGAGGAAGTCCATCTTAAGAAGTCCAAGCTCCTCAAGCGTTGTCATCGTAAACTGTGTCACTACCGTTCCGTCTGCTGCTCTTGCAAGCGGAACATACTCCTCGACAGGCTTAGAGGCTATAACAACTCCCGCGGCGTGCATCGATGTATGTCTCGGCAGACCCTCAAGTCTTTTTGACATCTCTATGAGCTTATTTATCTGAGGATTTTCAACCATAATGCTTGAAATCTGAGGATTTATCGAAATAGCTCTGTCAATTGTCATGTTAAGCTCATTCGGAATCATTTTTGCAATAGAATCGACCATGCCGTAAGGCATTCCCATTACTCTTCCTACATCACGAATAACACCCTTTGCCGCAAGCGTACCAAATGTGACAATCTGCACAACACAGTCCTTGCCGTATTTTCTTACAACATAGTCTATGACTTCAGGACGGCGTTCAAAGCAGAAGTCAACGTCTATATCCGGCATAGATACTCGCTCCGGATTTAAGAATCTTTCAAAAAGCAGATTGTATTTTATGGGATCAAGCTGGGTTATATCTAATGTATAGCTTACAAGCGAGCCCGCAGCACTTCCTCTTCCGGGGCCTACCATTATATTGTTGTCGCGTGAGTATTTTATAAAGTCCCATACGATAAGAAAATAATCAACATACCCCATTGTCTTTATGGTATCAAGCTCATAACGAAGCCTTTCCCTTAGCTCATCCGTTACGACAGGATATTTTTTATTAAGTCCCTCATAGCAGAGCTTCTGCAAATACTCCCAGGATGTATATTCCTTCGGAACATCAAACTTAGGCAGCTTTGTCACGCCGAATTCTATCTCTACATGACATCTGTCTGCTATTTTCTGTGTGTTTTCGATTGCCGATGGCGCATATGAAAACAGGTCAGTCATCTCATCCTCGCTTTTCAGGTAATACTGTCCGCCCTCATAACGCATTCTGTTTTCATCATCAAGCTTTTTTCCTGTCTGTATACAAAGCAAGATATCATGAGCTTCAACATCATCCTCATATGTATAATGCACGTCATTTGTGCATACAAGCGGAATTCCCGTCTCCCTTGAAATACTTAGGATCTGCGCATTTACCTTTTTCTGCTCCGGAATGCCTGTATCCTGAAGCTCAAGAAAATAATTGTCTTTGCCAAAAATCTCCTGATATAAAAGAGCTGTATTTTTCGCCTCTTCATATGAGTTTTTCAAAATATTTCTTGACACCTCACCTGCAAGACAGGCAGAAAGTGCAATAAGGCCCTTATGATATTTTTTTAAAAGCTCCAAATCAACTCTCGGCTTATAATAATAGCCGTCAACAAATCCCTTTGATACAAGGCGGGTAAGATTTGCATACCCTTCATTGTTTTCGGCTAAAAGAATGAGGTGATAATATCTGTCCTCGCCTGCTCCCTGCTCCCTGTCAAAGCGTGACCCGGGGGCAACGTAAACCTCACAGCCAAGAATAGGATTTATGCCCTCTGCACGTGCAGCTCTGTAAAAATCTATGCAGCCATACATAACACCATGATCCGTTATTGCGCCTGAGGTCATCCCAAGCTCCTTCAGTCTGGCAACATATTCTTTTATCTTGTTTGAACCATCAAGCAGACTGTATTCAGTATGCACATGCAGATGCGTAAATGACATTTCTCACCTCAAAAAATATGATTACTGATTTATATATATTCTTCCGTTTTTTATCGATACTGTTCTTTCCTTGAGCAGATGTCCGACTGCCCTCTTAAAGGCAGCCTTTGAAAGACCGAATTCATTTGCGATAACCTGTGGCTCTGCATGGTCATCAAACGGAAGAATTCCTCCCATTTCTTCTATTTTATTTAATACAAGCTCTGAATCGCTTTCAAGCTGAAGGTAAGCCTTCTGCTTGGGTGATGCATCAACCTGTCCGTCCTCCCTTATATTGACGACTCTTATCATAAGCTTATCGCCAACCTTGAAGCTGCCCTGAGCATCCTTTCTCTGGATAAGTCCGCTGTACCTGCCCTCAATCGCTATAAACAATCCAAATTTTTGATTTATCTCATATATATATGCAGGAAGCATGTCTCCTATCTGATATGGCGGATTGTATTTAAGAAATTTATGAACCTTCATAGTTGCACACAGTCTTTCACTCTTATCAAGATAAAGTGCAACAGGGATTTTATCTCCATCCTTAACCTTGTAGGTCTGTTCCTTAAAAGGAAGAAAGAGATCCTTTTCGAGCCCCCAGTCAATAAATGCACCTATTTTCCCTACGGATTTAACCTGCAAAACGGCAATCTGCCCTATCTCCAATGCCGGCGTTGCTGTCGTTGAAATAAGTCTGTCGCTCGAGTCCTTATATAAAAACACCTTTATCGGTGAACCCTTTTCTATGCCCTTTGGCACCTGCTTTCTCGGAAGAAGCACTCGCTCCTCCATCGTTTCCATGCTTTCTGCAAGGTAAACTCCAAAATCAACTGTTTTAACTACGACCAGCTCCTGTGTTTTTCCTATTTGAAGCATTCGTTATCCTCCGTTGTCCATTCTGCTATAAAAAATAGCGATCCGTCCTTGTCTTTAAACCTGATCTGAAATCCGTTTTCCAGTTCAGATATAACAGGATAAAAGACATCGCCCAAATGTGCCTGTTTTTTGTATTCTGCTCTGAAGCAATTGAACTCAAAATCTCCGGGAAGCAGAGACATTGACAGCTTTATATATTGAGTATTGTTCACATGATTGTTTGTGTCAAGCATGTAATTTGAAACCTCAATATAAGGAAGCTCGTTGCCTTCCTTTAAGGCTATGATCTTTCTTTTCAGCCTCAGATTTCTGTGAGCCTTTTCCTCAATAGTATATATATCCACAAAGCTGCCGGGAATATTTACCGGACACTGATTACTGATATCTAAAAGCACATATTGTGTTTCGGCTGCAGCTATAAGCGCTCCGTCCTTATCTATGATCTCATAATCTCTAAAGCCGAGGCTGTGATTAAACTTGTATGCCCAGGTGGATGCAGTCACCGTATCTCCCAGATATGCTTTTTTGAAAAGCCTTACCTGCCAAGCTCCCAGCACCCATGTCATGTTATTTTCAAGCAAATAGCTTATCTTTAGTCCCCAATCCTCTCCATGAAAGGTTGATGTGTCCTGAAAATAGTCAAGCAATGCCGGAAAAGCAAGATATCCATTACTGTCTACCTCACTGTATCTGACTCGTCCGTTCAATGAATATTTCATTTTATCCTCTTTTCTAACGCAAGCCTCATCAGTTTTTTTGTTATACAAAAATAAGCCGCTGCATATATGCAACGGCCTTTACAGGGCTACCAGGATTCGAACCTGGAAATGACGGAGTCAGAGTCCGTTGCCTTACCGTTTGGCGATAGCCCTATTCACAACGCTGTTATTGTACTGTATTATCCTGTTCAATTCAAGTCTTTTTTTATTTTTATTTATTTTGAATAGTTTTGCATTCTTTTTCTCTCTTCGTTTATGCATTTTTACTTTTTGTTGCGTTTGATATATTTTTTACTTACTTCTTACATTTCACAAAAGATTCTTTTTGACCCTCTCATAAGCTTTATGCTAATATGTAAAGCTAAGGTTATGAAATAATTCAATGGGGAGATTTTATTATGATAGCAATTTATCTGTCACCGCTCTACCTCGCATTAAACATTTTTATTCTTATAAAATTAATGCGATGGCTTCATGTGTGTGCTCCGGCAACAAAGGGCAAGGGAATCACAGCACTTATTTCTGCTGTATTTTTATTTATTACCTTTGCGATTCTGATAGCCTTTTTACTGCCTCCCGGAGCTTTGCAGCGTGTTCTGAAGCTTCTAAGCAACTATTGGCTCGGCAGTCTGGTTTATATAACACTTTTTCTGCTTGCCTACCTTATTATACACAGATTATATCTTTTTATACACTTTAAGCACAGAGCCGATATCAAAAGTGCTATAAAGCGCTATAAGACCTCAAGGCTTTATAAGGCTGCCGGCGGAATCATTCTTTCTGCTGTGGTCCTTGTAGTAGGCTTTGGCATTTATCACAGCCATGACATACAGGTAAACAATTATGATATTACTGTATCAAAGGACGGAGGAAAGCTGGATGAACTGAATGTTGTCCTTCTTGCGGATCTTCATATAGGATACAATGTCGGCTGTAATCTCGTACAGCAGATCGTTGACAAAACCAATGCTCAAAATCCCGATATTGTCCTTATAGCGGGAGATATTTTTGACAATGAATACGAGGCTCTCGATGATCCTTCAAGGCTCGCCGAAATACTTGGCAGCATAAAATCCAAATACGGTGTATATGCAGTCTACGGAAATCATGATATCAGCGAGAAAATACTCGGCGGCTTCACCTTTGACAGTAAGGAAAAGGTAAGCGATCCAAAAATGGATGAGCTTCTTGAAAAAGCAAACATAACATTGCTTTCGGATGAAGTAACTCTTATCGATGACAGCTTTTATATAGTAGGGCGTGTAGATATCGACAGACCGGGAAGAGGAATTACCCAAAGAAAAACAGCCTCTGAGCTTATAGCTTCCTTAGATCAGTCTAAGCCTGTTATCATACTCAACCACGAGCCAAAGGAGCTGGAGGAGGATTCCGAAAGCGGTGCCGACATCGAGCTGTGCGGACATGTCCACGATGGTCAGCTTTTTCCCGGAAATCTGTTTGTCAGACTTGAATATACTAACGCCTGCGGATACAGACAATACGGCAGCATGCATTCTATTGTCACCTCGGGCTGCGGTATCTGGGGACCTGCAATGCGAGTGGGGACAGATTCCGAGATCTGCAATATAAAAGTCCATTTTCAAAAATAAGGAGATTTTTCAATGATAACGATAAAGGAAATGAAGGCCGGGGCAAGAAAAACGCTTACACGGCATTATTTTATGATCATAGTCTGCTGCCTGCTTGTCGGCTTTTTAGGTCTTGAATATGTTTCTTCTATAGAGAGCATCAAATATGATGCCTCGCTTGTTTACCAGCTTGCAACAGGAACATATGATCTGGACAATATATACTCAACAGATAACATCCATGAGGAAAATGCTACTGATTCTCTTGCAATAACTCCTGCTCAGAGCTACGGAATTGCCGATATTATCGAATCCTATTTGAAGCCTTCTGAATCCACCGATAAAAACTCTGCCGGCTTCAGTTCTGATTATACCGGTCCTTTCGGAAGAACACGCGGTGTTTTGGCAAAGCTTGTAAATACACTTTCAAGCGGCTCGCTCCTGTCGACTATGCTCGCAGGTCTGATGTCTATTTTCGGTCATGGCTTAAGTCCTGTGCTATGGCTTATTTTCCTGTCACTTTTATTGAATTTTTCAATATGGATATTCGTAAAGCAAAATTTTCTGGTTATTACAAGACGAATTGTTCTTGAAGGCAGAACCTACAAAAAGGTTCCTTATCAAAGATTCTTCTTTCTTTTTTCATTAAAAAGATGGTTTCGCTCTGCCATGGTTCTTTTGGTAGAAAATATTTTTCTCTTTCTTTGGAGCCTTACTGTAGTTGGATATTTTATTAAAAGATATTCATATTATCTTGTGCCATATATTCAGGCAGAAAACCCAAGCGTCACTCCGCTTGAGGCAATAAACCTATCCAGAAAAATGATGAACGGTCACAAATGGAAATGCTTTCTTATGGAGCTTTCGTTTATAGGCTGGGCACTCCTTAGTATTGTAACCTTCGGCATAATCGGTATATTTTATTATCATCCATATAAATCAACAACCGCTGCCGAATTTTATGTCGAATGCCGACGCCTTGCTCTTAAAGAAATGATTCCGGGCAGCGAAAAGCTTAATGATACCTATCTGTATGAGCTTGCCGACGAATCCGTCAGAAAAGATGCATATAAAAAAGAGCTCGATGATTATGAAAACCGCAGGGAGCATTCTGCTGCCCTTACAGGCTTCGTAGGATTTATAGCCAATATTTTCGGAATCGTATTCTGGATCACTCCGAAGGTCAAGGCTGCCGAGGCGCAGAAAACTCAGGAAATAAAGCAGGCTCGCTATCTTGCATCCGCAAAGGGAGAAACCTACCCGATACGACTGTCTCCGGCAATTCGTGAAAATACCCGTCAATGGGTTAAGAATCTGAACTATGCCAAGTTTTACAGTCTCTGGAACCTGCTGCTGTTATTCTTTATCTTTTGCTTCGTAGGCTGGCTGTGGGAGGTTTCACTTGGCTATGTTCAAAGCGGAATATTTGTAAACAGAGGCTTTTTAAGAGGCCCTTGGCTTCCTATCTACGGAAGCGGCGGTGTCCTGATTCTTGTTATCCTGAACAAATTCAGAAAATATCCTATTGCTGAATTTCTTCTGGCAATCCTGCTTTGCGGCTTTGTAGAATATCTCAGTGCCTATGCAATGGAGGCTGCAAACCATGGACAGAAATGGTGGGATTATACAGGCTACTTCTTGAACCTGCATGGAAGAATATGTGCTGAGGGTCTTTTGGTATTCGGAATCATGGGTATGGTTATTGTATATCTGCTGGCTCCGCTGTTTGACCATTATCTCAGAAAGCTTTCTCAAAGAGCAGGTATGATCATAGCCATTGTATTGACTGTTTCATTCCTGATAGACTGCAGCTACTCAAGCAAACACCCAAATACAGGCTATGGAATCACCTCTGAGGTTACAGAAATTACAGACTCATCATATTCCGCAAAATATATGTGACGATAAATAATATCAATTTCAAAAGGTCTGCGCCTTAAATGCCGGCTTGCCTGCGTGAATACATTTCGCTGGGCAAGCCGCTATTTATTGGATTCAAAAGACCTTTTTTCCTTAATATCCTGTAATATTATGTAAAAAAAGCAAGAAGTTTATAGTTTTCATGTAAAAAAAGGTGATATAATAGCTTTTCAACGAGAGTTCCATAAACAAAGAATTGGAGAACGAAAATGAGAGCAAATAACCTAACTCTTCTCACGGATCTTTATGAGCTTACTATGATGCAGGGATATTTCAAAAATCCTACGGATCAGATCGTAGTATTCGATGCATTCTACAGAGACAACCCGTGCGGAGGCGGCTATGCTGTTGCGGCAGGCCTTGATCAAATAATTGAATATATAAATAATCTTCACTTCACAACCGAGGATATTGACTATCTTAGAAAAACCAAGCTTTTCGATGAGGAATTTTTGGAATATTTAAGAGGCTTTCACTTTACAGGTGATCTGTATGCCATACCTGAGGGTACAGTCATTTTCCCAAGAGAGCCGCTTATAAAGGTAGTCGCACCGGTAATGGAAGCACAGCTTATAGAAACCGCTATATTAAATATGCTTAACTTCCAGTCGCTCATTGCAACTAAGGCTTCAAGAGTCTGCTATGCTGCAAAGGGTGACGGTATAATGGAATTCGGCTTAAGACGTGCTCAGGGTCCGGATGCCGGAATATACGGAGCAAGAGCTGCTGTTATAGGAGGCTGCATCGGAACCTCAAATGTGCTTTGCGGCGAAATGTTCGATGTTCCTGTTAAGGGAACACACGCTCACAGCTGGATAATGAGCTTCAAGGACGAGTATACAGCCTTCAAAACATATTCCGAGCTTTATCCTGGCGCATGCATACTTTTGGTAGATACCTATGATGTACTCAAATCCGGTGTTCCGAATGCTATAAGAGTATTCAAGGAAATGAAGGCAGCCGGAAAGGAAATGAAGGGCTATGGTATACGCATTGACTCCGGCGATCTGGCTTATCTTTCAAAAAAGGCCTATGAAATGCTTGCAGCTGAAGGCTTCGGTGATGCAGTAATTTCTGCATCAAGTGACCTTGACGAATACCTTATCGAAAGCCTTAAGCTTCAGGGTGCCAAGATCAACTCATGGGGTGTAGGAACAAATCTTATTACATCTAAGGATTGTCCTGCATTCGGCGGTGTATACAAGATGGCAGCCATCCGAAATAAAGACGAGGAGGAGTTCACTCCAAAGATCAAGCTTTCGGAAAATGTAAGCAAGGTAACAAATCCCGGCAATAAGACCATTTACCGTATATATGATAAGCAAACCGGAAAAATCAGAGCCGACCTTATCTGCCTCGTCGGTGAAACATTCAATACCGATGAGGATCTTGTGATCTTCAGTCCGAATGCCACATGGAAGAGAACAAGGATAAACGGCGGAACCTATACACTCAGAGAGCTTTTGGTTCCGGTATTTAAAAAGGGTGTTTGCTGCTATACATCTCCTTCTGTTATGGAAATCCAGAAAATCTGCATGAATGAGAAAAATACTCTTTGGGAGGAATCAAAGCGATTTGTCAATCCTCAGGAGGTATATGTAGATCTTTCACAGAAGCTATATGATATGAAGACAAAGCTTCTTGAAGAAATGAGCATGAAAAACAAATAATATCCCGATCAAACAAATGACTGTCTATTTATTCAGATAATGATAGGCAGTCTTTTTTTTATACTGTTTTATATATCGCTGGCCTGTTTTTCTGTACCTTAGCATTCCTGTCATGATTTTCATTATTAACTTAATAAAAATGTTCACAAACCAATTATTATGTATTAAAATAAGCTGTGTATATTGGTTTTTAACTACTACAACATTCTAAAAGAGGGTAAATTATGGAAAGCGCAGTAAAAACAATAGGAATTCTTACAAGTGGAGGCGATGCGCCCGGCATGAATGCCGCAATAAGAGCTGCAGTAAGACATGCACTCTGCCAGGGAATACAGATTAAGGGTGTGCTTGAAGGCTATACCGGTCTTATCGAGGGTAAGGTAATAGATATGACCGCAAGATCTGTATCAGACATCATCCAAAAGGGCGGTACAATTCTCCATACGGCTCGCTGCCCTGAAATGCGTACGGAAAAGGGCATTTTAGCAGCTGTTGAAACATGTAAAAAGCACGGAATCGAAGGACTGATCGTTATAGGCGGAGACGGTTCCTTTGCAGGAGCACGAAAGCTTTCTCACCACGGTCTTTCCGTAATCGGCGTTCCGGGAACGATCGATCTTGATATCGCATGCACTGACTATACAATCGGCTTTGATACAGCAGTCAATACTGCCTTGGATGCAATCGATAAGGTTCGTGATACCTCTGCTTCGCATGAGCGTGTCAGTATAATTGAGGTAATGGGACGAAATGCCGGATATATAGCACTCTGGTGCGGAATCTCAAGCGGTGCCGAGGATATTCTTCTTCCCGAAAATTACGATTACGATGAAGAAAAAATCATCAACAACATTATCATCAACCGTAAAAACGGAAAGACTCATCACATCATTATAAATGCCGAGGGCATCGGCCACTCCGCTGCCATGGCAAAAAGAATAGAGGCTGCAACTGGAATTGAGACAAGAGCCACAATTCTCGGATACATGCAGCGTGGCGGAAGCCCTACATGCCGTGATCGTATGTATGCTTCTGTTATGGGTGCAAATGCCGTTGATCTTTTAAGAGACGGCAAAACAAACCGTATCGTTGTATTTAAAAACGGTATCTTTGATGATGTAGATATAGACGAAGGCCTAAGCTGTGAAAAGGGACTTCCTGAAAATGAATACAGAATAGCTAAGTCTCTGTCTTACAACTATACAAAATAAAATTACAGCAATTATACATAGCGCAGGATCATTATTTTTAAAATCAAAGCTGTATTTGCAGCGATTCTGCGAATTGATACTTAATTGTTATATATCAAATATTTCTAAGGGCAGCTGTGAAGGTGCATATGCACGTCACAGCTGGCTTTTATACTTGATAATGACTGCATAAGCAGCCATAAACGTTTATTTAGTTATTTAGAAAGAAGAAGCCATGATCAACAGTGCCCACAATCAGCAAATAAAAGCCATACAGGCACTAAATAAATATCGCAAGGAGCGTATAAAGACCGGTCTGTTTGTTACCGAGGGTGTCAAGATATTTAAAGAAACACCAAGACAGCTTATCGAAAAGGTTTATGTTTCCGAAGCCTTCTCAAATGAAAACAAAAGCCTGATAGACGGCCTTTCATATGAGGTTATTGAGGATTCGCTTTTTTCTCGAATATGCGACACAAAAACGCCACAGGGTATTTTGTGTGTTTTAAAGCAGCCTGTATATAATCGCGAAGCTATACTTGGTTCCTCTGGTACTCCGTTTATACTTCTTTTAGAGGATGTACAGGATCCCGGAAATGTCGGAACCATAATAAGAACTGCCGAGGGTGCCGGAGTAAGCGGCATTATCCTCTCAAGGGGCTGTGCAGATATCTTTCAGCCCAAGACGATCCGTTCCACAATGGGCTCAATATTCAGAGTCCCATTTGTGATCGAGGATGATATGTCAGCTGCTGCGGAATTTCTTGCCGCAAACAATATACACACCTACGGTGCTCATTTAAACGGGACTGTAAGCTACAGCGAACCCGATTATACAAAGGGCACAGCTTTTTTCATCGGAAATGAAGGCAACGGACTCAGCGATTTTCTTTCCAAGCGATGCGACACTCTTATTCGCATACCAATGGAAGGGAAGCTTGAATCCTTAAATGCTGCTGTTGCATCCGCTATACTGATGTATAGTGTGCACGAAAAGCGCAGCCGATAAATATTAATTATAATCAATAATAATTTATTCCAGAAAGGTAACAAAAAAATGGATAATGAACGCAGAAGACAGCAGCGAAAGCGCAAAAGACAAAGAGGACTTATTATTAAATGTATAATCTTTGTCGCACTTATTGTTGCACTTATTTTTGCAATTAGGTTTGTAACACAGATGGGTAAGAGCTCGGATCAAAGCTCAGCAGCATCATCTGCGTCAAGCTCAGCATCAAGCACTCAGACATCAAGCAGCAGTACCCAACAATCGTCAGCTGCATCAACAGCTACCTCATCAACACCTGCAGCCGGAAGCCGTGATGATATTATCAACCAGGCAAAGGCTCTTGCCGTTCAATATGACTATGACGGTGCCATAAGCCTTCTTTCAACTGTTGACAACTACAGTGAGGATGCCGATGTTATTGCTCTTCTTGCAGAATACGAAGCACAAAAGAGCAATCTTGTTGCCACCTCCCCTTATGCCGTAACACATATATTCTTCCACAGTCTTGTGGTAGATCCTGACAGAGGCTTTTCACTTACAGGTGATTCCTCTTGGGACAATGGAACCATAGGCTTCTGCGAATGGATGACAACTGTTGACGAATTCAATGCTATAATGCAGCAGATGTATGACAGAGGCTATGTACTCGTAAGTATAAACGATCTTATCGACAAAACAACTGATGAAAACGGAACTGTACATATTACAGCAAAGGACATATACCTTCCTGAAGGCAAGACTCCTTTTGTACTCTCACTTGATGATCTTTCCTATTATCACAGCTACGACGGAAGAGGCTGTGCAACAAGGATGATCGTTGGAGACGATGGTACTCCTACCTGTGAATATGTAGATGCCAACGGTGAAGGACATGTTGGATCATATGACTGTGTTCCGCTTCTTGACGATTTTATAGAACAGCATCCTGATTTTTCATACAAAAATGCCAAGGGCACCATTGCACTTACAGGCTATAACGGAATTTTGGGATATCGTACAGATTACTGCTACAGAGACAGAGTTGAGCTTACAGCCGACCAGGAAGCATGGCTTGATGCCAATCCGAACTTTGACTGGAATGCAGAATGTGCACAGGCTAAACAGGTTGCAGACTGTATCAAGGCTGATGGCTGGACCTTTGCAAGCCACACCTGGGGACATATCCGTATAGGAGATGCAAGTCTTGAATCTCTCCAGACCGATACTCAGAAATGGCTCGATTATGTTAAGCCTCTTATAGGCGATACTGATATCATTATATTTGCTCACGGTCAGGATCTGGCTGCCTGGAACGAGGATTATGCTTCAACAGACAAATTCCAGTATCTTAAGAGCCAGGGCTTCAATATCTACTGTAACGTAGACTCATCCCAGTATTTTGTTCAGATAGAGGATGAATATCTTCGAATGGGTCGAAGAAACCTGGACGGCTACAGATTGTGGGAAGCTGTTTACGGCGGAAACGATAAGGTCAGCGATCTGATTGACGCAGCATCCGTATTTGATGCAAAGAGACCTACCGACGCATCACTTTATGATCTGTAAATTTACATTACTATTACATCACAATATCGAAAAGAGAGAATAAAATGAATTTAAAGGGACGCGATTTCTTAACTCTAAAGGATTTTACAAAGGAAGAGATCTTATATCTTATATCTCTTGCAGCCGACTATAAGAAAAAAAAGAAAAAGGGCATATTGACGGATAATCTTCGCGGAAAAAATGTTGCTCTTATATTTGAAAAAACAAGTACACGTACAAGATGCGCCTTTGAGGTAGCTGCCCATGACTTAGGTATGGGCAGCACATACCTTGATCCCGATGCATCTCAGATTGGCAAGAAAGAAAGCATTGCAGATACAGCTCAGGTTCTGTGCCGCATGTTTGACGGTATCGAATACCGCGGATTTGGCCAGGAAATAGTTGAGGAGCTTGCCAAATATTCTACTGTTCCGGTATGGAACGGCCTTACAAATGAATATCATCCGACTCAGATGCTTGCGGATATGCTTACCGTCCAGGAAAACTTCAATAAGCTTGAGGGTCTTAAGCTGGTTTATATGGGTGATGCAAGATACAATACCGGTAACTCCCTGATGGTTGTATGCTCAAAGCTTGGTCTTCATTTCACCGCCTGTGCTCCCAAGGAATATTTCCCTGATCCTGCACTGGTTGAGCAATGTGAGGAGTATTGCGAGGAAAGCAAGGGTTCAATAACCCTTACAGAGCAGATAGTTCCCGCAGTTAAAAATGCAGACATCATCTATACAGATGTTTGGGTTTCAATGGGTGAGCCTGACGAGGTTTGGGAACAGCGTATCAAGGATCTTTCTCACTACAAGGTTACCACCGAGATAATGGAGCTTGCCAACTCAAATGCCATATTCCTTCACTGCCTGCCTTCATTTCATGATACCTGCACCGGAATCGGCAAAAAGATTTCCGAAAAATTCGGAATTACCGAAATGGAGGTTTCCGATGAGGTCTTCAAGTCAAAGCAGTCCAAGGTTTTTGACGAGGCCGAGAACCGTATGCATACAATAAAAGCCGTAATGGCTGCTACTCTTGGTGCTGTATAGGAGGTCAAATATGGTTCTTTGCGGTGCAAACGCATATGAGCAAAAATATTATCTCAACCCTGATTTTCAGAGTCTTCCATCACAGATCAAGGATGAGCTCCAGATCATGTGTGTACTTTATACCGCCGAAATAAGCGGTATACTTACTGTAGAATTTGATGACAACGGAAATCTGCTTTTGAAAACAAGCTCCTCAGAAAATGATTTTATGTATGATGAAATCGGTGCTGAGCTGAAAATAAAGCAGCTCATGAACGATAAGCAGGAGCTATTTAAATCTCTTGAACTATATTACAGAATATTTATTGAGGGAGATCTTCCCGAAGAACTTTTAAAGGATATTCCAAATGCTTGAACCTATAAAAATAGGCAACGTTGACATTGACGTTCCTGTAGCACTCGCTCCTCTTGCAGGTGTAACGGATCATGTTTTCCGAAGCATCTGCAGAGAACACGGTGCCGGCCTTGTATGTACCGAAATGGTAAGTGCAAAGGCTGTCGTTTACAAAAATAAAAATACAGCTGCCCTGATAAGGACAGATGAAAATGAGCACCCTTCTGCAATGCAGCTATTCGGAAGTGATCCTGAAAGCATTTCCGAAGCCTGTCATATGCTTAAGGATGCTTCATTTGATATTGTGGATTTTAATATGGGCTGTCCCGTTCCTAAAGTAGTAAAAAACGGCGAGGGTTCAGCTCTGATGAAGGACCTGTCCTCTGCCAGGGCTGCATTAGAAGCTCTTGTTTCATCCGCAGGCAAGCCCGTAACCGTTAAAATACGTGCCGGCTTCAATTCATCAAATCTAAACGCCGTAGATGTGGCAAAGCTTGCCGAAGACTGCGGCATAAGTGCCATTACGGTACATGGCCGAACCCGTGAGCAATATTACTCAGGTATGGCTGATTTAAATATAATAAAAAAAGTCAAGGCCGCTGTAAAAATTCCTGTCTTTGGAAACGGTGATATTACAGACGGAAAAAGTGCCCTGCGTATGCTTGATGAAACAGGCTGTGACGGACTTATGATCGGACGTGCCGCAATGGGAAATCCCTGGGTATTTGAGGAAATCACAGAATATCTAAAGACCGGAAGGGTTATTTCCAAGCCGACTACAGAGGAGATAATTACAACGCTTTTAAAGCATGCCAAGGCTCTGTCAAAGGCAAATGGCGAATATATGGGAATTCGGCAGATGCGAAGCCATGCTGCCTGGTACCTTAAAGGCTTTCGAAATGCCGCAAGACTTCGCGGAAAAATAAATTCTATAGAAACCTATGATGATTTGGAAAAATTATGCTTATCAGATGCTGTCCTTTAATCAGGGCAGCTACTGATAAGCATTTCTTTTTGAGCTCTTGTTAATTTTTTTATTGCATATTCTCTTTTTTGTGCATCTGACTTGTCTTCGAATTTCTCATAATAAACAAGCTCTACCGGAAGCCTTGCTTTAGTATATTTTGCACCCTTTTTGCTGTTATGTGCTGCTAATCTCTTTTCAAGATCATTTGTCCAGCCCGTATAATAGGTTCCGTCCGAGCACCTTAATATATATGTATAATTCATTGCCTCAATGCCCCGTAAATTGCGCATGCATCAGCAATATTATAATGCTCTCCGGTGTCATCCATCATAGCACCGCTTGTAACTAAAATATAAATTTCATCATTGTACTGTGCAAAGCTTGTAAGGCAATAGCCTGCCTCATCTGTCGTGCCCGTTTTACCTCCCATTATAACCGCTCCATTATCAAGTGTTTCGCTTGCCAGGCTTTTAAACATAGTGCTGCTAAAGTATAGTCCCTCAGGATAATAATCATCTGCCGGACAGGTATAGTCATGTGCAGTGATGATTTCCTTAAATGTTGGATTTTGAATAGCAGTCTCAAACAGCTTTGACATATCCTTACAGGTCATATAATGATCTTCTGAATGCAGACCTGTACAATTTGAAAAATGTGTTCCTGTAAGCCCCAGCTCAGCAGCCTTCTGATTCATCAGATTAACAAAGGCCTCTTCTGAGCCTGCAACTCTTGTCGATATTGCAGCACAAGCATCCGCACCCGAAGGAAGCAAAATACCATACAGCAGATCCCTTATGGTAACTGTTTCGCCCTCACAAAAGCCAGCCATAGAGGCTTCCTGTTCATAAAACGGATATACCATATCTGAAGTAATAGTAATCTGTTCATCCATGTCAGGCAGATTTTCTATTGCTATCAAAGCAGTCATAACCTTAGTCATCGATGCAGGATACATCGTGCTGTCTGCATTTTTTTCGAACATAACCTGCCCGTCGGATACTCTTATCATATATGCATAGTTACTTATGACGGCATCAGATGATATATCGCAACTCACATTAGGTACAGGCTCTGCTGTAAGTGTAGGCTGTGCTGCCTGGGAATAGGCACTTGTATCGCTCTTTGCAATACTTGATGCCTCGCTTGCCGTACTGCTGCCAGAGCCTGTACTTTCTGAGCTGCTGTTCTTCTTCACAGACACAAGTATTCCTATTATTGCAACAATTATCACCAGGCATATAACCGTCAAGACAACAATTATATTGCCCTTTTTCTTTTTTCTTCTTGAACTCATAGAATCACCTTAAATATATCTTTTGAAATTAAAGTCAAAAAGTCTTTTGACCCCAGCTGATACCGGATTGCTGCGCGCACTGCGCTCCCGCAATCCTCTTTTTATTTTCAGCATATATAATAAGCTTTTAATGCTTTATTTTCAAGTGAACTTACAACCAAGCATTGCTGTCAGGTAAGAGCTGACAAAACCTTAGCTGTCTATATGAGAAAAAATGCAAGAAAAATTTTTTTGACTTTTCCCCCAAAAAAAAATATAATACTTTTAAAACGAGTAGCAGACTAGCGTAAATCCAGTTTTGTTGCTCGTTTTTTTGTGCATC
>CAVBHN010000027.1:0-31044 GCA_963595425.1 Faecalibacterium sp. CAG:74 | reverse complement strand
ATGTTGATTTCCATATGCCGGACAGGCGATGGATTTCAGCCCGGATTATTCATTAAAAATATTCATCCATATTTTGTCTATATCCTCATATACACAAATACAATAAAAGGAATCTGCTATTAAAGCAGCCGGATTAATCCTATTTAAAATCGGAATATTCTTTTCTATAATATCCTTCATATTGCTTACCATAAGCCCAGCCAAAAACGAACATGTCATAGAGGCTCCAAGTAAAATTGCACCCTTTATAGCCGCGCTCCATTTTCCGATACTATGTATGAATATTCCAAATGAAACCCCAATCAAACAACCCATAATACAAATCAAAATTGCATAAAAATGATGATAAGAAATATCTATTGATTTAAATATACAGGCAAATACTGCGAGAATTATAGAAATATTAAATAAAGAAACTACATATGCACTTATTCCATTGGATAAAATAAGCTTTAGCCTGTGAACAGGAGATAATGAAACTCTCATTCCAATCGGAGAAATATTCGCCTGAATGCGTTTCGCTACAGCCTCTCCCAGAAAGCATGCATAAAGGCATGCCATAGCCATAAGAGCATAAAAGTATGGTGTTACCGAATTAACATCTCTTCCTCCAATGGAAACATTTTTTACATATGCTCTGTCATTTAAATTACTGCTGTCAATAAGCTCATTTATGCTGTTTTCAAAATTCTCCTTTAGTTTATCAACATCCGCATAAAGTCCTTTTTCCACTGAATTCTGAATATCTGATTCAAGTTTTTCTTTTTTTTCATCTGTAATCTGAGAAATAATATTTCTTTGCTGCCTATATGTATCCAAAAGCATATTTAAAATGGAGCCTTGCAAATTATTTTCTGAGACAATAAGAGAAATATCATCTCCGTCTGCAATATAAATTCCATCAATCGATCCATCGGAAAGCAATTTTTCTGCCTCTGCCTTATCATCAATGTATCTTGGAATAATTAAATCTCCCTTAACTTCATCTAATACATCTGTAAAATTAAAATCCGAATCTGATTTTTCGATTTCAACTACGGCAACAGGAATAGCCTCAAAGGTATATGAATCGTCTATTCCTCCCAATGCGAATTTAAATAAGAAACCAAGTATTATAGGAAAAGCAAGAGTCCAAAATATTAGTGTACGTTCTCTAAATGTCAAAAGGATGTTGTACCATGTCGTTCTAATCATAAATTACCCCTAATCCCTTAGTTCTCGTCCTGTTAATTCAAGAAAGGCCTCGTTAAGTGTGGGCAGATGCGAAAGAACATGATCAAGAGATGCCTGCTGCTTCAAATCCTCTGTTGTCCCCTCAGCTAAAACACTCCCGTGATCTATTATAACGACTCTTGTGCAAATCTCTTCAACCTCTTCCATATAGTGAGTTGTATAAATAATAGTAGAACCGTCTTTATTTAACTTTTTTATTCCGTCAAGAATGTTATTTCTGCTTTGAGGATCCACAGCAACCGTTGGTTCATCCATTATCACAAGCTTAGGCTTATGAGCAATTCCACAAGCAATATTAAGACGTCTTAGCAGTCCTCCGGAAAGTTTCTTGGGCTTAAACTTTATAAAATCCTGAAGTCCGGCAAATTCGATTGCTTCATCGACCATTTCTTTTCTTTTTGACTTTTCCTTAATATATAATCCGCAAAAATAATCAATATTTTCTTTTACAGTAAAATCATTAAATACAGCTACATCCTGCGGTACAACACCAATGTTTTTTTTAATATCATATCTTTCAGGAGACATTTTTTCTCCAAAAATCTTTACCTCTCCTCTATCGAACGACAGCAAAGAAAGCATGCAATTCATAGCAGTTGACTTTCCTGAACCGTTCGGCCCTAAGAGCCCAAACACCTCTCCTTCATTCACCTGCAAATTAAGTCCATTGAGGGCTTTAAACCTTCCATATTTTTTTTCGAGGTTTACAATCTCAACAACAGCTTTACTCAAACCTTCCTCTTTTCCGACGCCCCAAGCGCCATCCAGGTAAATTGAAAGTTTTACTTTCAAACGTTTTTCTTAAAAATCATCTTCCTGATCATCAATAACATCTCTAAGAACTCTTTCAGCCTTCATTCTGGATTCCTTACGTAGACGCCTGCTGTTTGCAATTTTTCTTTTGCGCTTTCTTTTTATCCTTACAATATTTATATACCACGCAAAAGCAGCCGCAGTAATCACCGGAATTATATATGACAAAACAGGCATATTATTGTTTTTATCTATCGTTCTTGAATTTCTTCCGACTACAAGATCCTGAAGATGTGTTATCTTCACTTCTTCATAGGTATTTTGTGTAACTTCCTGTGTGTCCTCTGCTGTTTCGTTTAATTCCGCATTTTGCTGCGCTTCGTCTGTATCCTGCAGCTTGGCACTATTTGCAAACAACGAATCATTTATCGGTAAATTCAGAAATGTGATTTTATAAAAAAAAGCGGTACCGGTTCCGTCATCTCTTGTTCCGTTCATTGCTAATATAAAGCTTGTATCATCAAGCCTTGCTATTTGCTCAGGCTCAACCTTAGCATACCCTGATAATCCAAAATCAACAGCAACACAATCCTCAACATCTCTTCCGTTTATCGAATAAGCCATCACGTAATTTGTATTTGAAAGAAAAAGTGTGAGCGGCGACTGTAAAAGATAATCTCCCGATATGCAAAAGGCCTGAAAATTATATCCCGGTGTAGGATCCTCTGCTCCTAACTCCTCTATAATATTAAAATCAGAATCCAGCTTTAATATGTCATATTGTCCCTCATCATTCGTTTGTATATAATATATATCATTGCTCCTGTCATATGACACCGAAAGTATATTATATGAATCAGAAATCTTTATTCTTCCTGTGATTTTCAACGAATCAGGATCTATTGTAATCAGACAGCCTCTGTTTTCTGTATCTACACTTGTATATGGTGCTACAAGCAATTGCCTGGTATTCGGATTATATGCAAGGCCGTTACCATGCTCAAGATGCTGTGTGTCATCTGATTTAGCAAGTGAATACTGCTGTACAGGATTACCATTTTCATCTGTTGTATTCTTGTAATATGCGGATATAACATCTCCCCTTGATGCATCATCAGCTACATTTTCAATTGTATATATGTAATTCTCATCTGCACATACAGCCTGAACAATACCATTTACAGCATGAAAATCCTGCTGAAACAACAATTCAGATGAAAAATCTGATAACAGCGTACCATCGGCATAGCATATGCTATATGATGCAGCAAATATAGCTGCTGTAATAACAATTAGCAGCAGCATCTTAAATATTAACCTAACATGAACAGCTATATACTTGTTCATCGCTATATATTCCCCTAAATTCCCCTTATTTTTAATAGAGCCTATTTTAACATTTTTATCTAAAAATTAAAGCTTCTTAATTAAATAAAAAGAAAAGTGGGCGGTAAATTGCCGCCCACTTAAAATATCTATATCCTTATTACTCTTCTGCACCATAAAGTGTGATGAGTTTGTTGAGATATTCATATCTTGCCTTAGCTTCTGCCTCGGACTTAGCAAAGAGTCTAGCTGCCTTCTCAGGATTAGCACGCTTAAGTGAGTTATAACGAACCTCTCCGTCAAGGAATTCTGCATAAGACTGTGTAGGAGCTTTTGAATCAAGAGCAAATGCTGCCTTTCCTTCAGCCTTAAGTGCAGGATTATATCTGAAGCAATGCCAATATCCTGACTTAACTGCAAGCTCTTCCTCTGTCTGTGCCTTAGCCATACCCTTCTTGATACCATGGTTAATACATGGAGCATAAGCAATTACAAGTGATGGTCCCGGATAAGCCTCTGCCTCTGCGAGAGCCTTAACAGTCTGGTTGTAATCAGCACCCATAGCAATCTGAGCAACATATACATATCCATAGCTCATAGCTATAGAAGCAAGATCTTTCTTCTTAACTTCCTTACCGCCTGCAGCAAACTGTGCTATAGCACCTGTAGGAGTAGATTTAGAAGACTGTCCGCCTGTATTTGAATAAACCTCTGTATCAAATACCATTACATTGATATCTTTTCCACTTGCAAGGATGTGGTCAACACCGCCAAAGCCGATATCGTATCCCCATCCGTCACCACCGAATACCCACTGTGATTTCTTTGAAAGGAAATCTTTATTATCCAGGATATACTGGCAGTCATCGCATTTTGTATCAAGATTCTCAATTGCAGCAACAAGCTTGTCGGATGCAACACCATTTGCAATACCAACACCGAAGGAATCTTCCCATTCCTTAGCAGCTTCCTTAACCTCTGCCGGAGCAGCATCTGAAGCAAGAATGTTATCTACCTTCTCTTTGATTGCATCACGAAGTGCATTCTGTGCAAGAAGCATACCATAACCAAACTCTGCAGCATCCTCAAACAATGAATTGTTCCAAGCCGGTCCTTTGCCTTCTGCTGTAGTTGTATATGGAGTTGAAGGTGAAGAGTTACCCCAAATTGATGAACATCCTGTTGCATTTGCAATATACATACGGTCTCCGAAGAGCTGAGTAATAAGCTTAGCATAAGGTGTTTCACCGCAACCGCCGCAAGCTCCTGAGAACTCGAGAAGAGGCTTCTTGAACTGACTTCCCTTAACGCTTGTTTCTTTATATTTTTCAATAACATCCTTCTTATCAGGAAGTTCAACTGTATAATCAAACTGAGCCTGCTGGAATAATCCATCCTCAAGCGGCTTCATTTCGATAGCTTTGTTTCCCTTCTTTCCAGGACATACATTTACACAAGATCCGCATCCTGTACAATCAAGTGCAGAAACACTCATTGTAAATTTGTAATCGCCAACAGCCGGAACCATAGGTATTGTCTGAACTCCCTCTGGAGCATTTGCTGCTTCTTCTGGAGAAAGAGCAACCGGACGAATAACAGCATGAGGACAAACAAATGAGCAACGGTTACACTGGATACAATTTTCAGGATTCCAAACCGGAACGCTTACTGCAACTCCACGTTTCTCATATGCAGATGAGCCTGAAGGTGTTGAACCATCCATATAAGGCATGAATGCCGATACTGGAAGTGAGTTTCCTTCCTGGGCATTAATCTTGCTCTGTATGTTATTTACAAAGTCTACAAGAGCCTTATTTCCCTTTGTAGTATGTGTAAGTGTAAGGCCGTCTCCTTCTGCATTCTTCCAGCTTTCCGGAACTTCAACCTTAACTGCCTTATCAGCACCTGCATCGATAGCAGCCCAGTTTTTCTGTACTACATCATCACCCTTACGTCCGTAAGTAGCCTTTGCAGCTGCCTTCATAAGCTCTATAGCCTTTTCCTGAGGAATGATATTTGCAAGTTTGAAGAAAGCTGACTGAAGAATAGTATTAATTCTTGTCGGTCCCATACCTACTTCAATACCAATCTTAACACCGTCAATTGTGTAGAACTGGATATTGTGCTCTGCAATATATCTCTTAACCTGTCCAGGAAGATGTTTCTCAAGTCCTTCCATATCCCATGCACAGTTAAGAAGGAATGTACCGCCATCTACAAGTTCCTGAACCATGTTGTACTTTGTAACATATGAAGGATTATGGCATGCAACAAAGTTAGCTTTATGGATAAGATATGTAGATTTGATCGGCTTATGACCAAAACGAAGGTGAGACATTGTGATACCACCTGATTTCTTTGAATCATAATCAAAGTAAGCCTGTGCGTACATATCTGTATTGTCACCAATGATCTTAATAGAGTTCTTGTTTGCACCTACAGTACCGTCTGCTCCAAGTCCCCAGAACTTACAGTTAATAGTTCCTTCAGGAGTAGTAACGATAGGAGCACCTTCCTCAAGTGAAAGATGTGTAACATCATCGTTGATACCGATTGTAAATACTTTTTTCTCAGTATTATTATATACAGCTACGATCTGAGCCGGTGTAGTATCATTTGATCCAAGTCCATAGCGTCCTGTATATACAGGGATCTGATCAAACTTAGAGAACTTAAGTGCGGCAACAACATCAAGATAAAGTGGCTCACCAATAGCTCCCGGCTCTTTTGTACGATCAAGAACTGAAATCTGCTTAACTGTATCCGGAATAGCCTCAATAAGCTTTTCAGCTACAAATGGACGATAGAGACGTACCTTTACAACGCCAACCTTCTTGCCAGCTTCTCTTAAATAGTCGATTGTCTCTTCGATAGTATCGCATACAGAACCCATTGCAATAATAACATGCTCTGCATCCGGTGCTCCATAGTAGTTGAATAATTTATAATCTGTACCGATCTTTTCATTGATCTTGTCCATGTATTTTTCAACAATTGCAGGAAGCTCATCATAAGACTTATTGATTGTCTCTCTTGTTTGGAAGAAAATATCTGGATTCTGAGCTGATCCCATCTGACAAGCATGATTTGGATTCAGTGCATTTTTACGGAATTCATTAATGGCATCTATAGGAGCAATATCCTTAAGGTCTTCATAATCCCATGTTTCGATTTTCTGGATCTCATGTGATGTACGGAATCCGTCAAAGAAGTTGATAAACGGAATCTTTCCCTCAAGTGCTGCACAGTGTGCAACCGGTGTAAGGTCCATAACTTCCTGTACTGAAGATTCGCAAAGCATTGCACAGCCTGTCTGACGACAAGCGTAAACATCTGAATGATCGCCGAAAATGTTCAAAGCATGAGATGCAATCGCACGTGCTGAAACGTGGAATACACCCGGAAGATGCTCGCCGGCAACCTTGTAAAGGTTAGGGATCATAAGAAGAAGTCCCTGTGAAGCAGTATATGTTGTTGTAAGAGCACCTGCAACAAGTGATCCGTGAACAGCACCTGCAGCACCTGCCTCAGACTGCATTTCTGTTATCTGCACCTCACGGCCAAACATATTCTTGCGTCCCTGAGTTGCCCACTCATCAGTCGCTTCGGCCATCGGTGAAGATGGTGTTATAGGATAAATAGCCGCCACATCGGTAAATGCATAAGAAGCATGAGCCGCTGCATGGTTACCATCCATGGTTTTCATTTTTCTAGCCATTAACTTTTCCTCCTTGATATACTTTTTATGTATAACTCATTTTTTCACAGCTATAATATTATATAGCTGAAATTTTCATTTGTCCACCTTTTGAAATCGATATGGTTTTATTTTGATATATCATTTTTATATGCCTATCATTATTTTAATATACAAATTGCATATTGTAAAATAATACAAATCTTTTAACCGAAAAGTCATATTTTTATTATAAACTGTCAGAAGCATTCTTATTCGGTCATTTATTAAAATATCTTTTGAATATACTATCCTAATAATTCGGAATTTATGATAATATATTAAATTCAAAGTAAACCCCTTCAATTTAACTTTAATGATACCAGAAAAGAGAATAATTATGGAACAATGGCTTGTCAGCATGAAAAAAGCTGATTTCAATAAAATAGCAAAGCAATTTAATATATCTCCCGTAACAGCCCGTCTTATAAGAAACAGGAATTACATCGATATCTCAGATATAAACAAATATCTGAATGGAGGATTGTCGGATCTATACCCTGCCTCGCTGATGAAGGATATAGAACGTGCATCCGAAATTCTTTTAAATAAAATAAAATCAAATAAAACAATTCGTATTATCGGTGATTATGACATAGATGGCATAATGTCAACATATATACTTCTTAAGGGTCTGTCACGTCTGGGGGCCGATGTTGACGAAAGAATTCCTGAACGAATTCGTGATGGTTACGGTTTAAATGAAAATCTTGTTAAAGAAGCCTTTGACGATGGTAAGGACACTATTATAACATGCGATAATGGCATAGCAGCATACAATCAGGTAGCGCTTGCCAAAAGCTTAGGTCTGACTGTAATTGTCACGGATCATCATGAAGTCCCCTACAATACAGAAACAAATGAACAAATAATACCACCTGCAGATGCAGTCGTCGATCCAAAGCAGCGCAGCTGTTCATATCCCTTTAAGGAGCTATGCGGTGCAGCTATTGCATGGAAGCTTATTTCTTGTCTTTATACAAGAGAAGGAATTTCTATTGATGAGGCAAATTCTTTTATAGAATTTGTATCAATAGCTACAATAGGTGATGTATGTGATTTAAGGGATGAAAACAGAATCATAGTCAAGGAAGGTCTCAATGCAATTAAACACTGCTCAAATTATGGATTAAATGCGCTCATATCTCTTAACAAGCTTAATATAAACAATTTAAACACATACCATATAGGCTTTATTATCGGACCATGTCTAAATGCAAGCGGCAGACTTGAAACGGCTCAAAAGGCACTTTCACTCTTGAATTGTGATTCCGACTCCAAGGCTCTCTCTATTGCTTCAGAGCTTATAAGTCTGAACATAAGCAGAAAAAGCCTGACTGAACAATTTACTGCTGAAGCAATCAATCAAATAGAATCCTCTAATCTTTTAAATGATAAAGTCATTGTTGTCTATCTTCCCAAATGTCATGAAAGCCTTGCCGGAATTATTGCCGGAAGAATAAAAGAAAGATACAACAAGCCTTCCTTTGTCATTACCGATTCCGAAGGCCTGGCAAAAGGCTCCGGACGTTCTATAGAAGAATTTTCTATGTTTGAAGAAATGACCAAATGCAAGGAGCTATTTACCAAATTCGGCGGCCATCCTATGGCTGCCGGACTCTCATTAAAAAAAGAAAATATAGATAAATTCAGGTCAATAATAAATAAAAACTGCTCTCTGACCGATGAAGATCTTATTCCGAAGCTTCATATAGATATGCAAATGCCAATAAACTATATAACAAAGGAGCTTATATATGATATCGACAAGCTAAAGCCCTTCGGAAAAGGAAATACAAAGCCTATATTCGTCCAAAAAGGCCTGAATGTATTGCATCCCAGAATTGTCGGCTCGGGCAAAAACGCTGTAAAGATGCAGCTTTCAGATGGATACGATCACTTTATAAATGCAGTTTATTTTGGAGATGCAGAAAAATTCATCCAATGTGTCAATTCAAATAAAACAATTTCCGCAGTGTATTATCCTGATATAAATGAATACAAAGGATATCAAAGTCTGCAGCTTACAATAACTTCATACAGATAATAAGATAAGTGTTTTTATGAAGAAGTATAATTACATATTAAATAATAGGGGACGTGTTTAAATCCAACACGTCCCCTGATATTTTATTTTCTATTTTTTTTGCCTCTAGGCTGACTGCTGTATTTTGTCTTATCAATTTTAGCTTTTTTCGCAAATTTCTTTTCCGCTGTCATTCCTGATGAAGCATTTTCCGTATTTCCTTCAGAATCAGATCCTTCGCCTGACGCCGCATTCATTTTCGCTTCTTCGGCTTCTGAAATATCATGCACTCTCTTTTTGCCAATCTTTGTTTTAAATACATACCAAAGATTTCCTGTAATAAATACAGATGAAAATGTACCGGCTATAAGGCCTATAATGATCGGAAGTGAAAATTCTCTTATAGAAGGAACTCCCATAATAAACAGTACAAATATCGTAATAAATGTTGTAAGTGTCGAATACAGGCTTCGTGTAAGTGTCTGTGTTATAGACGTATTTACGATATTTCTTATTGTCTGTCCCTTCATGACTACAAGATTTTCTCTTATACGGTCAAATATGACTATTGTTGCATTGATTGAATAACCTAATATTGTAAGCATTACAGCAATAAACGTACTTCCGACTGAGAATCTGAAGAATGTATAAAATGCAATAACAACAAACAAATCATGCACAAGAGCTATAACCGAGCTTGAAGCAAACCTGATATCTCTGAATCTGATCCAAATGTAAATCAGCATACAGATAATTGCTATAATGGCAGCTCTAAATGCCGCAGATTTCATTTCACCGCTGACTGTAGAAGAAATATTTTCAGATTCTATAGCAGATGTATCTATAGCTGTGTATTTCTCTGCAAGCTTGTCCGAAAGAGATGTTCTTTCATCCAGATCTAGATCTCTTGTTTTTATTATTACCTTTTGGGAGCCCTCAACTGTCTGGAATTGGATATTTTGATCACCTGTAACCTCAGCAACAATAGGCTTAACATCATTGTCAAGATCCTCAAGCGATAGCTCTTCACCAAAATCAACCGTTGTTGCCGTACCACCTACGAAGTCAAGACTGAAATTCATAGGACTTCCGGTTGTTGAATTGAAATAAGCCATTCCAACAGGTGCAGAAACAACAAGTATTATTGCTATTGCAAAGAACAAAACTCTTTTTTTGACAAAATTGAATGGCTTGCGGTGCATAATACTGCCGTATGCCTTATCGGATCTTATTCCGATTCCATAAAAAGCATTGCTTATAAGTCTGGAAATTGCAAGTGCTGAGAACATTGATAAAACGATACCTATTCCAAGTGTAATTGCAAATCCCTTTACTGTACCTGTTCCTAATATATACAGAACAATAGCCGCTATAAGTGTTGTAACATTTCCGTCAAGTATTGCCGAAAAAGCCTTGTTAAAGCCCTCTTTAATTGATCCGGCAAGAGATCTTCCTGCAGCATGCTCCTCACGCATTCTGGCATATATGATAACATTTGCGTCAACAGCCATTCCTATTGTAAGGATAACTCCGGCTATACCGGGAAGTGTAAGCGTAACATCAAATGCATTTATAGCTATCAGATCCAAAAATGTAAATATTATAAGTGCCCAACCTGAAGCAAGGCCTGATATACGATATACCAGTATCATGAATATGATTACAATTAATGTACCAATTATACCTGCTATAAGACTTGTGCTTAACGCTTCCTGTCCAAGTGAAGCTCCGACTATATTAGAATAAACCTCTTCAAGCTCCAAAGAGAGCGAACCGATTCTTATATATGAAGCAAGATTTTTGGCTTCTTCAAGATCTGACATTCCGTCTATCTGAGCTGTTCCGCCTGTTATTGCTTCTTTTACAGTAGGTGCGCTTACAACTGAATTATCGTAAACAATATAAATCTGACTTCCTACATTGTTAGTGGTAGCATCAGCAAATTTTTGTTTGCCTTCTTCTGTAAATGTAAGCTGAACAATATATTCTCTTTGTCCTGTTGTAGAATCCTGATAGGAAACACCCTGTGCATCTTCAACATCAGAGCCTTCAAGCAAAACATTGCCTGATGTATCCATAAACTGCAGTGATCCCGGCTTTCCCAATTCCTCAAGAATTTCATTTGCATCCGAAACACCAGGGATTTCAATATTTATTCGATTTGTTCCCTGCTGATATACTGATGCCTCTGTGCTGTACTGGTCTACACGCTGCTGAAGCTTGTAGATTGTGTCACTCATATCTTCAGCTGAAGGATTATCCTCTACTGTCTGATATGTAATACTTACACCACCAGAAAGATCAAGTCCTGTTTTTATATTATAGATACTGCCGGTTTGAGTCAGACCCCAACCCTGAAAAGCAGTATATCCAAGAAAAACAGTCAATACAGCAAGCAGAATCAATACAGCGATGCTTGTTTTTTTCTTCATTATAGTATTAACCTCTCTTAATCGTCGCTTTCTGCGGCCTTAATCATCAACGCACATTCTACTCTTTTTCGCTGCATAGCGCAACCTATTTCATATACCGAGTTAATGCTGTTCTTGAAATTAAAGGAGTTTGCTGCGCAGCCTCCGCTGCAATAAAATCTTGCAAAACAGCTGCTGCATTCTTCCTTGCTGTAGACATTAACGTTAGCAAATTCTCTTACAATATCGTCCCTCAAAATGCCATCATTAACATTACCAAGACAAAAATCATCCTTTCCTACAAATTGATGGCAAGGATACAAATCTCCCCATGGCGTAACAGCCAAATATTCGGTTCCGGAGCCACAGCCCGATAATCTTTTGTAAATGCATGGTCCGCCGGTCATATCAATCATAAAATGGAAGAAATTGAAGCCTCTTCCCTCTTTGTTTCTTTTAACCATCTCTTTTGCAAGATAATCATATTGCTCCATGATAAAAGGCAAATCCTCTTCCTTGATAGAATAATCATCCGACGGAAGTGCCACGACAGGCTCAACAGATATCTGTTTGAAGCCAAGGTCAGCCAGATGAAGAACATCCTTTGCAAAATCCAGATTGTAATGTGTGAACGTTCCTCTTACATAATAATTAATCTGGTTTCTGCTCTCTGCAAGCTTTTGGAATTTAGGAACAATAAGATCATAGCTTCCGGCTCCCTTTCTGAATGGGCGCATTCTGTCATGAACTTCTTTTCTTCCGTCAATGCTAAGAACAACATTTCCCATTTCCTTGTTACAAAATTCCATAACCTCATCGTTAAGCAAAACGCCGTTTGTTGTTAATGTAAATCTGAATTTTTTATTGAAGATTTTTTCCTGCTCCCGTCCATATCTGACAAGGTTTTTAACCACATCCCAGTTCATTAACGGCTCTCCGCCAAAAAAATCCACCTCAAGATTTACTCTTTCGCCGGAATTGCGGATAAGAAAATCCAATGCCTTTTTTCCAACCTCAAACGTCATGAGCTCTCTGTGCCCATGATACTCTCCTTCCTCGGCAAAGCAGTATTTACATGCAAGATTGCAGTCATGAGCAATATGAAGGCAAAGTGCCTTTACTACATGCTTTCTGTCTTTAAATATATCAATAGCATTTTTATAAATATCCTCGGTATAAAGAGCTCCATTCTTCCTGAGCTCATCGATTTCATCTATCGCTTCGGATATTTCATGTGCGTCGTATTTTTTTGATAATTTTTTTGTAATTTCTTCTTTATCGGCACAATCAGAATAACATTCCAGTACATCGTACATCATATCATCTACTACATGTACCGATCCGCTATTTTCATCAAGTGCTATATTATAACCGTTGTTTTTAAACTGATGAACCACGGCTTCTCCTTTTTCCTCTCTCAAATAAAGTGTTCCCGGCATTTAACTAATGTCAGGAACACTATAACTTTGCTGTAATATTAAAATAATACTGATTAGTTTTTCTTTACCTGCTCACATGTCTGATTTCCTACTGTACATGATGTTTTGCAAGCTGACTGACATGATGTCTGGCATTCGCCGCATCCGCCTTTTTTTAATGTATTCTGAAGATTTCTTGTATTTAATGATTTAATATGTTTCATGATATGCTCCTTTAACTATATTTATTCACACAATTATATCTAATATATCATATAGCTTTAAGAATTAAAAGAGAATTATTTAATTGAATTTTTGAAATTTTCTATTTTCTCTTTATACTTTAAATTATTAACTCTTCTTTTTCTTTCAACTGACATCAAAGCAACAAGCACTAATGCACAAATCGATAAACATGCACATATGGTATATATCAATACGTTATCTTCATTTCCCGTTTGAACGTTTCCGCCCTTCACAAGCGTTGTTGCTGTCGGTGTTACCGAATTATTATATGTTGTCTGCTTATTTGATGTAACAGCTGCTGCAGGCTGAATTGTCGTCTTTGTTGTTCCATGTCCGACTAGATCGCGTCCCGGAATGCTGCGTAAAATGCTTGTACTTGCAGCCTCTGAATGAATTGCCTGCTCGTTTACAGCTTCCGCACTTATTTCATTCATAACCGCAGGCTGATTGACCGTTTCATCTGCCTGCGCCGTTTCAGTATCATCTGCCGAATCTTCTGTATTTTTATCTGAAATATCCTGAACCTCAACTTTCTCATTTTCTTCTACAGCTTGACAGCTTATTTCTGATTCTGAAATCTCAGCATTGTTATTTTCTGTATTTTTATTATTAATTTCTTTAAGTGTTTTTTTGTTAGGATGTGCAGTTGGATTTACTGTCAGATCTGCAGACACAGCAGGTGTAGCCGAAGGTTCTATAGTAGGACCTGCAGACACAACAGGCGTAACCGAAGGCTCAACAGTCGGTGTTTCAGTTGGAATTTCGGTAGTTGCCGGCTCATTATCATTTTCAGGTGAATTCTCGGATTTGTCTTCATTTTTCACATCAGGTGTAGATTCTGTCTCTTGCTCCTGCTTTTTCTTTTCATATTCATCTGCAGTTAATACAGCTATATCCTCATCCTTTAATTTTTCTGTTGTCTGTTCATCCAGCTCATTCGAGCAAACAACAATTGTTTTTATAATATCCTCTTCCTTAACATCTTCACTCTCATTTAATTCTATAATTTCTTTTGTCTTTTCTTCAAAAAGCTCTTTTATTTTTTTCAGGGACTTAACAGCTTTTTCCTTAGAAACGCCGTCATTTGTATCCTTTCCGCCTTCTTCATTAAAAAAAAGAACTATGCTTTTATCTTCTTCTTTATTTTCTTCTACTCCTGCCGAGGCAAAAACCGGTATGGCTAACCCAATCACCAGTATTATTGAAATAAAGATTCCGATAAAGCCTTTCTTAGTTGAAATCATACTGACACCTGTCCTTAATTATTATTATTTTCATCACGTAATTTATGAGAAATATTTTTGTAACATTTGCACGCATGGAATTATAACATAAGGAAACAATTAATTAAAGACCCTAAAATACATATTAATTAAATTGATATTAAACAAGGCTTTATATCTGATCTGAAATGAGCTGTCGCATTAATGCGACAGCTCACTCTAAAGCTATTATTCTTCGTAACCGTACGGATTGTTTTTTTGCCAGTTCCATGAATCCGCACACATTTCATCTATTCCGTATTTAGCCTTAAATCCAAGTACCTTTTCTGCTTTTTGCGGATCACAATAGCAGCATGCTATATCACCTGCTCTTCTGGGTTTGATTTCATACGGAATTTCCTTTTTGCATGCCTTTGAAAAAGCATCAACTACCTGCAGAACACTGTATCCATTTCCGGTTCCGAGATTAAAAATCTCTGTACCCTGCTGAATTGGCATATGCGCAAGAGCAAGAACATGTCCTCTTGCAAGATCCATCACATGTATATAATCTCTTACTCCCGTTCCGTCAGGTGTGTCATAATCATTGCCAAAAACACCCAGCTTATTAAGTCGTCCGACTGCAACCTGTGCAATATATGGCAATAAATTATTTGGGATTCCTTGTGGATCTTCTCCTATAAGTCCGCTTTGATGTGCTCCTATAGGATTAAAGTATCGCAGTAAGGTAACCTTTAGCTCCTTATCAGCCTTGCTCATATCACTAAGGATCTGCTCAGTCATCCACTTTGTCCAGCCATATGGATTTGTACAAATACCCTTTGGACAATTTTCTGTTATAGGAATTTCAGCCGGATCACCATAAACTGTAGCTGATGAGCTGAATATTATTTTTTTTACGTCATATTTCTTCATCATATGACATATATTAAGCGTTGATACAAGATTATTTGAATAATATTCAAGCGGCTTACTTACAGATTCTCCGACAGCCTTAAATCCAGCAAATTGAATTACTGCATCTATATCATTTTCCTTAAAAACTGCTTCAAGCTCTTCTTTGTTACATACATTTATTTTGTAAAATTTTATCTTTTTACCGGTTATTGTTTCAATTCTGTCTATTGCTTTATTGCTGGAATTTGAAAGATCATCAGCAACAATTACATTATATCCATCATTTAAAAGCTCAACACATGTATGACTTCCTATATAGCCGGCTCCGCCGGCAACCAAAATATTCATCTTTTCCTCTTTCTTGATGCGTTTAACGCTTCATCAGGATAGCTTTAAGCTTTAACGCTTAAGCCTTATTTATACAGGAAATCAGCTGCTACCTCATCTGCTTTTTCTTTTCCGACAAATAAAGTAACCAGTTCGAGACCAAAATCAGTAGCTGTTGCAGGGCCCTTGCTTGTTGTAATATTACCATCTGTTACAACTGTGGCTGATGCTATTTCCGCACCCTCGAGAGCCTCCTCACATCCCGGATAGCATACTGCCTTCTTTCCTTTTAAGATACCATTTTTGCCAAGCACCATCGGTGCGGCACATATAGCTGCAATTCTCTTGCCCTTTTCATTGCTTTCTTTAAGCAGCTTAACAAGTCCTTCATGCTCCATAAGATTGCTTGTTCCCGGCATTCCTCCCGGCAATACAAGCGCATCCGCTGTCTCAAAATCTGTCTCCTCAAAAAGCTTGTCAGCCACAATGTCGATTCCATGAGTGCCTTTAACCGTTTTTTTACCTGTAACAGATACAAGGTTCACGTCAAGTCCGCCCCTTATCATAATATCTGCAGTTGTTATTGCTTCATTTTCTTCAAATCCTTCTGCTAAAAATACGTAAATCATTTTACATCCTCCTTGATTTATCTGCTGCTTCCCTTACAGCCTCTATTACAGCCGAGCGAAATGCACAGCCTTCAAGAGCATTGACTCCTTCTATAGTTGTTCCTCCGGGTGAACATACCATATCCTTTAATTCGCCCGGATGCTTTCCGGTTTCAAGCATAAGCTTTGCACTTCCCATAACTGTCTGTGCTGCAAATTTATATGCTTGTGCCCTTGGCATACCCTCTGCAACAGCTGCATCAGCCATTGCCTCAATAAACATAAATACAAATGCAGGGGAGCTTCCGCTTACTCCTACAACGGCATCCATAATATTCTCATTAATGACCTCTGCCTTTCCGCAGCTTTCAAATATCTTTTTTATTACTTTCAGATCATTTTCGGTTATCTTATCATTTTGACACAGAGCTGTCATTCCCGATGATACCATTGCCGGTGTATTCGGCATAGTCCTTATAAGCTTGACTTTTTTTCCGAATTTTTTCTCAATCCATTCAATTGATTTTCCGGGCGCAAGGGTAACAACGATCTTTTTAAGATTAATCTCACCCTTTATCTCATTAATAACCTCTTCCATATATATAGGCTTAACAGCAATAATAATGATATCTGCCTGCCTGGCAATTTCGGAATTTTTTTCCTCTGAATAAATTTCCAGCTCATTTTTTATATATTCCAGTGTTTTTTCACTTTTTGCGGACGCCATCAGATTTTCTTTAGGATAACCCTTTCGAAGCATACCATTTATAATGGCTCTGGCCATATTTCCGCATCCGATAAAACCGATTTTCATCAATTAGTACCTCCCTGCATTATAGGTTTTGCCTTTACAATTATTTCGCCGGGAATAAATTTCCCAAATCATGAATAAAGGACCATGTACATATATATGCACATAAGTCCTTTATATTTTACTTAATACAATTTGATTTGTACAGACTATTTATTTATTTTGGCTGCTCTTGTTTCCGTTCCCGCTTTGAACCGAATCGTAATAATTCTGCAAAACATCATATGATGTAAGTGTAACACTGATATCCTGCTCTACATATTCACCTGAATCTGCTCTCTCAATAGTAATGTCAATAGTCTGACCCTGAGCATAATACTGAAGCTGTTCCTTTATATCATCATATGTAGAAACCTCATGTCCATCAATCTTTGTGATGACATCTCCCTTTTGGATTCCCGCTGCCTCAGCGGCGCCTCCTTCAATTACACTTGTTACACAAACGCCCTGCGGCATATTATAGCTGTTTGAGATATCAGATGTAACATCTGCACATGTAATTCCAAGATATCCCGCTTCAGAGCTGTCTACCTTCTCTCTTGTTGTGAGTGTCATAAGATTTTGAAGTATCGGAAGGGCCTTTGAAATCGGGATCGCATATCCAACGCCTTCTACAGATGTTCCGGAGCCTGATGTTGATGTACTCTTTGCTTCATTTATGCCAATAAGCTCACCCTTCATATTAAGAAGAGCTCCACCACTGTTTCCTGAGTTTATAGCTGCATCTGTCTGGATAAGACCTGTAGATTCAAATGTGTTTGTTCCATCAGAAAGCTCAAGATTACGGCCAAAGGCACTTATGATACCGCTTGTAACCGACTGACCATATCCAAGTGCATTGCCTATGGCAACAACCTGATCCCCAAGTGAAAGCTCATCCGAATCACCAATAGTGGCTATTTTAATCTGACTCATTGTATCATCGGATATATCTGAAAGCTTAACCGATACAATAGCCAAATCATTATCACTGTCAGTTCCCTTTATCTGAGCTTCAACCGATGACTCATCAGTAAAGCCAACAGAAAGCGACTGTGCTCCGTTTATAACATGATTATTTGTAGCAATAAGAAGCTCTGTATCATTTTCACCTACAATAACACCTGTTCCGGCACCCTGAACCTCGTATTCCTGATTGCCTCCAAAGAAGCTTTGCATTTCCTGAACGGATAATGTTGAAATCGTAACAAGTGACGGCATGCATTCCTTTGCCACATCCGCAACTGTTGAATTCGAACTGCTGGTACTGCTTGTTGTACTTCCGGTTCCGGTATTGCTGTCCGAAGATGCTACCGTCTCTGTCTGTGAAATCTGTGCTGTTGTTTTGTTTGTGTTATAAATAAAAGCATTTCCTGCAGCATTTACACCATAAAATACACTGCCTGCTACAACACCAACAACGGCAGCCATTGCAACTGCTGTGCCCCATTTTCTTCCTGTAGTCATAGGTTTTTTCTGCTTTGTTTTTTTCTGCTTTTTAGCCTTACCGCTTGTCTGCTCAGCCTCTTCGTTTTTCCTTGCCTGTTCTTCAAAGGATCTCATGTTGTAATATGAATATCCTTCCTCAGCCTTTTTTTCTGCCGCATCCTGTGCTGCCTGCGACATATTTTCAACGCTCTTTTCGAAATGTTCTTTTGCAGCTTCCTCGTCAGACGGTGAGCTTTTAGAAATATTATTTTGTTCTTCACCTTCTGATTTTATATTATTCTCATTCTGAAAGCCATTCTGTTCTTCATTGTTATTTTCATTATCAAACATAAGAATTCCTCTCTTTCGTACTATTAAAAGGATTACTGATCACATTTATAATGATCATCCCTGATTTCTGAGGAAATCTTATAATTTATTTGTGATTAAATTGTGTTTTCGATAAGTCGTTTTTGTGTTCAAATTTAAGCTCCTCATCGTTAATTATTAGGATCCCATAGCTTCCGTTTCTTAAGCTTCCGGGATTAAATAAAATTATTCCATCACTGACAGATAAATGTTCCCTATGGGTATGTCCATACAATGCTGCACGGCAATTTTTATACTTAGCCTCATTTTTAAGCTCATCAAGTCCATATTTTACATGCTGGGCAAATCCATGCGTTATAAGCAATTTATGTCCTTTTATTACAGGCGTCAGCGTAACAGCCTCCCTGCTTCTTATATCACAATTACCGCAAACCTGGTAAATTTCTATTCCTTTGTAATCCCCATAAGGGAAAATACCACTCTCCGCCAGAGCATTTTCAAGATCTATTTCACCGTCTCCAAGAAAGAAAATCGCACTTATATCTTTATTTTGTTTGATTGCTGAAATTATATTCTCATATGCTCCATGAGAATCCGAAATAACTAATATCTTCATAATCTGATATAATACCTCATGATTAAATTACATACAATATGATCTTAATATTCTTTGACCTATCATGTCATAAAGTGTACAATATCTCTCGAAATAAAAATAGCAGGATCAGAAAACTGCTGCAGTCACAGCTTATATACTATACTAAAAGCTTCTCTGCATAAGTTTAATATTACAAGTAGAAAGGATTTGATTAAATGGCAGTATATACGGTTACAAAAACATACAAAACAAAGAAAAACATGGGAATGATAGACGTAACGAGAGATTTCCAATCTGCTGTCGAAAAAGCATGTAAAGAAAAAAGCATATCAAGCGGCATAATAACAGGCTTTACAACAGGTGGTGTTGCTGCTCTTACAACCCTGGAATTCGAACCGGGTCTTGTTCATACAGACCTACGCGAAGCTATGCAAAGCATTGCTCCATACAGAGATGAAAACGGAAATGTTAAATATTATCACCATCATGACACCTGGCATGATGACAATGGTTCATCTCACATCCATTCTTTAATACTTTCTCCCTTTATAACGATTCCTTTTGTAAATGGACAAATAACAATCGGTCCATGGCAAAATCTTACTCTTGTTGAATGTGATACGAGAGACCGTGTTCGAGATATCGTATTTCAGGTTATGGGCGAATAATACGCAGTTTTATATAAATGCACGATTGAATAATAGATAAACGGTTATATAATACATGAAGTATAGAAATTGAAAATAATTTCTTTTTATCTTAAAGTAAAGGACCTATTTATTATGAAGTATTTAAAACAATTTCTTATTATTCTTGCCATATCACTTATAGGTGAATTGCTCAAGGCACTTCTTCCGTTGCCTATACCGGCAAGCATTTATGGTATGGTTATTTTATTTATTGCACTTCTTTCAGGCCTGATTAAACTGAGTGCGGTTAGAGATGCCGGAATGTTTCTTATCGAAATCATGCCGGTAATGTTTATTCCTGCAGGTGTTGCTCTTATGTCTTCCTGGAATTTGCTTTCACCTATGCTTATACCTGTTGCAATCATTACAGTTGTCGTATTAATTGCTGTAATGGCAGTATCAGGCAGAATCTCTCAGCGAATAATAAAAGCTGATAAGGCTGCAATTGCTTCGGAAAGTGCCAAAGTACAAAGCAAGGAGGCAGACAAATGAGTGAATTTTTTCAAACAAGTGCATTTGCAGGTGTTACCCTTAGTCTAATTGCATATTTTATAGGCTCATATTTAAAAAAGAAATTCAAAATCGGTTTTTTCAATCCATTGCTTATTTCTATTGTAATTACAATCATCGTTCTCGTTTGTGCACACGTTGATTATGATGTCTATAACGAAGGTGCCAAATATTTAAGCTGGTTTCTTACACCTGCTACTGTTTGTCTGGCTATACCATTGTATGAACAATGGGAATTATTAAAGAAAAACTTCAAGGCTGTATTTATAGGAATATTCTCCGGTGCTGTTACAAGTCTTACAACTGTATTTATACTTTCCAAGCTGATGGGGCTTACCCATGAGCAATATGTTACAATGCTTCCCAAGTCAATTACAACAGCTATAGGAATGGGCGTTTCAGAGGAGCTTGGCGGATATGTTACCATTACCGTTGCCGTAATTGTTGTTACAGGTGTATTGGGAAATATTCTTGCCGAATTAGTCTGCAAAATATTTAAAATCGAAGAACCGATTTCCAAGGGTATTGCCATAGGCTCTTCATCTCATGCAATAGGTACCGCAAGAGCTATGGAAATGGGAGATATCGAAGGTGCAATGAGTTCACTGTCTATTGCTATTTCCGGTATAATAACCGTAATACTTGCCTCAATTTTTTCAAGCTTCTTATAATCGCTTGAATTTTTCTCAATAAAAGGACTGATACATTATTTACATGTACCTGCCTCCAATTGTTAGATTTTTAGATCTAACTTTTTGGGATGGGGACAGCATAATAATGCGGCAGTCCTTTTTTTAACAATATTTTTCTATATTCTCTTCAGACATTTTTATTCCTTTTTTAACAAAATCGTCTGCAAATTGCTTTCGTATTATCCACGCATATCTTTTTTCGGGGATCAAAATTTTTTCCTTTTCAAACTGTAAAATATCCTGAATTTTCTCGGGAAAATCAGCATAAAAGTTCTCCATATTTTTAATTATATAAAGAGCCAAATCAAATGCCGATTCAGACAATCCACCTGGCAAAACTATATTTACTGTCTTTAAATCATAGTGTGCTGCATTTTTAAAATTTTGCGCTGCCTGTATCTGATCGCATATTTCCATATGTGGCGGTTCAAATGATGCCAGCCAAACAAGCATTAGTCTGATGAATTCCACATCTCTTTCATCAATCCCTGAAATAATAAATGGATTTAAATCCACATTTCTTATTTCTATATGATCCGCTCCATCTGTCTTTAATCTTTCCAGATTGTATCTTCCGGCCGGTTTAAGTCTTATAGGATAATACAGCTCAGAAGGTGAAATTAAACATCCCTTCTCAACATATCTGTCTATACTTTTTGCATAGGCAGATATATTGCCATAATCAAATGTTGGTGTGAAATAGTTCCAGTATCCCAATTCACTGCATCTTAAGCTTGCCATACCTGTAAATACCGTGCCGCCTATCACCTTCTTTTCCAAATAGCTTGAATCAACTACCGGACTGGCCGCTGTAAGAACAGTAACTATCCAGGCATATATAGCAGCGTTCTTCGCAAGCTTTATATACAAGTCATTCTTATACTCATTATATTCCTTATACCCTGAAAGCTTAAAATCCTCCAAAAGCAATTCATCATCAAACGAATAATTTACATGTATCCCGGATAATGACATTTTATATTTGCCATATCTTTTATCAAGCTTTTCTCTGTATTCCCTTTTATACGGATCATTTAAATCCAGTCTGGCTATTGGTATATCATCCTCATTCCTTATATACGGCGGATTTGAAAAAAGCCAAAGCAGCTCCGTATTTTTCATTTTCGACAACTGCCTTATTATTCTTACAGTATATTCCTCAAGCTTATTTACAGCCTGAATTGAAGAATCATATGCCTCTGTATTTATCTCTGTCTGATTTTCACAGAAATCATATACAATATGTTTCTCATCTGTAAAAGGATTCGCTGTATTTGAAAATAAGCCTTCCGGAGTAATTCTTAAAGCTTCCTTTTCAAGTCCGAATTTTCCCCTTAATAAAAGTTCTCTTATTATTTCATTCTCTGTATGAAGCATAGTTTATACCTTATATATTTTCAGTCTACTTCATTTATCAGTTTGTTCTTTTGTTAATATCTATGCCTAATCTACCATTCTACAGGTCCATTAAAGCAATCTATATGAAATATAATTTAATTTTCAGCCTTGATTTTGTCAAATTTTTTATACAAGAAGATATTGTCAAGAAGACTCTTATTCGTTCCGGCTTCTGTGCAGACTCGCCTCTTGTTCGATCGTCCAGTATGACCACATGACGTGTTACCGGGTATACATATCAACATCTGATCCTTTTGATATTAAACAAAACAGATGCCACTAAAAAATGGCACCTGTTATTCTTTTATTTTACTTCATACAGCAAAGCTTTGGATATGATGCTATTGCTCCTTCCTTCTGTACACTCAATGCGCAAAATTTATTTGAAAATTTCAGGCATTCAATCAACGTGCTTTTATCAATTTCACTTAAATTATCAAGAATTACATTCTTTTCTTTAAGCATCCAAAGAAATGATCCTATGAAACCATCTCCTGCCCCTGTCGTATCAACAGCTTTGACACTTATCGATGGTGAAAATGCCATATAATTTCTCGTAAATGCATATGCACCCTTGCTTCCGCATGTAAACAAAACGAGCTTTACTCCGTTGTCCAAAAGACTCGGTACCGCACTTTGAATATCCTTTTCTCCGGTGATAAATTCCAATTCCTCATCTGAAATCTTCAAAATATCACACATAGGAATAAATTCATTTACTCTGTCCTTAAGCTTATTCAAATCATTCCAAAGCGGAAATCTCAAATTAGGATCAAAACTGATAATTGCATGATTTTTTCTTGCAAATTCAATTGCTTTATAATGTGCATCCTTCATCGGAAAATCGCCTAGTGATACACTGCAAAACTGAAGGGCATAAATCTCTCTAAACCATTCTTCTTTTATTTGATTCGGATCTAAAAGCATATCTGACGACGGCTTTCTGTAAAATGAAAAGCTTCTGTTTCCGTCCTTTTCCAGATTTACAAAGGCAAGTGCAGTATTGGCTTTATCGGTGAGACTTACAAACGACGTATCTATACCATAAAATTCAAACTCATGAAGAATCTTTTTCCCAAACGGATCGTTTCCTAACTGAGTTATTATAGCTGATGTGCCGCCAAGTCTTGAAAAAGCTCCGCATACATTTGCCGGTGCTCCGCCTACCTTAGGAGCAAATTCTGTTATCTCGTCAAAATCACATCCTGTTTTGTTTGGAATAAAATCAATAAGTGCCTCTCCAATAGCAACAAGTCTCTTATTCTCCAAGATATTTTACCTCCATACCATTTAACGGATAAATAACAGGTGCAATTCCCTTTGTATTAATTTCTACTTTATCATGACTCGGATACATTCTTGTACTCAGTACAACTCTGCCACCATCAAGATAGATTTCCAGTGAGCTTTTATCTGCTATAATCCTTATACTTGAACATTTATCGATTTTGGCTCTTCGAATAGTTCTTCCGCAAGATGCTTTATTATCTGTAAAATTCAAAGCAAATATTTTCTTATCCCAGCTAAGCTCTGCCGCATTGCCAATATTAATTGTAAATTCGCTGTCTACAGTAGAAACCATATCAAACGGAAGCTCTGTATAAGCACTCGAATTATCTGTAACAAAAATCGGACTTTTTCTTAATGTACATATTTCGTTTATAGGATTTTGCAGCAGGACTCCGTCTTTTTTTCTTACAATTTCCCTTGGAAGCGTTAGGCAGTGCTGATATCCCAGTTCGGCTGTCGGATTATAATAAGGTATATCACCTATTCCCATCCATCCGATTAATATTCTTCTTCCGTCCGGTGTCACAAAGGTCTGTGGTGCATAAAAATCAAATCCTTTATCCCACTCAATAAACCCCTTTAATTTCTCATCATACATAAAATATCCGGATGAATAAACATTTTGATTATCGGTATCTGTGTGATTCAGTCCCTGTGGTGAAACACTTAGATATCTGTTGCCTTTAATTTCAAAGCAATCCGGACATTCCCACATATAGCCAAAATTTTCTATTGAATCACTCCTTATATATCTCCAGTTTTCAAGGTCAACAGACTGATAAAACAATACACATCCTTTATCATCTAATGTCCTTGCACCGAGTACCATATTCCACTTGCCATTCTCCGACCATACCTTAGGATCTCTTACATGACAAGAACAAAATCCGGGGTAATCCTCATTTTTTAATACAACTCTCTTCGTACTCATATTTATACCGTCTTTAGTATGAACATGAATTACATACGCTTCTCTTCCGCTTGTAATATAATCATAATTTCCCGGATGCTTAACATTTCCTGTATAAAAAATATGAAGAGTATCGTCACATACTATTGCAGATCCGGAATAAACACCATCCTTATCCTCCGGAATATCCGGAAACATGACCGTTCCCGTGAATTCCCATTCTATAAAATCCTTACTTCTGTAATGTCCCCAGCATTTCTTACCGCTGCCCTGTGCACTATCCGGTGCATATTGAAAATACACATGGTAAAAACCGCCAAAAAAACATAGTCCATTAGGATCGTTAAGCCATCCTTTCGGTGGCTCAAGATGAAGCGCCTGTCGCCATTTTCCGTCAATAAACATTATTGCCTCACTCCTTTGTAAGCTCAAGCAAAGTATTTCCAATGTTTACATTTCCGTTTGATTTCAATTTGATTTCAGAATAATCATCTGAATTTGTAACAATTACCGGAGTTATAAGCTTGTATCCCTTTGACTTTATAAAATCCATATCAAATGTTATAAGTGTCTGGCCCTTTTTCACCTTATCGCCTTCAGCAACAAATGCTTTATATCCCTCTCCTCCAAGCTCTACTGTATTTATTCCTATATGAATAAGTATCTCTGCTCCGTTATTGAGCGAAAGTCCTATCGCATGCTTGGTATCAAAAATTGTTTCAACTGTTCCGTCTGCCGGAGCAACAACTCTTCCTTCACACGGTTCTATAGCTGCTCCGAGTCCGAGCACACCCTGTGCAAATGTTTCATCCGGAACCTCCTCAAGAGGAATAGCTATTCCGTTAATAGGTGCCGCAATAGAATTTTCTTCGTTATGGGAAATGTTTTCATCTATCAAATTTTCCTCAGTCTCTTTGACTTCTACTTCAGAATCACTGACTGTCTCTTTAATTCCCATTATCCACGATGCAACAAACGCAACTGCAAAAGCTACCACAAAAGTAAGAAGATATCCAACAAATGAATCAACCGTTATAAGGAATCCAAACAATCCTGTTACTCCATTTGCTGTTGCATAAACATTCATTATGGAAGCAATAGCGCCTCCGCAGGCTCCTCCTATCATTCCTGCTATGAACGGACGTCCGAATCTGATATTTACACCAAAAATTGCAGGCTCGGTAATTCCCATAAATGCCGAAAGTGAAGCTGGAAGTGCCATTGCCTTTGTTTTTTTATTTTTTGTTTTGATTGCTACCGCAAGCGCGGCCGCACCCTGTGCAACATTTGCTGCTGTTGCTATAGGCATCCATATATTCATTCCATTATTTGCAAGCATCATCATTTCTATAGCATTATACATATGATGAACACCTGCAACTACGGTAGGTGCGTATACACCTCCCATTATGAATGCTCCTATACCAAACGGAACAGCTATAAGTGCCTGTGCTCCAATAAGAACCCATGACTCGATCTGTGCAAAAACAGGTCCTATAACAGTCATGCTTAAAAAGCCTGCCACAAGAACAGATACCAACGGTGTAACAAAAAGATCAAACATCTCCGGAACTTTATTGTGCAGTCTTTTTTCTATTGCACACATCAGCCAGACAGATAGAATAACCGGTATTACATGTCCTTGATATCCGACATTCTGTATATTCCATACTCCAAACCATGACCAAAGCGTAGATGTTTCTGCACCACCTGCAACGCTCCATGCATTAACAAGATTCGGATGAATCATTATCATTCCTATAACAGCGCCTAGAAATTGATTTCCGCCAAAAATTTTTGCAGCAGATATAGCTATAAGTATGGGCAGAAATGTTAATGCTGTATTTGAAAATATATTCAGCAATTCATATAAATGAGAAGATGCCATGTCCGGGAAAGCCTGCACAAGACCACCCAAAAGTCCATTTAAAAGACCGGTAGCAACAATTGCCGGAATAATCGGAACAAAAATATCTCCGAGGCTCTTTATAGCTTTTTTATACCATGGAGCCTTTGAAGCTGCCGCAGCTTTTACATCTGCCTTTGTTGCAGCCTGAATACCCGCTTCCTTTATAAATTCGTCATATACCTTATTGACGGCGCCTGTTCCAATAATAATCTGAAGCTGCCCCGATGCCTCAAATACTCCCTTAACACCGTCTACAGACTCAAGAACTGATTTGTTGATCTTGGAATTATCCGCAATAACCAGCCTCAATCTTGTTGCGCAATGAGCCGCACTTGCCAAATTATCTTTTCCGCCTATAGCAGAAAGAATCTCATCAGCAGTCTTTTTGTAATCCATAAATGCCCCTCCCGTATTAATTTGTTTCACACATTTTATGAAACCGATTTCATTTGATGTAAATATTCTAACTCAAAAAAAAGCTTTTGGGAATTGACAAATTCATATAACCTTTTTTGCGGAAATAGTAGGTTTCACACAGTTTCATATGCTCATGATATTAAACACAAAAATTATTCTGATACTATTCTCTGTTTGTAGACTCTCTTTCTACGATTTCATAATCAAGTTGCATTATCTTTGGCACTGTTGATTTTCTTCCGAATGAATTCAACAGCATCTGTGCTGCTTCTATGCCTGCGGTTTTATAATGGAGTCTTGCTGACGTAAGCGAAACCGCTGTTATAGCACCAAGCTTTGAATCTCCGACACCGCATATCATAACATCCCTTGGAATTTGTATATTATTCTCTGTGCAGTACAGAATTGCACCTGCAGCAATATTATCTGTAGCACAAAAAATACAATCCGGAATGCTTGATCCATTCATGATTTTCTTTGCACAATTATATCCTGAATCTATATTAAACTCTGCTATTGCGGAATTGCTTTTATCCAATACAATATTATTATCATACAAGGCCTTTAAAAAGCCCTTGTGCCTTGCTTCTCCTGACGCCTTGTCGCTATCGGTAACGCCTATGTATCCCGGATTTTTACCGCCTTTTTTCAGCATCAAGTCAGTTAATGCATATGCCGCTCCATAGTCATCATGACATACACTGTTGAATCCTTTATATTTCTGCCCAACAATAACTATCGGAATATGCATTTTGTTCATTACAGAACGATGCATATCTGTAAATACAGTTGCAAGAAAGATAACCCCGTCTACTCTGTTTTGCCTGAACAAATCCAGATATTCTATTTCCTTATTATAATCATTTGCTGTATTTACAAGAATAATCTGATAACCATGCTCTGAAAGCACCTGACTTATTCCCTCTGTTATCCTTGAACAGCTTTCGCTTGAAAGCTTTGGCAATATTACACCCACAAGCTTAGTAACCCTTGTCTTAATTGCTCGGGCCGAAAGGCTTGGAGAATATCCTGTTTTTTCTATTGCATTTTCTATTAATTTACGTTTGTCATCACTTAGATAACCTTTATTAAAATACCTGCTTACTGCGGATTTTGACACTCCGGCATATTCTGCAAATTCTGAAATGTTCATATTATATAGTCCTTTTATGAAATCAATTTCACACATGATATCACGCTTATCTTATTCAGTCAAAAATAACTCATTGGCAATTTTGGGATATCACTTTTTGAATTATTTTTATATCATCAAAAGAGCACCCAGCAAAAACTGGATGCTCAGCCAAAAAGTTATCATATTATAAGGTCTATATTTTCTTTTTTCTTCTCATCTTCTGTTATACGATCTGTTTCATTCAAAAGTCCGTCTCTTTTAACAGCCAATTTCATAGCATCCATATCAACAGTCATATCAAGGATGTCATTACTAAACAAATTAGCATACAGCTTGTCCATTGCTGTCTTTATGTCATCGAGACAATTACATACAACATCTTCCTTTTCATCACCCTCGATACCATTGCTCTCTAATATCTGATATTTACTCAATATATTTCCAAGTGTAGGAATATAATAATTAAATATTCTTCTTGCTGATGCAATTTTTTCCGGCTTATCTTTTAATGTTTGAATTATTTTATCTATTTGACCGCAAATATCATTTCCTTTTTTCTTTATGTTTCCGCTTTTTATATGTAATATATTTTTTCTAAGGGTCATGAGATTTTCACGGCCTTTTTTTAGTATTTCAGCATTTTCATCTGTTAATTTATTTCCCATACTTTTTTTTTCTTTTAATTCATCATTTGATACCTTAGACGAAAATATAATAAAAAGCACAATGACCACAGCAATAACTATTAATGCAGCAATTCCTATCCATTTTATTATTGCAAAGACTGATGGAAGAGTAATTTTCAGTGCAATCAGCCCTGCGATAATAGCACCAATGGCAATAAATCCACCGCCTGATCCCTTATTATTCATTATATTTTATCCTTCATCTTCTGATGTCCAGTAACTTTGCCTTAAGTTCCGATTCAATCTGTACAAGTTCGTTTTCTGCTTCTCGTCTCTTGCTGCGGCCTTCTTCCTGAATTTTAACGACCTCATCGAGTGTTTCTATAAGCTGCTGATTACTGTATCGAACCGTTTCCATGTCCACGATTCCTCTCTCACTCTCCTTTGCAATTTCAACACTTCCGGTTTTAAGTGCATCTGCATTTTTTTTGATCAGCTCATTTGTAAGGTCAGTTACTTTTCTTTCTGCCTCCATAGCTGACTGAGAGTGAGCCATTCCAAGTGCAATGACCATCTGATTTTTCCACAAAGGAATTGTATTGTTAACAGTTGACTGTATTTTTTCAACCATTAATGTATTTCCGTTTTGAACAAGACGTATCTGAGGAGCCATTTGCATTGAAATTGTTCTTGTGATTTCAAGATCAGAAATTTTCTTCTCGAATCTGTTGCATATATCCGCAAAATCCTTAGCAGCCTGTGCATCCTCTGTCAGATTGCTTTCCTTCGCTTTAGTCTCAAGCTCAACAAGAGTTGTTTTTCTTTCTCTTGCAAGCTTTTCCTTTCCGGCTATGATATACATAGATAATTCTTTGAAATATGTAAGATTTGAATCATACATTTTGTCAAGCATGATTATATCCCTTTGTAACTGATCTGAATGGCTATCGAGTGCTGAAACAATTTTATCAACATTTGCCTCGGCTGAATCATATTTTGCTTTAAGCTTTGTAAAATCAGTAACCTTTTCTTTAATTCTTCCGAACAAGCCTTTCTTTTCCTCGGGTGCAGTCGAAAATCCTTTAAGCTCAGCTATAAGATCCGCAAGCATTGTTCCAACCTCACCCAAGTCCTTGGTTTTAACTCCTTTAAGTGCATTGTCAGAAAAATCCGCAACCTTCTTCTGTGCCGCTGCACCATACTGCAATACAATGCCAGGATTTTTAATATCTATTTTTTCCACAAAATCTGCAACTGTCTTTTTTTCCTCATCAGAGAGGTTAATCTCCTTAAGATATGCCTCTTTATCCTCATTTGGAAGTGACATGATTTCTTCCTTTGTATCAAGCGATGGTTCAAGCTCCAGTGTTATTTTATTATCTTCCATATTTCCTCCCAAAAAGTTTATTTTCCGATACAATACTTAAAACATTCGTAATTCACTTATTTTCTACGAAAATGGCTTCTCTCTTAAATTGTGACAGGTTTCAAAGTTAAATTTTCTCTTGCAATCAAGCTTGCATAGGAGTTTTTGATTTTTTGACTCCGGTATTATATTAAATCATTATTAAAAATTTGTTATTTATTATATATCATATTATCTATTGTTACATCTATTTCTTAAAAAATAAATCCTTATCTGCTTTAATCCAATCCATTGTATTCTGAACTATTTCTATTCTCTTTTCTACAGCAGACATCTTGGACATTGATTTTCCAGTTAACTGATTAAAAAGCTCATTGTCATAAGATATATTGAATTCGTTGTCTGCAAAGCGTCCTGATACTCTCGTTTCAGAATTATTTTTCTGTATATTATCTTCTGAATTCATATTTTTATAGCTAATACTCCTTGTTGCTTTATTTTATACTCTTTCGTTTTTCGCTGCATGACTGATTGCATTGTTTTCCTAATTATTTTACCATTAAACGAATATATTTTATACACTATTTTCAAAACATAAATACTATCAAATCATCGGCAAATGTCATACAAATCCACTCTTGTATTTCCTGCGCCTCCGTTGTTTCCGTTGCCGTCCTCTGCCAAAATTTGAAGCATAAATCTTTTAATCATTTCTTTGTTTCCTTCCACAGTTTTTTTGGTGTGTCTCACCT
>CAVBHN010000026.1:0-34325 GCA_963595425.1 Faecalibacterium sp. CAG:74 | reverse complement strand
AAATTAAATTGTATAATTTAATTTCTTATAAAAAGATGAAATCAAAAAAAATAAACCTCTCCTTTGTATATGGAGAAGTTTTATTTTGTTTATATATAAATCAAATACTGCTTAATGATATCATGGTATTTGGTATATGTCAAATTACAGAAATGAATTAGTATAATGCTTTGAGAATTAAAATAGTTGTTTTTATTGATATACGATGAACAAAATATATAGCAATTCATGATTTTGACACATCTGTTATTTAAAATAAAGCTATATTATGACTTAACAAAGCCAACAGGTCCGATCCTCCGATGCAAGCCTGCTTGCAGGAGTGTAATGCTTTGAAGCAATCCGTTATAGATTTGGTTTCAAAGCGTAATTTGTGTATTTAAGGAGATATGTTATATATGGAGCAGAAGAAAATACTCGTTGTAGATGATGAAAGCAGAATGAGAAAGCTCGTAAGAGATTTTCTTTCAATGAATAAATTTCAGGTTGTAGAAGCAGCAGACGGTGAAGAGGCACTTGACAGATTTTATGCTGATAAGGAAATTGATTTAATCATACTTGATGTCATGATGCCAAAGCTTGATGGATGGCAGGTAGCTAAGGAAATCAGAAGAGTTTCAAAGATTCCGATCATAATGCTTACAGCTAAGGATGCTGAAAGAGATGAGCTGATGGGCTTTGAAATCGGTGTAGATGAATACATATCAAAGCCATTCAGTCCTCGAATTCTCGTTGCAAGAGTTGAGGCGATATTAAGAAGAACAAATCCGGATGAGGAGCCTGCAATCACAGTCAATGGCATTACAATTGATAAAATGGCAAGAACTGTATATATAGATGGTAAGGAAATAGAGCTTAGCTATAAGGAATTTGAGCTACTTACATATTTTATTGCACATCAGGGAATTGCACTTTCAAGAGAAAATATTTTAAATAATGTTTGGAATTACGATTACTATGGTGATGCCAGAACAATAGATACGCATGTAAAAAAGCTTAGAAGTAAAATGGGAGAAAAGGGCAATTGCATTAAAACTGTTTGGGGCATGGGATACAAATTTGAGGTTGAAAAAGCTTGAATGAGACAGGAAAGAGGCAAAGATGAAAAAATCTCTTAAAAGAAGAATTGACGTATCTTTTCTTTTGCTTATTGCGATAACTCTTGCCGCAATAGGAGTAGTTCATTTTCTTTTTATAGAAAATGTTTACATAAACAGTAAGAAGAAAATTCTTACGAACAGCTATGACAAAATGAATGAGACCTTAGTTGAAGATAATAATGACTCATTTATGAGCTACTGTGAAATGAATGGTTTGTCATATGTTGTAGCCGATGCCAATCTGACAGAGGTTTCTGCTAATACCAAGGATGCAGATGATATGCTTAGGCTTTTATTTGGTAACATTCTTGATATGGAAAAGGAAAATAAAAAAATACTGTATGAATCTGATAAATATCAGATTGTAAGTATCGAAGACAGAAAAGATGGCATTGAATTTCTAATGCTGTGGGGTATGCTTGCAGACGGTAACTATTATGTTGTACGTTATCCAATGAGCAATATTCAGGAAGCAGCTAAAATATCTCTGATTTTTTATTTGGTAATAGGGGCTATGATGCTCGTATTGAGCGCTTTTATTATAAAACAGATAACGAAAAGACTTACTAAGCCCATATCAGAGCTGAATGACCTTTCAAATCGAATGGCAGATATGGATTTTGAGGCAAAATATACAAGCGGCGGTGAAGATGAGATAGGACAGCTTGGACGAAATCTTAACGAGATGTCTAACAAGCTTGAGCTTTCCATCAGTGAACTTAAAAGTGCAAATGTTAAATTATCAAAGGATCTTGAGGAGAAGGAAAAAATAGATGAGCGTCGCCGGGAGTTCCTGTCAAACGTTTCTCATGAGCTCAAGACCCCTATAGCCCTGGTACAGGGTTATGCAGAGGGACTCAAGGAAATGATACAGGATCCGGAAAGCAGAGATTATTATTGCGATGTAATAATAGACGAGGCAAATAAAATGAATCATCTTGTAAGGCAGCTTTTGTCTTTAAATCAACTTGAATCCGGAAGAGACGAGGTTGATATGACAAGATTTGATTTGAGAGAGCTGATAAACGGTGTATTGTCTGCTTCTTCTATTATGATTGAAAAAAAGAATGTTACTGTTATAAATAATGTCTCAAACCCTATTTACGTATGGGGAGACGAATTTAAAATAGAACAGGTTTTGACAAATTATATTTCAAATGCTCTAAATCACGTTGAGGGCGAGAATAAAATTCATATAAATTGCGATGAGCAAAACGGAATAATAACGACCACCGTATTTAATACCGGAAAGCCTATACCAAAAGAAGAACTTGACAATATCTGGACAAAATTTTATAAAGTAGATAAAGCGCGAACAAGAGAATATGGAGGAAGCGGAATCGGTCTTTCTATTGTAAAGGCTATAATTGATTTACACGGACAAAAGTGTTGGGCAGAGAATTATGAAAATGGTGTCGCTTTTAAGTTTACGCTTTCAAGTAAATAACGGAGGATGAACAACATTGGCTGATGCTAATATAACCAAGGGATCACTTGCTAAATCAATGAAGCAGCTGATGTCCGAGAAAAGCTTTGCAAAGATAAGCATTACAGATATTTGTGATCGCTGCGGAATGAACAGAAAGAGCTTTTATTATCATTTCAAGGATAAATATGACCTGATGAATTGGATCTTCTATACGGATTTTATTTTAATGGTAAGCAACGGAAGCTACGAAACAGGCTGGGATTTATTGGAGGCTGTATGCGATCTTTTATATAAAGATAAAAGCTTTTATAAGGCAGCACTCAGAACAGAGGGACAGAATTCGTTCAGAGAATATATTTTAGAATCCATGATTCCGATTGTGAATTTTTTATTCGATGATATGATAGAAGTAATCACTGAGGTTGGTCTTTCAGGAAAGATGTTTTGCGAAATGTATCTCATTGCGGTGACCAACTGGATGGAGGAGGATTGTAAATCAAGTCCTACAGCGTTTGTAAATTCCATTAAGAAGCTTATAAAGAAGCTCGCAGATTCAATTTAAATTCAATAATAAGAAAGCTTAGCCTTGAAGGACTTTTAAAAGCCTTCAAGGCTGCTTTTTTAAGAAAGTTCTGGTCGGAAGTTAAAGTTTTGTTTTTAATCAAAGATAGTCGGTAAATGCCTTTTCAAGATTAATAGGTTCAGGCTGTTTGAATATTCCGTTTCTTGTATGAACAGATCCATCAGAGAGAATTTCAAAATAATAGCTTTGTGTAGATACAAGCTTTTGAATTTGCATGGCATCTCCATAAAGGTCAAATACAAAAAGCGGAGCAATAGGAGACAGTCTCGTTTCTTTTATTTTTCTTGAAGTGGCATCGAATACTTCTCTGTCTATGCCATCTTTTGCTATTGTAATAAGAAAGGCGGCATCCTGAAGCAGGTATTCCCATGTGCTTTCGGTTGAAACTATGTTTTGCGCTTCTGCTTCATCGTAATAGGCATAGAGACCGTACCATGCCTTGACTTTTTTTAATAACGAAACGTTATGACCTATACTGTCATCAAATACCGGAAGAAAATAAAGTACATTATTGCATTCCTTAATATAAGGTGATAGCCCAGGATCTATTTCCTTATCGGGAAGCAGCAGCATAAATGAACAATCATCATAGGTCATAAAGACCTTGAGCAGATCGTCAAGATATGAAAGAGAATTTTCAAGTCTTATTATATATGCATATATTCCAAGCTTTTTCGCTTCAGCAATAAGAGGTATAAGATCATGAGGTGTAAGCGAATTTTTTGAAAATGAGTCAATTCGTATTATAAGTGACCACGGAACCTTTATATTTTTCTTTGAATATAAATTTCTTATTTTCTTTCCACCCTTTGTAAAGGCATTGTATCCAAGATTTATTCCAAATCCCTTCAAGGCCTTTATATCGGTATTTTGTAAAAGATGTTCAATTGCCGTGTAATATGGGCTGTCATCGTTTCTTAAAAGATCCTGAAAAATTGCATATATATCCTGCATAAATCTTCCGTTATTAAATTGCTTTCCAAGATCAGCAAGCTTGCGGATGCTTCTTCTGGGATCTTCATATATTTCTCTTAGACCTCTGTCGACTGTTGCATCTATAATTGCTCTTGTAATATCTTTTTTCAATTAATCAGCTCCTAAAATTTTATTTTTATTATTTATTATTTATGGAAATATTTTAGCATAGTTAATATATTTTTCATTGGACAAAAATTTAAATATGTCTTGATTTAGAAAGATATACTGAATATTTGGACATTTTTTGGTATTTACATAGCACATCGTATCTGTTATATTCAGAACATAAAGATCATATGACTGACGGATAAGTGGATTAACCACATGAAATATGATCTAAAAAAGCCGACCGTCTGGGCAGTTATTCAGAAGTGGTGGCTTTTTTTTGTTGCAATAAAATTTTCGGGAATTTTATATATTAAGGGCCATTATAATGAATTGTTTTAATTTCATACAATATCAATTTAAAGGAGAACACAAAAATGTCTGAATTAAAAATGCCAAATGGAGCACCTGAAATTTTTGCAAAGGCCTGGAGAGGCTTTAAAGGACGCAAATGGACAGATGAAGTAAACGTCAGAGATTTCATACAAAACAATTATACACAGTATGAAGGAAATGAGGATTTTCTGACAGGAGCTACAGAGGCAACAGATAAGCTTTGGGGACGTCTTCAGGAGCTTCAAAGAGATGAGAGAGCAAAAGATGGAGTACTGGAATGTGAAACAGAAATAGTTTCAAGTCTTACGTCATACGGACCCGGATATATCGATGAGTCTATGAAAGAACTTGAAACAATAGTTGGGCTTCAGACAGATAAACCGCTTAAAAGGGCCTTTATGCCATATGGCGGTATAAAGATGGCTGAAGAGGCGGCTGATACATATGGATACAAGATAAATGAAAAATATCATAAAATATTCACAGAATATCATAAAACACATAATCAGGCGGTATTTGATGCATATACACCTGAAATGAAGGCTGCACGTCATTGTCATATTGTAACAGGTCTTCCGGATACCTACGGACGCGGAAGGATTGTAGGCGATTATCGACGAGTAGCTCTTTATGGAATAGATTTTCTTATAGAAGAAAAGCAGAAGGATCTTAATCTTTGTGGAAACGGAGCTATGTATGATGACATTATTCGTTTAAGAGAAGAAATTGCAGAGCAGATAAGAGCATTAAAGGGAATGAAGAAAATGGCCGAAATTTATGGCTTTGATATTTCAAATCCTGCTTTAAATGCAAAAGAAGCAATTCAATGGCTTTATTTTGGATATCTTGCGGCTATAAAAACTCAAAACGGTGCTGCAATGAGTGTTGGAAGAATATCAACATTTATTGATATCTATATTGAACGTGATCTTAAAGAAGGTCTGCTTAGTGAAGAACAGGTACAGGAGCTTATTGATCATATGACAATGAAGTTCCGCATGGTAAAATTTGCAAGAATTCCATCCTACAATAAGCTGTTTTCGGGAGATCCTGTTTGGGCAACTTTAGAGGTCGGAGGAATCGGACAGGATGGAAGACATATGGTAACAAAAACGGATTATCGTTTTCTGCATACCCTTGAAAATATGGGACCTGCACCTGAGCCTAACCTTACTGTTCTTTATTCTTCCAGATTACCGGAGGACTTCAAGAAATATGCAGCAAAAATATCGGTTAATACATCCTCCATACAGTATGAGAATGACGATGTAATGCGTCCTATATGGGGAGATGATTACAGTATATGCTGCTGTGTTTCTGCTACCGAAACAGGTAAGGAAATGCAATTCTTTGGTGCAAGAGCAAATCTTGGAAAATGCCTTCTTTATGCAATTAATGGCGGCAGGGATGAAAAATATATGGATAAAAACGGAAAGCCTATGCAGGTAGGACCTGAATATGCACCTATTACATCAGAATACCTTGATTATGATGAGGTAATGCATAAATTTGATCTTATGATGGACTGGCTTGCCGGAATTTACGTAAATATTCTTAACCTTATCCAGTATATGCATGATAAATATTATTATGAAGCTGCTGAGATGGCTCTCATTGATACAGATGTACGACGCACATTTGCTACAGGTATTGCAGGATTTTCTCATGTTGTTGATTCCTTAAGTGCAATTAAATATGCAAAGGTAAAAGTAAACAGAGATGAAAACAACATGGCTTCTTCATTTGAAATAGAAGGAGAATATCCAAGATACGGAAATGATGATGACAGAGCCGATGATATTGCAGTATGGCTTTTGAAAACATTTCTTAAAAAGGTTAAAAAGTACCACACCTATAGAAACTCAGAGGCTACAACATCTATACTTACAATTACTTCAAACATTGTATACGGAAAGGCAACAGGTGCTTTGCCTGATGGAAGAGCGGCATTTGCTCCGTTTGCTCCGGGGGCCACTCCTTCATATGGTGCGGAGCAAAATGGACTTTTGGCTTCGCTTAATTCGGTTGCCAAGCTTCCATATGAGTATGCTCTTGACGGTATCTCAAATACAGAGACGATTTCTCCAGATGCCTTGGGACATACAGAGCTTGAAAGAAAAACAAATCTTGTTCATGTTTTGGATGGATATTTTGATCAGGGAGCACATCATCTTAATGTAAATGTTTTTGGACTCGATAAGCTAAAGGATGCAATGGAACATCCTGAAAAACCCGAATATGCTAATTTTACGATCAGGGTTTCGGGATATGCCGTTAAATTCATAGATCTTACAAGAGAGCAGCAGCTTGATATAATCTCAAGAACCTGTCACGAGGCTATGTAAATGGGTAAAACAGGATTTATTCATTCTATTGATAGCTTCGGCTCAGTAGACGGTCCGGGCGTCAGATTTGTTATTTTTCTTCAGGGCTGCAATATGCGCTGCAAATATTGCCATAATCCTGATACCTGGGAGCTGCCCAAGGCTGGCAAATACGGATATAAACAGATAACTTCGGAGACACTTATAAATCAGGCATTGAGATATAAGAGCTATTGGGGCAATGAAGGCGGAATAACAGTTAGCGGAGGCGAGCCGCTTCTACAAATAGATTTTTTAATTGAACTGTTTAAGCTGGCAAAGGTAAACGGAATCTCTGCGGTACTTGATACCGCAGGGCAGCCTTTTAGAAATGAGAAGTCATTTATGCAAAAGCTTGATGAGCTTATGGAATATACAGATCTTGTAATGCTGGATATTAAGCATATAGATGATGAGATACACAAAAGGCTTACGGGACATTCAAATGAAAATATACTTGAATTTGCAAAATATTTGAATAAAATAAATAAGCCTGTTTGGATACGTCATGTATTGGTTCCGGGTATTACTGATGATGAAAAGAGCCTTAGAGGCATAAGAGCATTTCTTGATACGCTTTCAAATGTGAAGAAAATTGAAATATTACCTTATCATACACTTGGAATATTTAAGTGGGAAAGGCTTGGAATAGAATATTCATTAAAGGAAATAAATCCACCAACTAAAGAAAATGTCAAATTTGCAGAGATGATATTAAACTGACAAAGTGCGGAGACATATGCATAAAAGCATATTGGCTCCGCTTTGGCGTTTTTACTGGACGATAATTGGAGTTAATGATAAAATTAATCGGTTATAGATATTAGTAATAAATGAGGGAGAATGTCAATGCCTGAAGTAATGACTCTTATACCGGAAAAGGAACCATACAGACAGTATTATTTTATAGATAAATGCAGAGAAATAATTCTTGAACGCAAAAAAACAATAGGAAGAAATCTGACTTTTTATGTTGAAACCTTCGGATGCCAGATGAATGCACGAGATTCGGAAAAGCTTAGAGGAATTCTTGAGGAAATAGGATTCATAAGAACGGATAATGAGGAGGCCGATGTTGTACTGTACAATACCTGTACAGTAAGAGAAAATGCAAATATAAGGGTATACGGAAGGCTTGGACATCTGAAAAGTCTTAAAAAGAATAACAGAGATATGGTAATTGCCCTTTGCGGCTGCATGATGCAGGAGGAAGAGGTAGTCGACCTTATTTCAAAAAAATACAAACATGTCAACCTTATATTTGGTACCTTTAATATTTATAAGCTTGCAGAGCTTTTATATAAAGCATTAACGAATGATTCGATGATTGTTGATATAAAAAAGGCAACAGATACTATCGTTGAGGAGCTACCTGTTGATCGCGAATATAAATTTAAATCAGGAGTTAATATCATGTACGGCTGCGATAATTTCTGCAGCTATTGTATCGTTCCATATGTCAGAGGAAGAGAGAAAAGCAGAAATCCTGAGGAAATAATTGAAGAGATAACACGTCTTGCAGGTGATGGTGTGAAGGAGGTCATGCTGTTAGGCCAAAATGTTAACTCATATGGAAAGGGTTTGACACCGGCAGTTGATTTTGCAAGCCTTCTGCATAGAGTTGCTCGGATAGACGGGATCGAGAGAATACGCTTTATGACATCGCATCCCAAGGATCTTTCGGATGATTTGATTGAAGCAATGGCTACTGAGCCCAAGATTTGCGGACATCTGCATCTGCCGCTTCAATCCGGAAGCAGCAGGATACTTAAGATAATGAACAGGCATTACGATAAAGAAAAATATTTAAAGCTTGTAGAAAAGATAAGAAACAGGATTCCTGATATTTCACTTACAACAGATATTATCGTTGGATTTCCGGGTGAAACAGAAGAGGATTTTAACGAAACCTTAGATGTTGTAGAAAAGGTTGGTTACGACAGCGCATTTACATTTATATATTCAAAAAGAACAGGAACACCTGCGGCAAAAATGGATGATCAAATAGATGAAGAGGTTATTAAAAACAGATTTGACAGACTTCTTTTTCTTGTAAAAAAGAAGGCCTACGAAAGATGCTCCAGATTTGAAGGAAGGATTATGCCTGTTCTTGTTGAGTCTGTCAATGCACAGGATTCTGCACTTGTTACAGGAAGACTGGCCAACAATCTTACGGTACATTTCAAAGGCGGAATTGAGCTAATAGGCAATATTGTAGATGTTAAATTGAATGAGTGTAAGGGCTTTTATTATATAGGAGAAAAGGCCTGACAGATAAACGGAGGTTAAACGGTGGCAATTTCACCAATGATGCAGCATTATTTAAAAACCAAGCAGGAATATCCTGATGCGATACTTTTTTATCGCCTGGGAGATTTTTACGAAATGTTTTTCGATGATGCAAAGACAGTTTCGAGAGAGCTTGAGCTTACGCTTACAGGAAAGGATTGCGGTCTTGAGGAAAGAGCTCCGATGTGCGGAATCCCTCATCATGCTTCTGATATTTATATAAAGAAGCTTGTTGACAGAGGATTTAAAGTTGCAATATGTGAACAGACAGAGGATCCTAAAAAGGCAAAGGGAATTGTAAAAAGAGAGGTTATCCGTATAGTAACTCCGGGTACAATAATGGATCAGGAGGAGCTTGATGAAACCAAAAATAATTATATATGCGCCGTAGCAGGAAATGACACATCATTTGGCTTTGCAATTGCAGATATTACAACCGGAAGATGCATGATAAGCGATATTAACAGTAAAGCCAGACTTCTTGATGAAGTTTATAAATTTGCACCGTCAGAAATAATTTGTTCATCAAATACCTCTTCAGAGGTGTTTGATAGGGATGAGCTTTCTAAAAGATTTACTGTGAGTATAAGTGAAGTACCTGACTGGTATTTTGATGAAGACAAAGCTATAGAAATTATAAAAAAGCAATTCGAAAGTGACAGAATAGAAGGTCTTGGTATTAAAGATTTTCCAAATGGAACAATGGCAGCAGGAGCGTTGTTTAATTATCTGTATGAAACACAAAAATCTCAGCTTTTGCAGATGAATACTGTGACGCCTTATATAGCGGATAAATATATGCTGATAGACAGCTTTACCAGACGTAATCTTGAATTGTCCGAAACAATGCGTGAAAAGCAGAAGAGAGGTTCACTTCTATGGGTTCTTGATAAGACAGGAACCGCTATGGGAGCAAGAATGCTTCGAAGCTTTATTGAACAACCGCTTATAGATAAAGAAGAAATAGAGTCAAGACTTGATTGTGTAGAAGAGCTTTGTAAACATCCAATGGACAGGGATGAAATGAGAGAGTATTTGCGTTCTGTCTATGATCTTGAGAGGATAATAAGCAGAATTGCAAATAATTCCGCAGGACCGAGAGATCTTATATCCTTTAAGACATCGCTCGAGGTTCTTCCGTTTATCAGACAGATAATAGAAGGCTTTGAATCAACAAGGCTTTCTTCTATATGTGAAGAGCTTGATCCTTGCGAAGACCTCTGTGAGCTTATAAAAGCATCTATTGAAGATGATCCGCCGCTTACTATGCGTGATGGCGATATCATAAAATCAGGCTTTAATGAAAAGGTAGATGAATACAGACAGGCTAAACAGAACGGAAAACAATGGCTTTTGGAGCTTGAAGAAGAGGAAAGAAACAAAACAGGGATAAAAAATTTAAGGATAAAGTTTAACAGAGTATTCGGTTACTGTATAGAGGTCACCAATTCATTTAAGTCTCAGGTTCCTGAGGAATATACCAGGAAGCAGACATTGGCAAATGCAGAAAGGTACACAACACCGAAGCTAAAGGAGCTTGAGGATGTAATCCTTGGAGCAGAGGACAAGCTTAACTCTCTGGAGTACGATATTTTTTGCCAAATAAGAGAAAAAATAGCCGTAAATATTGCCAGAATACAAAAAACAGCATCGGCAGTTGCCATGCTTGATGTTTTTGCGTCTCTTTCATATGTTGCTATGCAGGGCAGATTCGTAAGACCCGTTTTAAATGAAGAGGGTATCATTGATATAAAAGAAGGAAGACATCCTGTAGTAGAAAAGATGATCCCTAATGATATGTTCATTCCAAATGATATGTATCTTGACAATGACGATCAAAGAGTTGCAATAATAACCGGCCCTAATATGGCTGGAAAATCTACATATATGCGCCAAAACGCAATCATTGTCCTTATGGCTCAGATGGGATCATTTGTACCTGCAGATAGTGCCAATATCGGTATTTGCGACAGAATATTTACTCGTGTTGGAGCCTCAGATGATCTTGCAAGCGGTCAAAGTACATTTATGGTTGAAATGACTGAGGTGGCAAATATCCTAAGAAATGCTACATCAAACAGCTTATTGATATTAGATGAAATAGGAAGAGGAACAAGCACATTTGATGGCTTATCTATTGCATGGGCTGTTATAGAACATATATCTGATAAAAAAAAGCTTGGTGCAAAAACGCTTTTTGCTACACATTATCATGAGCTGACCGAGCTTGAGGGAAAATTATCAGGGGTCAGAAACTTTTGTATTGCTGTTAAGGAAAAGGGAGATGACATTGTTTTTTTAAGAAAAATAATCAGAGGAGGAGCAGACAAAAGTTACGGAATTCAGGTTGCAAGGCTTGCAGGCGTTCCGGCTTCGGTTTTAGACAGAGCAAAGGAGCTTGGAAATCAGCTTACAGATGCAGATATAGCAGCTAAGGTGAAGAATATTGCAAACAATGGTTATGCAAATGAGGATAAAAAAGAGAATAAGTTAGTATATCGTCAGCTTTCGTTGTTTGACAATATAAACAGCAACGATATATCAAATGAAATTTTAGAAATGAATCTTTCAAATATGACTCCGATTGAGGCTTTAAATACTTTATTTAAGCTTCAGGAAAAGATTAGATCAGGTAATATACAATGAACCGAATTGAATTATTAGATCAGGTAACAATCGACAAAATAGCTGCCGGAGAGGTTGTAGAAAGACCTGCATCAGTCGTTAAGGAATTGATAGAAAATTCGGTTGATGCGGGTGCAAGTGCGATAACGGTTGAAATAAAAAATGGCGGTATAGATTTTTTGAGGATTACCGATAATGGATGCGGTATAGTCTCTGAGCAGGTTCGCACAGCTTTTTTAAGACATGCAACCAGCAAAATTCGAAACATAAGGGATCTTGCAAATGTATCCTCATTGGGATTTCGAGGTGAAGCCCTATCCAGTATAGCAGCCGTTTCACAGGTAGAGCTGATTACAAGAGCACAAGACAGTATAACAGGAGTAAGATACATAATTGAGGGCGGTATAGAAAAGAGCTTTGAAGAGGTTGGAGCACCATTCGGAACGACATTTCTTATGAGGCATCTTTTTTTTAATGTTCCTGCAAGAGCAAAATTCCTGAAAACACCTACTACAGAGGCAAATGCTATATCATCTTATGTTGAGCAGCTGGCATTATCACATCCGGAAATTTCGTTTAAATATATGGTAAACGGAAATCTTAAGCTTTATACATCAGGAAACGGACAGCTTCAGGAGGCTGTTTATCAGATATATGGAAAAGAAGCTGCACGAGCATTGATTCCTGTTGATATTAAAACAGAATATATGAATATTTCAGGATTTCTTGGCAGAGCTGAAAATTCAAGAGGAAACAGGAGTAATGAAATATTCTTTATAAACGGAAGATATGTAAAGGACAAAATAATTTCTAAAGCAATAGAGGATGCTTATCAGGGATATCTTATGCAGCATAGATACCCTTTCACGGTGCTGAATATCGAAGTTGATAAGGAAAAGGTTGATGTAAATGTACATCCCGCAAAGCTTGAGGTCAGATTCTCTGAGCAGGATAGTATATATGATCAAATTTATAATGCACTAAAAAAAGCCATAGCGGAGCATCAAAGTATTCCATCAATGAAAATCGATACAAGCTCCATAGTTGAGGACTTGGTTAATACGAATATTAAAAAAAATGATCTTAACAATGCTTTTATTAAAAAAGAAGCTGTTTCAAATAAAATTGGTAAACCTATTGCAGCACAAAATAAAATAAAAGAAGAAATACCTGAGCCATTTGAATACAGACGTTTTGAGGAAAAAAAATCTGCTCCTGAGCTTGTAGCTGAAAAAAATGATATAAATAAGCTTCAAAAACAAATATCATTGTTTGATGAGGATAGGATAACGCCTGAGAAGACAAGAAGTTATAGGATTATCGGTCAGGTATTTGATACATATTTTATTATTGAAATGGAGGATTCACTTTATCTTGTAGATCAGCATGCGGCTCATGAAAAGGTTTTATACGAGCGCTTGATGAAGAGCATAGATTCTCATAAGATATATTCTCAAAATCTTATGCCTGCTATAGTTGTTTCACTTACATTAAAGGATGCAGCCGTACTTCTTGAAAATATAGCTGTGTTTCGTTCTTTTGGATTTGAAATAGAGGAATTTGGAGGCAAAGAATTTAAGATAACAGCTGTTCCTGCAGATCTGTATGGCATCGATGTAAAGGAGCTGTTTATCGAAATACTTGATAATCTGAATGAGCCAAGTGCCGGGGAGCCAAGAATCATATCTGAAAGAATTGCGCTTAGATCGTGCAAGGCTGCGATTAAGGGTAATATGCATATGTCGCAGCTTGAAAGAGAAAAGCTTATTTCAGAATTATTTAAGCTAGATGATCCGTATCATTGTCCGCACGGAAGGCCGGTTATGATTTCGCTTTCACATTATGAGCTGGATAAAAAATTTAAGAGAATAGTTTAGGGCTGTTGACATGAAAAAAAAATGTATAGTTGTTGCCGGGCCGACGGCAGTAGGTAAAACCGAATTATCAATTGAGCTTGCTAAGGCTCTTAACGGCTCTGTCATATCTGCGGATTCGATGCAAATATATAAGGGCATGGATATCGGTTCAGCAAAAATCACAAAGGAAGAAATGCAGGGAGTTGAGCATTATCTGATAGATGAGCTTGATCCAAAGGATGAGTTTCATGTTGTGAAATTTCAGCAAATGGCAAAGCAGGCAATGGAAGAAATATACGCACAGGGAAAGCTTCCGATAATTGTAGGAGGAACGGGTTTTTATATTCAAGCATTATTAAGGGATATAGATTTTACGGACACAGGAAATGAGATAAATATTCGATCCAAGTATCGTGATTATGCTTTTGAACATGGTAACGAAGCATTACATGAATTGTTAAGGCAAAAGGATCCGAAAGCAGCCTTTGAAATCCACCCTAATAATATAAAAAGAGTAATAAGAGCACTGGAATTTTTTGATGAAACAGGAACAAAAATTTCAGAACATAATGAGATACAGCATCAAAAGGAAACTCCTTATTTATCTGCATATTTTGTTTTAAATGACGACAGGCAGCTGTTATATGAGCGTATTGATAAAAGAGTCGATAAAATGATAAATAACGGTCTGCTTGCCGAGGTTGAAAGACTTAGAGAAAATGGTATGTGTGAAAATGATGTTTCGATGAAAGGAATAGGCTACAGAGAGTTTTTTCCATATTTTAATAATGAAGCTACATTTGAGGAAACAGTCGAGAAAATAAAAGCAGACACAAGACATTTTGCCAAAAGACAGATAACATGGTTTAAACGTGAAAAGGATGCCATATGGATCGAACGTAATGATTATGACAATGACAATAAAAAAATACTTAAAGCAATGATAAAAAAATGGAAAGAGATAGAAAATAATGTCTGATAATATAATTAAAGCATATGAAAAAATGAATATCTGTCCGGAGGTAGCAGAATTAGGACAGAGGATAAGCGGATTATTAAAGGATAGATTTGATGAAATAGATAAAAGAGCAGAGATTAATCAGCTCAAGGTTTTATCGGCAATGCAGGAAAGTAAGGTAAGTGAAGGCTGCCTGTATCCATCAACAGGATACGGATACAATGATCTTGGTCGTGAAACCTTAGAAATGGTTTATGCAAAGACATTTCATACCGAGGATGCGTTGGTAAGACCGCAGATTACATGTGGAACTCATGCTCTGAACATTGCGTTAGCTTCAAATTTAAGACCTGGCGATGAGCTGATATCACCTGTCGGAAAACCCTATGATACTCTTGAAGAGGTTATAGGAATAAGAAAATCCAAGGGCTCTCTTGCCGAATACGGAATTACATATAAGCAGGTAGAGCTTAAAGAGGATGGAAGCTTTGATTATCTTTCAATAAAAAAAGCCATTACAAAAAAAACAAAGCTGGCAACAATTCAGCGTTCAAAGGGTTATCTTACCAGGCCTACATTTTCTGTTAAGCAGATCGGTGAGCTTATAGCATTTATAAAAGAAATTAATCCAAATATAATCTGTATGGTAGACAATTGCTACGGAGAATTTGTGGAGACTATTGAGCCCAGTGATGTCGGTGCCGATATAGTTGTAGGTTCACTTATAAAGAATCCGGGAGGAGGACTTGCTCCTATTGGCGGATACATTGCAGGCAAGAAAGAATATATTGAAAATGCTGCTTACAGACTTACATCACCGGGACTCGGTAAGGAGGTTGGCGCTACGCTTGGAGTAAATAAGGATTTTTTTCAGGGATTCTTTTTAGCACCTACAGTCACAGCCGGAGCTCTTAAGGGTGCTATATTTGCAGCAAATATTTACGAAAAACTCGGATTTTCGGTAGTACCTAATTCTGTTGAAAGCAGACATGATATTATACAGGCTATAACATTCGGAAAACCGGAGGGTGTAATAGCATTTTGTAAGGGAATACAGGCTGCAGCGCCTGTCGACAGCTTTGTTACTCCGGAACCATGGGCTATGCCGGGATATGATTCTGATGTTATTATGGCCGCCGGAGCATTTGTGCAGGGCTCATCTATTGAGCTTAGTGCCGACGGACCGATCAAACCGCCATATAGCGTATATTTTCAGGGAGGATTAACCTGGGAGCATGCTAAATTCGGTATTTTGATGAGTCTCCAAAAGGTACTTGAGGCAGGAATTATTACAAAGGAACAGCTTGTTCGATGAAAAAAGTTATTGTTGTCGGTGGAGGTGCATCCGGTATTATGGCAGCAATTTTTGCTGCAAAAAACGGATTTGAAGTCACCGTTTTAGAGCAGAATGAAAAGCCATTAAAAAAATTGCATGCAACAGGAAACGGAAGGTGCAATCTGACAAATGAATACTGGGATGACAGTGACTGTTTAAGAAGTGACGAAAAAAATAAGGCATATTCTTATATAAAACGCTTTAACAGTGAAAAAACAAGAGAATTTTTTGAATCAATAGGTATTTTGACTAAGAGCCGCGGAGGATGGATATATCCTTTGAGCGATTCGGCAGCCTCTGTTGCCAAAGCATTGCTTTTTGAAGCAAGAAGCTGCAATGTAAAGATAAAGACAAACCAAAGGGTCCGGAATATAAAAAAAGGAAATGATAGCAGCTTTTTGGTAGAGGTTGACGGATGGACATATAGCTGTGATAAGGTAATTGTTTCAGCAGGCGGTCCGGCATCTGTAAATGAGGATGGCCATATACTCATAAAAAACATTGCAGATCATTTTGAGCTAAGCTATATAAAGCAGCTTCCGGCGCTTGTAGCCTTAAAGCTTAAAAATGACAGGCTTAATAGCTGGTCCGGTGTCAGAACGGATGCTGAGGTTTCATTATATATAGAAGGAAAAAATACTATATCCGAGAAGGGGGAGGTTCAACTGACAAATAAAGGAATATCCGGAATACCGATATTTCAGATAAGCAGATATGCTGTCAAAGCGCTTGATAATAATCAATTTGTAAATATTTCGATAGATTTCCTGCCAGAGCTATCTGAGGATGAGATAAAGTGCTTTATTACAAAAATACAAAGCAGATACAAAGACATACCTTTAAATAATATTTTGTCCGGCTTGGTTCCTGAAAGACTTGCAGCTTTTATTGCCGGAACAAAAACAAGGCAGACATGTGAAAATCTTTTGAAAAGCTGCAGCTTTAGGGTTACAGGCTTCGGAGATATCAAAACAGCTCAGTGCACATCAGGCGGAATAGCATTAACAGAAATCAATGACAGCATGGAGTCTGTCAGACATCCCGGTCTGTATTTCACCGGTGAGGCTCTTGATGTTGACGGAAAATGCGGAGGCTACAATCTTCAATGGGCATGGAGCACAGGATGGATTGCGGGAACGTCACTTAGATAATATAACGGAGTGAAATATGCTGAAAATAAGTCAAATAAAAATGCCGATAGAATCAGATTATCTGCAGCTTGAAAAAAAGATATGTGAGCTTTTAAGAATAGATAACAGTAAATTACAGGATTGGAAGATAGACAGAAAATCGATAGAAGCCAGAAGAAATGAAAAGCTTTCATATGTATATTCTGTTCTGGTTTCTGTAAAAAACGAAAAGGCAATTCTCTCAAAAAACAGGAAAAATAATATTTCCAAGGCAAATAATATTGAATATAACCTTCCTGCACATGGTGAGTCTGTTTTAAACAGTAGGCCGGTAATAATCGGAAGCGGTCCGGCAGGACTGTTTTGTGCATACATATTGACGTTGGCAGGCTTTAAGCCTCTTATCTTAGAAAGAGGAGAAAGGATAGAAGAAAGAAAAAAGACTGTTGAGAATTTTTGGGAAACGAATAAGCTGAATCCGGAATCAAATGTGCAATTCGGTGAAGGCGGAGCCGGAACATTTTCAGACGGAAAGCTGAATACAGGAGTTAATGATAAGAACGGCAGAATAAGACTGGTTTTAAATACCTTTGTTGAAAATGGTGCCCCGAAAAACATCCTATATGATGCAAAACCACATGTCGGTACAGATATTCTTTTTGATGTAGTAAAAAATCTCAGAGAAAGGATAATATCTAATGGCGGAGAATTTTTGTTTAATTCTACAGCTGCTAAAATAAATATTTCCAATGATAGCATTTCATCATTAACACTCAAGGATGGAAGCAATATAAACACTCATGTCTGTGTTGCTGCAATAGGACACTCAGCAAGAGATACAATCTTTGAGTTTTACAATTCGGGAATCGAAATATCGGCAAAGGCATTTGCTGTAGGAGTTAGACTTCAGCATCCTCAGGAGCTTATAAATACAGCACAATGGGGGAAGGATTATCCGAAGATACTCGGTTCAGCACCATATAATCTATCGGCCAAAGCCATAGACGGAAGAGGCGTTTATACATTTTGTATGTGTCCCGGCGGTTATGTGGTGAATGCCTCTTCGGAAGAAAAGAGATTGGCTGTAAACGGAATGAGCTATTCTAAAAGAGATTCCGGTTTTGCAAACAGTGCACTTATAGTTACGGTTAACCCAGGCGACTATATGAGTTTTAACAGCAGATATCCGGATGAGCTTGGAGCAATAGGCTTTCAGCGTGCACTTGAGGAAAATGCATATAAGGCAGGAAATGGTTTAATTCCTGCTCAGAGATTCGGTGATTTTAAGGCTGATAAAATATCTATATCAAATGAATTTGAACCATGTACTAAAGGAAAATGGGAATATTCAAATGTCAGAGCTATATTTCCGGAATTTATTTCAGAGGATATAATTCAGGGAATAGAAAGCATGGGAAGAAGAATAAAAGGCTTTGATACAGAAAATGCACTTTTAATGGGAGTTGAAAGCAGAACATCTTCACCTGTAAGAATACATAGAAATGAAAACTTTGAAAGTAATATAAAGGGACTTTATCCTTGCGGAGAGGGTGCCGGATATGCAGGCGGAATAGTTTCTGCGGCCGTAGATGGCATAAAGGTTGCTGAAGCAATTATAAAAAAATTCAGACCATCATAACAATAAGAGTAAAGCGAAAGGATTTCAGTTAACAGGTTTTTTATCTGAAATAATATAGGCACTGGATTTTGCAGTGCCTATATCAAGCTTTTTAAGATTTGGAATGTACATGCTTCTTGATTGCTGCGATTGATTCATCGCTGATAACATGTTCGATTGCACATGCGTCTTCGACAGCTGTTTTTTCATTGACACCAAGCTTAATAAGGATTTCACTTATAAAGTTGTGTCTGTCATATATTTTTTCTGCAATAGAGCGTCCTGAATCGGTAAGTGTTATATAACCGGATGGATCTACTTCAATAAATCCGTCTGTCTTTAGGATATTTACTGCTCTGCTTACGGAAGGCTTTGAAAAATTCATATGTTCAGCAATGTCGATAGAACGAACATTGGGCTTTTTTTTACTTAAAACTAAGATAGTTTCGAGATACATTTCTCCTGATTCATGTATATGCATTCTGATCTCTCCGTTAATAATATAAGTAAAGATTACAGGTACATTTATAAGAATACATTAATTATTAATTTGTTTCAAGAAAATTGTTAAATTCGCTAATTTTTGACAAGTAGAGGATGATATGAATGAAAAATTTTTTCAAAAAACTATAGTTGTATGGACCGGTGCACTTATATGCTGTGCATTGTGGGGCAGTGCATTTCCGGCTGTAAAAACAGGATATATTTTATTTGGAATTGATACGAAGGATGTACCGTCATTACTTTTGTTTGCCGGAATGAGATTTTTTATTGCAGGCTTTTTGGCTCTTTTAATTGGAAGTATAACTTCAAGAAAAGTTTTAGTGCCCCAAAAGGGATCAATAAAAATGATAGTACCTCTGTCGTTGCTTCAAACTGTAGGACAATATGTATTTTTTTATATATCATTGGCAAATTCTACAGGCGTCAGATCATCTATTTTAAACGGATTAAATGTATTTATAGCTATTATCATTGCCTCTCTTATATTCAAACAGGAGAGCTTTACAAAATCAAAGTTAATAGGCAGTCTGATAGGCTTTGCCGGTTTAATAGTTGTGTGCCTCAGTACAGGAAAATTTGATTTTTCTTTTTCTCTGTTAGGTGATGGCTTTATGATTTTTTCTGCAATATCATATTCATTTTCATCTGTTCTGCTTAAAAGATTTTCAAAAAACGAAAATCCGATTGTTCTAAGCGGCTGTCAGTTTGTATTGGGCGGATTTATAATGATAATGATAGGAATATTATCCGGAGGAAGAATAACTCAGAGCTCACCGTCAGCGATAATACTTCTTATATATATGGCCTGCATTTCTGCTGTGGCATATTCATTGTGGGGAATTCTTTTAAAATACAACAATGTTTCAAGAGTTACAGTATTTGGATTTATGAATCAAATATGCGGAGTTGTTTTCTCAGCTGTTTTTCTGAAGGAATCATCCTCCTTAAATATATATTGCCTGTTGGCACTGGGCCTTATATGCATTGGAATAATCATAGTTAACAGAGATAAAAACAAATAAAATATGTTAATTCTTTGCAGTCTTTACCATAAAAGTCTTTTATGTTATCATACAGATTTGGAAGAGAGAGAATGGAGAATTATTGAAAATCTATCAGACTATGAAGGAACTTCCGCTTAATGAAAGACCATATGAAAAATTTAAGACATATGGAGCAGAATATCTTACTGATGCAGAACTTTTAGCTATTATTCTAAGAAGCGGAACAAAAAATGTCTCATCTCTTAAGCTGGCTAATCTTCTTATATCAAGATGCCCTTCTGATGAAGGAATAGCAGGTATATATCATTTAGGCTTAAATGAATTAAGAAAAATGCCGGGTATAGGCGAGGTAAAGGCGATTCAGATAAAGTGTATCGGTGAAATCTCAAAAAGGATCTCAAAAAGAATAGCAATTAAAAGGTTTTCAGCAGATAATCCGTCTGCTGTTGCCGCATATTATATGGAATCGCTCAGACATGAGGATCAGGAATTGGTATTCTGTATGATGCTGGATACTAAAAATAAAATGATAGCAGATATATGCATATCAAAAGGAACAGTTAATTCATCATTGATTACACCTAGAGAAGTATTTCTTAAGGCGTTGGAATATCATTCTGTAAATATTATATTGGTACATAACCATCCAAGCGGCGATCCGCTGCCAAGCCATGATGATATCAATATTACAAAGAGAATCATAAAAGCAGGTGAGCTTATTGGTATTAAGCTGCTTGATCATATAGTAATCGGTGATAATGTTTTTTACAGTATAATGGAGCACGCATCAGATGTTTTCTAAACAGGAATTTGGTATAGATCTTGGAACAGATACCATAAAAATATATGACAAAAGAGATAACTCTGTCTCCATAGAAAAAAATCTTATTGCAATAAGAAACGATTCGGATGTGCTTGCAGTGGGAAACGATGCATTTGAAATGCTGAATAGAGAGGCAGAGGATACAATAGTTTCAACACCTTCAAATGCAGGTAGGATAAGTGATATAAGGTTTACAGAAGCTATATTACATTCGCTTTTGTACAAGCAAAAGCATTATATTGGATACAGATCTAATATTTATTTTGCGGTACCTGTTGATATGACTGAGCTTGAAAGAAGAGCATATGCATCCATAGCCAAAAGAGGTAAATTAAGAAAATGCTCAATTTATCTGGTAGAAAAACCTATTTTAGATGCACTTGCATTGGGATTGCCGATTGCAAAGGCTAAGGGTAGTACTATTATAAATATAGGAGCTTCAGGTACGACTCTTGCAGCAATAGCCGATTCTCATGTTGTTTTAAACAATTTTTTTCCCTTAGGCGGAAATATAATTGACGATGAAATAATTGCAGCTGCAAGGAAAAAAAATAATATTATTATCAGCAATAAGGAAGCCGAAAAAATAAAGATACAGATATTAGCTGACTCGCAATATTCCTCAAAGGGTGCATTTGTATCGGGAATAGACTCAGTCTCCGGTCTTCCAAGAAGCGGATTTATTACTTCGGGAACAGTTCGAAGAGCAGTAGATAAAATATTGAATGAGCTTATTGTAAAGCTCCGGGATTTTATGCAGCGTGTTCCGCCGCAAATAAGAGAAATAGCTGAAGAAGAAGGCATATATCTTACAGGCGGATGCTCAAGAATACATGGAATCGCAGAGAGAATAGGTGAAGGTCTTGGATATCCCATACAGCAGTCTTCACTCTATGAACAGTCAACTGTTAACGGACTTAAAGAAGTAATTTCATATACCGGTGCAAATAAGCTGGCATATACTCCTATGCAAAGGAAATAAAATGAAAAAGAAAAAACGATTTAAGATAAAAAACAAAAATCTTCTTATTATAATGACAATTATATGCATAAGTGCACTTGCTTTAACAGCAACAAATATTGTATCGATTTCACCAATCAGACAGGCTGTATCATATTTAATTGTACCTTTTCAAAAGGGGATAAATACGGTCGGTACATGGGTTGCTGATAAAGGAAAGCTGTTTCAGAATTCCAAAGAGCTTTCCGAGCAGGTTGATGACCTTACAAAGCAGGTACAGGAGTTAAAAGAAGAGAATCTTTTATTATCAGAAGACAAGGAAGAGCTTGAAAGGCTCAGAGAGCTTTATAATACAGACACTTCATATTCGCAATACGAAAAAATATCTGCAAATGTTATTTCTAAGGATGCAGGCAATTGGTATTCAAGCTTTATAATAGACAAGGGTACAGATGATGGAATCGAAAAGGATATGAATGTTATTGCAACAGGAGGACTTGTTGGTCTTGTAACAGAGGTAGGCAGTAATTGGGCATCTGTTCGATCTATAATAGATGATTCAAGCAGTGTAAGTGCCATGACAGTTACCACCGGCGATACCTGCGTTGTGAATGGTGATTTAAGGTTGATTGATGAAGGCAAGATAGATTTCGATCAGATGAAGACAAATGATAATGTTGTAGCCGGAGAACGTATTGTGACATCAAATATCAGTGATAAATATCTTCCTGGAATATTGATCGGAACTATAAGCGATATCAGCGATGATTCCAATCATCTTACTAAAACAGGAACTATTTATCCGGCAGTTGATTTTGCTCATATAAGAGAGGTTCTTGTTATAAAACAGCTTAAACAGAGTACAGAGCAGTGATATTTTACTGAGGATTTTAGATGAAACGCAGAATAGTTACTTTTATTCTTATAATTGCATGCTTTTTAGTACAGACAACAGTATGGAATCTTTTTACGCTTGGTACCGTTAAGCCTAATCTTTTATTGATTCTGACTGTTTCGATGGGACTTATGCGGGGAAAGCATACGGGACTTTGGGTAGGCTTTATATCTGGTATTATAATTGATCTTTTTTATGGTACTCTTTTTGGATTTAATGCGCTTGTATATATGTATATAGGTTATATTAACGGAAATTGCTATAAGGTTTTCTATGATGAGGATATAAAGACTCCGATGCTTTTGGTGACCATAAGTGAATTTGCATACAACTTAATATTTTATATATTTCAATTTGCCTTCAGACAGAGATTTGAATTTTCAATCTATTTTATCCATATAATTCTGCCTGAGGTTTTGTATACGATAATTTTCACATTGGTTTTATATAAGCTCTTCTATGTTATAAATAAAAAATTGATGGCAAATGAATTGGAGGATAGCGATTCACCTTGGCTTCTAAAATAAAAAAGATAATTTCAAACGTTTTTTCACACAGAACCGGAGTTCTGATAGTGGTATTTGGACTTCTTTCTATTATACTTATAATGCGTATTTTCCAGCTTCAGATAATTCATGGCGAAGAATATGCAAATAATTTTACAATTACAACGACTAAAACAAGAAAGCTTGCAAGCACAAGGGGTAATATTTACGACTGTAACGGCAAGCTTATTGCATATAATCAGCTGGCAAACTCTGTTACTCTTGAGGACAATGGCTCATATAGCACTACAAGAGAAAAGAATCTTTCTTTGAATGGAGAAATCTACAAGCTTATAAATCTAATTGAGTCATGTGGTGACAGCACATATGATGATTTTCACATAGATTTGGATGAAAATAACAACTATGTTTTTGATGTAGACGGAACATCGAGAGACAGATTCAGGGCGGATATTTACGGCAAGCAGACTATTTCGGATTTATCAGATTCAGAAAAAAATTCCACACCGGATGAAATTATATCTCTTTTGGCCAGCTCCGAGCGATTTGGTCTTTATAACGATGATAGACCATATAGCTCAGAGGAGCTTTCTTCACATGGACTTCCTTCTGAATTTACTAAGGATGAGGTTCTTAAAATCGTAAGAATCAGATATAGGCTTAGTCTTTCAAGCTATCAGAAATATATGCAGATTACTGTTGCTACAAATATCAATGATTCAACAGTTGCCGCGATCAAAGAAAATCAGACCGAGCTTCAAGGTGTATCAATAGAAGAGGATTCTATTAGAGTATACAATTATGCAGAATCGATGTCGCCTATAGTTGGTTATACAGGAAAGGCTTCATCTGAAGAGCTTGAGGAGCTTAGTCAGAAGAGAAGCGATTATGACAGTACATCTGTAGTCGGTAAGGCTGGTATTGAACAGTACATGGAAACAACATTAAAGGGAACAGATGGTTCAGAGGAGGTTGCTGTTGATAATCTTGGAACCGTTTTGTCCATATATGAGGATTCTATAGTTCAGCCACAGCAGGGAAATGATTTGTATCTTACTATCGATGCAGAGCTTCAGGAGGCATGCTACAAGATACTCGAACAGCGTATAGCAGGTATCCTTGTTTCAAATATCAGAGATGCAAAGACTGAAGATGAAATAGAAAGAGACGATGATGATGATGATACGATTTATATTCCTATATATGACGTATATCATGCATTAATAAATAATAGCGTAATAGATATAAATCACTTCACTTCGGACGATGCAACTGTTCTTGAAAAGGATATTTATGACAGATATGTATCAAGACATCAGGAAATATCGAGCGAATTAAACGAAGAATTTTCCGGACAAACAAAAACAGCACTTAGTGATCTTTCCGATGAAACAAAAGCTTATATAAAATATATTATAAATGATCTTCTAATGGGAGATTTGGAAATAATTTCACCACAGGGAGACTATTCAAACGATACAATGTATAAAAGCTGGCAGGATGGCTCGATAAGTGCATTTGATTTTCTGTATTATTGTGCTTCAAATAACTGGATTAATATGTCACAGCTGTTTGACAGCAGTCTCTATGCCGAACCAAATGAAATTGTTTCATCACTTTGTTCATATATAATAGACTATATTTCTTCTGATACAGGCTTTGCAAAGCTGCAATATAAATATATGCTGCTTTCTGATTATATTTCTCCTGAGGAAATATGCAGACTTTTATATGATCAGAATATTCTTTCAAAGGATGATGACGAATATACTAAATTCAGTGCAGGTGAAATAACACCATATGATTTGCTTATAAGCAAAATTTCAAATTTGGAGATAACACCTGCACAGCTTGCGCTTGATCCATGCTCAGGTTCAATTGTTGTTGTAGATCCTGATTCAGGAGATGTTAAGGCGTTGGTAACATATCCGGGCTATGACAGCAATAAGCTTGCAAATACAATGGATACAAACTATTATTGGAAGCTTTACAACGACCTTTCTACACCTTTTTATAATAAAGCAACCCAGCAACTGAGTGCACCGGGTTCAACTTTTAAGCCTGTAATGGTAGCAGCGGGAATAACAGAGGACGTTATTGATGACAGTACAATAATTAATTGTAACGGCTTATTCGGTGAAGGACTTGTAGACAAGAGCAGTCAGCTGCACTGCTGGTATCTTGCAGGACATGGTGACGAAAATGTTGTTGAAGCAATAACAAATTCATGCAATGTCTTTTTCTGTACTGTAGGATACAAGCTTGGATTAAATGAAAATGGTGACTTTAGCGAGGCAACTACACTTAGTCAAATACAAAAATATGCATCGGACTTTAATCTTGATTCCAAGACAAATATCCAGCTTACCGAGTCCTCACCGCAGGTTTCAGATGAAATGGCTATTCCTTCTTCCATTGGACAGGGAACTCACTTATATACTACAACTCAGCTTGCAAGATATGCAGCAGCAATAAAAAGTAACGGAACAAGCTATGATCTTAATCTTTTAAGGATGGTTACTGATTCATCCGGAAACACGACGCAAGAGTTTAATTCAAACATTTCAAAACAGACAGATTTTTCAGATGATGTCTGGAATGATATCCATCAGGGTATGAGAGGTGTTGTTCAGAATGCAGAGGTATTTCAGAACTTTCCGGTTGAGTTATACGGAAAAACCGGTACAGCTGAGGAAAACAAATCAAGACCTAACCATGCGCTTTTTATCGGACATGCAAGCTATGAAACAAACAGTGATATCGCATTTGCCGTAAGAATTGCTTACGGTTATTCATCAACTAATGCTATGGCCGTTGCTAAGGACATGCTTAGCTATTATTACGGAATAACTGATGAAAGCAACACATTAACGGAGGGTGCGGCAACTGACGGTTTATCAAATGCCGTAACAGATTAAAACAAGGAAAAAACAATGCTTAAGCAATATCATTTAAGAGATTACAATTTCATACTGGTGATTTTATTGTTTTTAATATGTGTTTTTGGTGTCCTGCTTGTAGGCTCAGCAGATCAATCATTGCAAAAAAAACAGCTTATCGGATGTGTAGCCGGATTTATAATTATGATAATTTTGTCATTTATAGACTACAGCTGGCTTCTTAATTTCTATTGGATAATTTATATTGTAAATCTCGCTTTTTTAATAGCTGTAATATTTACAGGAAAAAGTGCCAAGGGTGCATCAAGATGGATTCAAATAGGCGGAGATAACGGTATTCAATTTCAGCCTACCGAGCTTTCAAAAATACTATTGATTTTGTTTTTTGCAATGTATTTTATGAAGCATGAAAAAGACATAAATACCTTTAAAACTATAGTTAAGGCTGTTGTTTTAATACTTATTCCTTTGCTGTTAATATTTAAGCAGCCTGATTTAAAGAACACAATAACCATAGGCTTGCTGTTTTGCATTCTTATATATATAGCGGGACTAAGCTATAAAATAATAGGACGAATATTAATTGTTGTCGTTCCGGTTGCACTTGGGGTGTTTCTTTTGATAACGCAAACAAATCTTCCGATTATTGATGAATATCAAAAAGAAAGAATTATGACGTTCCTTGAGCCTGATAACGATGAATATTCTGATTCGGTTATGCAGCAGAATAATTCTGTTACGGCAATAGGAAGCGGACAGCTAAAGGGTAAAGGACTAAATAACAATGAGGTTTCTTCATCAAATAAAGGAAACTTTGTAGCAGAAATCCAAAATGACTTTATATTTGCTGTTGCCGGTGAAGAGCTTGGTTTTATAGGCTGCTTTTGTATTATAACAATACTTTTTTTAATATGTCTTATGTGTATTATTACGGGACAGCGTGCTAAGGATACATCAGGCAAAATTGTCTGCTGCGGTATGGCCTCGGTTATAGCAATTCAAAGCTTTATAAATATATGTGTTGCTACAGGAGTTCTTCCAAACACAGGAACCCCGTTGCCATTTGTCAGTTATGGACTTACATCAGTAATAAGCTTATTTATCGGAATGGGCGTTGTATTAAATATAAGCCTGCAGCGCAGGCGTTATAATGAGAAGCTTATTAATAAGAAAATTATATTTAAATATTAGGAATGATTATGCCGGATAAATCTAAAAGAAACAGTATATGGAATAAATTATTTATTGCTATATCATTGATTGTTGCATTGCTTTTAGGTATTGTATTTTATCTTTCAAACAACAATACAAGAACAATGGATATTTCATATAGCTTTAATTATAGCGATTCCAACGAAAATGAAGCTGTTGCAGATACATTTACAAAAAATCTGGTTATTTCAGACAATGATGTTTTATATGACGGAATAAACGTAAGCTCAGAATCAGAGAAGGCATTGCTGTTTGATATTTCATCAAACAAGCCGATATTTGCACACGGCATTTATGATAAAATATACCCTGCAAGTATTACAAAAATAATGACTGCAATAGTTGCTATGAAATACGGAAATATGGATGATGTCATTACCATGTGTGATGAGGATTTTGCACTTGAGGATGGATCTCAGGTAAGCGGTATGATATCCGGAGATACAGTAACCATGGAACAGCTTTTTAAAACTCTTTTAGTTTATTCTGCCAATGATGCAGCTATGGCTATAGCGAGACATATAAGCGGATCAGTAGAGGAATTTGTAAAACTGATGAATCAGGAAGCAAAGTCTCTCGGTATGATAGGTACAAATTTTGTAAATCCTCACGGTCTTCACGATGAAAATCACTATACCTGCGCATATGATGTATATATTATGCTTAATGCCGCAAAGGAATATTCTATGTTTACCGATACGATTAAGCTAAAGGAATATAAGCTGACCGTTCAAAGAGCAGACGGTTCTTTAATAGCCTATAGATTTGATTCTACAGATAAATATTTGACCGGATTAAAACAGCTTCCTCAGGGAGTTTCTCTTTGGGGCGGAAAGACAGGAACAACTCCGGAAGCAGGTTCATGTCTTTCGATTATAGTGCAAAATAAAAATGGAAATATGTTTATAGCCGTTGTAATGAATGCTGATAACAGTACGGAGCTTTATTCTGATATGACTGACTTGTTATCACAAATTAACAATATTAGATGATTTTTAATGTTGATTTTACTTGTTTTTTATGAATAAATACCATATAATTGACTTAGTTATCAATTACTAATTTCACTGATAACTAAAAGGAGGACACGATTATGATTCAATTAATAACAGGCGAGAAGGGAACCGGAAAAACAAAGCTTATGTTAGATGGTGCCAATGATGCCATTAAGAGCGTTGCAGGAAATATTGTTTATATAGATAAAAGTTCAAAGCATATGTACGAATTAAGCAATAAGATTCGTCTTATAGATGCCTCGAAGCTTCCACTTAAGAATTCGGATCAGTTTGTTGGTGCTATATGCGGAATAATCTCTCAGGATCATGACCTTCAGCAGGTTTATCTTGACAGCTTTCTGAAACTCGCTAAAATCGAAAACACTCCGGAACTTATTGAAGATGTAATTAATGAGTTTGAAATTATCAGTGAAACCTTTAATGTAGATTTTGTAATAAGCGCATCTATAGATAAAAGCGCTTTAAGCGAAAAGCTTCAGGCTATTGCAAAATAATTAAAATTTGTATATTATATAAAATATTTCAATGTCAGGATTTATTTCCTGACATTGAATTTTGTTTAGAATAAAATACAATCATTTTTATAGGCTTTGCTCTATTGTTAAGCATGAATAAGCTATAAATTTCAAATAGGATGATATATGAAAAGAAGACATTTCAGAATACATCTTAATATCGGAACTATAATTTTTATTATACTTTTTATTTATCTGTTTGTGACATTGATTTTGTATATAACAAGAAAACATGTTGAAACGTATCAGGTTATATCTGGACCGCTTTCCGGGAATGATACTTATACAGCTCTTATCGGAAGAGATGAAGCTGTTATACAGTCATCATCCGATGGATATATTAATTATTTTATTAATGGCACACAGCGTGTTTCAAATTCTGAGCTTATTTGCGTTGTCAGCGATTCAAAAGATTTGACCTCATCATCAACAATTGACAATACAGATTATATAAAACTTAGAGAATTGACATCTCAAACAGCAAAAAAATTTGATAATCAAAAATTCAGTGATATTTATGATCTTCAATACAGTATAGCGAATATTCTTTGGGATTCCCAGATAGACTCGACTGAAGCCGGGAATTTCTACAGTTCGACAGGTGACGGGATGGCTTCGGTTTATACCGATGACTACGAATATTTCAATGAAGAAGATCTTACTGCCGATATGGGTCAAAATTCAAATTATAAGCCTAAAAAGCTAAATAATCAGGACAAGGTGACTGCCGGCACACCACTTTACCGAATGATAAATTCAGAGGAGTGGAGCATATATTTTCCTATTACTGATGAGCAGACAATAAAGCTTGCTTCAATAGAAAATATTAAGGTCAAATTTCTAACCGATAACAATACAGAAACAGGTAAGCTTACTTTTTTTCAAAACGGAACGCAGCGATTTGGAAAGATTACATTTACAAGCGGAATCTATCGATATATAAATGAACGATTTGTAGATGTTGAAATAGTAAGCAATATGCAGACAGGATTAAAGATACCTACATCATCTATTGTTACAAAGAAATTTTATACGATACCGGCAGAATATCTAACCAGCAGTGGAGAAGACAATGACGTCGGATTTCTAAAAGAAAAAACAGATGATTCGGGAAATAAATCTACAGTATTCGTTTCTGCAACACTCTATGCAAGCACAAAGGATGATTCAGGAAATGATGAATTGTATTATATAGATATGGACACTTTTGAGGATGGAGATATACTTGTCAAGCCGGATTCATCAGACAGATATACAGTAAATGAAACCGCTGAGCTTGAGGGAGTATATTGTGTAAACAGAGGCTACAGTGTATTCAGAAAGATATCCGTAATTGATAAAAATTCAGAATTTTGTATAGTAGAAGAAGGTACAAGCTATGGTCTGTCATTGTACGACTACATTGTTAAAGATGGCAGCAGTGTTAATGAAAATGATATAGTAAACTAAGGGACATTGATATGCTTAAAGAAAATTATTATGATGTAAAGGAAAACATTTTTAAGGCATGTAAAAATGCCGATAGGGATCCAAAAGACGTTACATTAATTGCAGTCAGTAAAACAAAGCCTGTGGAGGATATCGAGAAAATATATAGCCTTGGGCAGCGTGAATTTGGAGAAAACAAGGTTCAGGAGCTAACCGGCAAAATAGAAGTCCTCCCAAAGGATATTAAATGGCATCTTATAGGGCATCTGCAGCATAATAAAGTAAAGTATATTATCGGAAAAACTGAGCTTATACATTCCGTTGATTCCGAAAAGCTTGCTATTACTATCAGCAAGGAAGCTGTGAAGCACAATGTAATTGCAAATGTACTGATTGAAGTAAATGTTGCAGAGGAGGAAAGCAAATTTGGAATTAAGACAGAGGAAGCTCTCGAACTGACCCAAACAATATCAAAACTCCCCGGAATTCATGTTTGCGGACTAATGACAATAGCTCCTTTTGTGGAAAATCCGGAAGAAAATAGATGGGTTTTTCGAAAATTAAGGGAATTAAGTGTTGACATTGCAAATAAAAATATTGATAATGTCTCTATGAGTGTGCTCAGTATGGGAATGACAAACGATTATATGATAGCAATAGAAGAAGGGGCTACGCATGTTCGTGTTGGAACAGCTATTTTCGGTGAGCGCCAATATAATAAAGGGGTGAATTAATAATGGGCGTATTTGATAAGTTTGCAAACGCATTTCGCATCAATGATGACGAGGATTACGATGATGATGACTTCTATGATGAAGACGATATAGAAGACGATGATGCTGAGGAAAAACCTAAGAAAGGATTTTTTAAACGGATTTTAGGCGGTCGTCATTCTGATGAAGATGAATTCTATGATGATTACGATGAGGAGGACGAACCTGCTTCAAAGAAGTCTGTTACAAAGATTGACAGTGTTTCAAAAGCAGCAAAGGTTTCGACTTCATCAAAGGTTACGCCTTTACGCAAAAAGAATGGTAAAAGTATGGAAGTACGTGTGATCAAACCTACCAATATGGAGGAAGCAAGAGAAATTGTTGATACTCTCATTGCAGGCTGTACAGTTGTATTAAATCTTGAAGGACTTGATGTAGAGGTTGCACAAAGAGTAATAGACTTTTCATCAGGAGCATGTTATGCATTGGATGGTCAGCTTCAGAAGGTGTCAAGCTACATATTTATTCTTACGCCTAATGGTGTTGCTATCACAGGAGATATAACAGATATTTTAAACTCTTCGATACCATCGATGAGAAACAATCTTTAATATATGAATCTAAAAGAGCATCGGGATTCTGATGCTCTTTATATTAGTATTTTAGAGTGCTGTTTTATACAACTTAACTATACTAATGGAGATATTGTAAATGGATACAAATAAAAAAATTAATTCTATCAGCAATTCAAAAGCCGGAATAATGATTACAGTATTTATATGTGCTTTACTTATTTTAGACAGAGTTACAAAATTTTTTGCACAGACTTTTCTGATGGGAACCGATGGGATTGTTATTATAAAAAATATTTTGAGACTGCAGTATCTTGAAAACAGGGGTGCGGCATTTGGAATGCTTCAGAATAAACAGATTTTTTTCTGGATCCTTACTGTTGTGGTTGCTGTTTTTTTAATATGGTTCTTTATAAGGGTTCCAAAGAATAAATATTACAGGCCTATAATATTTGCGGTTGCAATTCTTTTCTCTGGAGCTATTGGAAACTTTATAGATCGAATTGCAAATAAATATGTAATTGATTTTATTTATTTTGAAGTTATTGATTTTCCGATATTTAATGTAGCAGATATTTATGTTACTATATCGGTTATTTTACTGCTTGTTTTGGTAATATTTCATTATAAGGAAGGTGATTTCTTCTTTATCAGCAACAAAAAAAGAAAATAATACAAATGAATGAAGTTATATTAAATGCAGCTATTGAAGATTCTGATAAAAGAGTTGATTTGTTTATTACAGAGAAAATAAATGACAGGTCAAGATCATTTATACAAAAGCTTTTGAAAAACGAAGCTGTAAAAGTTAATAATAAAATTGTCAAGGCAAATTACAAGCTAAAGGCAGGAGATAAAATCTGCATAGATATTCCAAAGGACAGAGAGCTTTTAGTAGAGCCCGAGAACATACCATTGGATATAATTTATGAGGATGATGATCTACTCATTGTAAACAAGCCTAAGGATATGGTAGTTCATCCTGCTGCCGGTCATTATAGCGGAACTCTTGTTAATGCTATAATGTTTCACTGTAAAGACAATTTATCAGGCATAAATGGCGTTTTAAGACCCGGAATTGTCCATAGGATAGACAAGGATACAACCGGTGCTCTTGTTGTTTGTAAAAATGATAAAGCACACAGAGCATTGGCTTCTCAGCTTGAGGTCCATAGCATATCAAGAAAATATCTGGCTATTGCTTATGGTAAATTTAAAGAAAAAGAATTCAGAATAGAAACTACCATAGGCCGCCATCCTGTTGACAGAAAGAAAATGGCGCCCAATGTAAAAAACGGAAAGAATGCCATAACAGATGTTAAGGTACTGAGAGAACTTAATGGATATTCTCTTATTGAATGTACGCTTCATACAGGAAGAACACATCAGATACGTGTACATTTATCTTATATAGGCCATCCTCTTTTAGGAGACGATGTATATGGGCCGAGAAAATGTAATGTTAAGGGTCTTATAGGACAGTGCCTTCATGCATGGATGATAGGGTTTATCCATCCCTCAACAGGCAAATATGTTGAGTTTTATGCGTCAATTCCAGAATATATGCAGGAGCTGTTGAAAAAGCTTGCTTAACTTGCTTTAAATATTATGTTTTGCTATAATTTAATTACTTGAAAAGGAGGTACAGCATATGAATACTATAATAACAATCGGTCGTGAGTTCGGTACCGGAGGCCATCAGATTGGAGTCGAGCTTGCTAAGGAACTTGGTATTCCATGCTATGATAAGGAACTATTGGAGCAGGCTGCAAAAGACAGTGGTTTATGCAAGGATCTCTTTATATCTCAAGATGAAAAACCTACCGGAAGCTTTCTGTTTTCTTTGGTAATGGATACATATTCCACAAATAGATATTCCTCGAATCTTTTTTCTGATATGCCGCTCAATCAAAAAGTGTTCCTTGCTCAGTTTGAGACCATAAAAAATATAGCTGATAAGGGACCCTGTGTAATAATCGGACGATGTGCTGATTATGCTCTTGAATTCAATAAAAATCTGTTATCTGTATTTTTACATGCTAATATAGAAACCAGGATAAGAAGGGTATCAGCCTTATATGATGTAACTGCTGCAAAAGCCAGAGAAAAGATTACCAAAATAGATAAAAGCCGTGCAAGCTATTATAACTATTATACAAATAAAAAATGGGGCAGCAGCGAAAGCTATAATCTGAATATTGATACAGCTCTTTATGGAATAAACGGATCTGTCGAGCTTATTAAAAAAGCAATTGAGATTAAGGAACAAGGCAATATTCATAATATATTTGAAGAGCCGATGTACAGCTCTATAAATATCTGATCAAGAAGGTGCTTTATGCCATTTTATTATTACTATGATCCTACATACATTCTTGTCATATTAGGATTTATAATATGTTTGATATGTTCCTGCATCATGAAATCAACATTTTCTAAGTATTCGAGAATACGTTCTTATTCTGGGTATGATGGAAGAATGACAGCAGAAAGAATTTTAAGAGAAAATGGTATTTATAATGTCAGTATAGGGGGGATTTCAGGAAACTTAACCGATCACTATGATCCAT
>CAVBHN010000025.1:0-35242 GCA_963595425.1 Faecalibacterium sp. CAG:74 | reverse complement strand
CGTAATGCCATGGCCTCACAGCTATTTGTTTCGTATAAACTAATAGCAGCAAAAAAAATATATATTTTTTTTGTCAAGCTGGTACCTGATAACGGAAAGGAACAATTGATGGAACAGTTTTTAAGAGTCGGAGTCATAACAACAACACATGGACTTAGAGGAGAGGTCAAGGTTTATCCTACAACCGACAGCAAGGAACGCTTTCTTGAGCTTGAAGAGGTTGTACTTCGAACTAACAGAGATGAGCAGCTGCTTCATATAGAAAAGGTCAGATTCTTTAGGGAGCTGGTGATAGTCAAATTTAAGGAATTTAATAAAATAGAAGAGGTAGAAGGCTTTAAGCAGGCTGAGTTGTATGTTTCAAGAGAAAATGCGGCACCGCTTGAAGAGGGCGAATATTATATAGGCGATCTTATCGGAATGAGCGTTATCACGGATGAGGATGAGGAGCTCGGAACGCTTAAGGATGTTATGGAGACAGGAGCAAATGACGTATATGTCATTGACACAAAAAAATACGGTGAAGTATTGATTCCGGCAATAAAACAGTGTATCTTGAAGGTGGATGTTCAGATGAACTGCATGAAGGTTCATCTGCTCCCGGGACTTATTTAACAGGAGGACAAAACATGAGAATATGCAAAAACTGTGGAGCCCAGATAAATGACAATGAAAAATTTTGCTCATCCTGTGGGCAGAAGATTGAGGAAGCATCATTTGGTACATCGGAACAAAGCAATGAGCAGTCGAATACGGACGCCGGAGCTATGAATTACAATCAAAATATATATTATCAGCCGCAGAATCAGCCGACAAGCGGAATGGCAGTAGCTTCACTTGTGCTCGGTATAGTCGGTATATTCATAAGCTGGTTTACGCTTCTGGTTCCTTCAATACTCGGAATTATATTTGGTGCTGTTGCTATAAAGCAATGCAGCGAAAAGAATTTAAACGGACGCGGAATGGCAATAGGCGGACTTGTATGCTCGCTTATTATAGTAGTAATAGCAGTAATAGCAATCATAGCTGCAATTGCCTTAGGCTCTGCTGTGACATTTAGTCTTAGGATATAATTTTATAGAGTAAGAATGTCTTTGAATTCGAGACATTAATTTTATCAATGTGGGAGGATGATTAATGAGATTTTGCGGTAAATGCGGAGCACAGTGCGATGACAATGTAAAATTTTGTCCTAAATGCGGCAACGCACTTAATTCGGTAAAACAGGGAGCACCAAATTTCGGAGCTGCTAATAATACGGTCAATTATTACAATGTACACGGTAATCAGAGTCAGCCGACAAGCGGAATGGCAATAGCTTCACTTGTTCTTGGCATTGTCGGAATAATAACAGGAATTATAGGAGTTGGCCTGTCGGCAATTTGCGGAATGGGTGTGGCATTCTTATTTCTTATTCCGAGCCTTATCGCAGCTATACTCGGAGTTTGGGTTATTATTAAATATGAAAAAAAGGGACTTGCTATTGCAGGACTTATTCTTGGAGCACTGTTTTTTATTATCTATCTTATATGTGCGATGAAGGGAGCTCAGTATTATTCAATCTATCATGGCTTTGCAAGAGAGGTTGAAAGTTTATTTTATTAATATTTGAATTGGGAATTTGCAAATGAAATATTGTATATTGACTTTATTTCCGGATATGATCAGAGATGTTGCCAATACAAGCATAATAGGGCGTGCTGTAAACAACGGGCTGATTGATATCGAAACAATAAATATAAGGGATTTCTCAGCAAATAAATATAATCGTATAGACGATTATCCCTACGGAGGAGGTGCGGGCATGGTCATTGAGGCCGAGCCCGTATTTCGTGCTGTAAAAGAGGCAAAAAGGCGTACGGGAGAAGGAACAAGAGTTGTTTATCTTACCCCTCAGGCAAAGGTTCTTACTCAGACAAAGGTTGAAGAGCTTGCAAGAGAGGAAAATCTCATCCTTCTTTGCGGGCATTATGAGGGTATAGACGATAGAGTTCTTGAAGAAGAGGTCACCGATTATATTTCAATAGGTGACTATGTTCTTACGGGAGGTGAGCTCGGAGCACTTGTACTGATTGACGCGGTATCGAGGTTTGTTCCGGGTGTACTCAGCAATGAGGAATCGTCACAGTTCGAATCGCTGCAGGACAATCTTCTCGAGTATCCGCATTTTACAAGACCCGAAACCTGGCATGATAAAGCTGTGCCAAGTGTCCTGCTTTGCGGTGACCACAAAAGGATAAACAAATGGCGGTATGAGGAGTCGATTAAAAGAACAGAAGAAAGACGGCCTGATCTTATGAAAAAATTTTATAAGATCTATATCGCATCATGCGGCAGCGATGACTGTCTGGATAAGGCAAATGAATTTTCTGCAATAATTTCAAGATACGGAAATCTGCTTGATTATAACAGAGCAAGGCTTCAGAGAGAAAAAAGAACACTTGATAAAGACGAGCTTTTTATAATATTTACTGATTTAAGCTCTGACAGACAGGAGCTTAAGAATATTTTTCGAAATCTCAAGGCTTTAGAGTCACCTTCATTTATTGTTGACATATCAGGAGAGAAAAAGGCATCCAAAGAAATAATAGCTTTTCTTCGGGATAAGGGACTTGTGATATCGGATAACAGCTGCTTTAGCATATCGGATAGCAAAGCTGATATGGAAAAAACTGCGCTTGAAATCAGAAAGCTTATAAATAAAAACGGCAATTAGGATGAGGCTGGAGCACTTATAGGGTGCGACAGCCCCGTTTTGCTTTAAAAAGCATAATTAAAGGAGTAATAGATGAACGACTGGGATCTTATGTTTAAAAGTGCCAAAATAGAGGAAAATACCTATGAGGAGCCTATGGAGGAGAATTTTGAAATGCCTGACGGCTATACAGATGCCCTCCTTTTAGATGACGGATACGGATATTACGGAGCAGATGAAAACGGCAAAACAGCACTTCTTGCGGTACGGATTTATGATGAAAGAAACAGCTATGAGATACAGCCGGGCTGCTCTATCATAAAAAAAGAGGCATTTGAGGAGAAAGGATGCTTAAATAAAATATCGATCCCTGCATCCGTAGAGATTATAGAGGAGGGCGCTCTTTCAAACGGCGGAGGCTGGGCATCTGAGGAAAGGGGCATATATGAAATCGAACTTTCAAAGGATAATAAAAAATTTGTCATCGGAAGCCTCGGATTGTATGAAAGACTTGAAGACGGCGGCTTTAAGCTTTTATTATATATAGAAGAAAAAGAAAATGATGATATTGTCATCGGAGATGAAATCAAAAAAATAGGAAGTAAGGCATTTTACGGAAGAAGGATTAATTCGGTCGAATTTTCGGATACAGGATACAAATACAGATTTCCAAGCCATGCGTTCTTTATGGAGGAGCTTTTAAGGGAATTCGGAAAAAACGATAAGCTGTATGATTTTGATGCCTATGATGCATTTCTTCTTAGAAATCATTTCAATTCCGAAAGGCTGAATATGATATGTGACAGAATCAATCAGCCTTATGAGCTGACAGATAAAAAAAGAAATGAGCTGATTATGCATGTCAGGGATTCTCTTAAGGATGTTTTGAGGGCTTTGTCAAACGAAAATGCAATCGAAACCCTGAAATATATGATACAGTCGGGAATTTTTACAGAAGATAATATAACAGAGGCAATAGATATATTAAATCATACAGAACAAAGGGAGCTGCTGACTTATTTGATGGACTATAAGCATGAAAATTTCAAAAATGAGGAGTTTGATTTCTCGATATAATTGCATGTTAGAGCTTATTGGTGTAGAATAGCTACCATATGTTTAATTTGGCCATAGAGCAAGGTTAGGCATTATAAATTTACTTACAGGTGATAAGCACATGAAGAAAAAGAGTTTGGTTCTTTTTAACAGACATTCAGGGAAGGGAGCTGTTAAGTATAGGCTTGTCCAGCTTGTAGACGGATTAAATAAATTAGGATATGAGGTAATTACTTATTCCACACAGAAACAGGGTGACGCCGAAAGGCTTGTAATGGAATATGCCGACGAGCTTGAGCTTGTAGTATGTGCCGGAGGTGACGGTACTGTAAGTGAGACTGTAATGGGAATTCATAAAAGCAATAAGGAAATCCCGATGGCATTTATTCCATGCGGAAGCACAAATGATTACGCAGCAACGCTTGGTGTTCCGAGAAATACAGGAAAGCTTGTTGAGCTTATAGAAAAGCAGTCTTTCAGAACGCTTGATATCGGAAGCTTTAACGATAAGTGCTTTGATTATGTTGCGGCATTTGGACTGCTTACGGATATAGCATATACAACCGATCAGAAGCTCAAAAATATGATCGGCTACGGAGCATATGTCTTGGAGGTCACTAAGCGCCTTTTGAAAATACCTGTACTTAACATATCTGTGGAGACCGACAGCGGCATAAGATTTTCAGAGGGCTGGTTTTACGGAATGATAACCAATTCGACACAGGTCGGAGGACTCAAAAATATTACAGGGCCGCAGGTTGAACTTGACGACGGAATGTTTGAGGTAACGCTTGTACGTGCCACAAGTAATCCGATAGAGTTTATCGAGGTACTGGGTTCAATAGCAACCGGCGTTGACAGCAGATTTGTCGAAAGATTTAAAGCAAAGAAAATTACCTATAGATCCGAAGAAGAGATAGCTTGGACTATAGACGGAGAACCCGGAGGAAATCATAAAGAGGTAATAATAGAAAACATACAACAGGCAATTAAAATTGCCGCACCAGAAAAACGTGACAAGTTAAAGCTGATCTCAAAGATCAGCACATAAGCAAAGAAGGATTGATTATGGGGGCTATAAATAAAAATTCAATCGAAGCATTTGGAGAATACGTTTTTGACGATGAGCAGATGAAGAAGCGTCTTCCTGAGGATGTCTATAAGGATTTAAGACACATCATTGAGCATGGAGGAGAGCTTGACAAGAAAAATGCAGATATCATTGCTCACGAAATGAAGGAATGGGCCATCGAACAGGGCTGTACGCATTATACACATTGGTTTCATCCGCTTACGGGAGTTTCTGCCGAGAAGCATGATTCATTTTTGAGTCCGTCAAAGGATGGGAAATTTATCATCAAATTCGGCGGAAAAGAGCTTATAAAGGGTGAGCCTGATGCATCGTCATTCCCGTCGGGAGGACTTCGTGCCACATTTGAGGCAAGAGGATATACAGCATGGGACTGTACCTCACCGGTATTTGTCAGGAAGGATGCCGCAGGTGCGACGCTTTGCATTCCGACAGCATTTTATTCATATAACGGAGAGGCTCTTGACCAGAAGATACCGCTTCTTCGTTCTATGGAGGCTATAAACAAGCAGCTTATAAGGATGCTCAGGCTTTTGGGCAATACAACAGCCAAAAGAGTAACTCCGAGTATCGGAATAGAGCAGGAGTATTTCCTTGTCGATGCGGCAAAGTATATGCAGAGAAAGGATCTTGTTTACACAGGACATACTCTTTTCGGACATATGCCGCCTAAGGGTCAGGAGATGGACGACCATTATTTCGGAATGATCCGTCAGAAAATCGCAAGCTTTATGAAGGATGTAAATATAGAGCTGTGGAAGATGGGCGTTCCAGCAAAGACACAGCACAATGAGGTTGCACCGGCTCAGCATGAGCTTGCACCGATATTCGAACAGGCAAATGTGGCTATAGATCACAATCAGATCATAATGCATACATTGAGAAGAAAGGCTACTGCTCACGGAATGAAGTGTATACTTCATGAAAAACCTTTTGCAGGTGTAAACGGCTCGGGAAAGCACAATAACTGGTCACTTGTAACCGATGAGGGCAAGAACCTTCTCGATCCGGGCAAAACGCCTCACGAAAATACGCAGTTTCTTCTTCTTCTTTCATGTATTGTCAAGGCAGTTGACAGACATGCGGGACTTTTAAGAGAATCGGCTGCGGATGCAGGAAATGACCTAAGGCTCGGAGCCGATGAGGCACCGCCGGCAGTTGTATCTATTTTCTTGGGAGAGCAGCTTGAGGACGTTGTAAGCCAGCTTATAGAGACAGGTGAGGCAACACACAGTATTAAGGGAGGTACTCTTCATACAGGAGTCAAATCTCTTCCTGATTTCCATAAGGATGCAACAGACAGAAACAGGACGTCACCGTTTGCATTTACAGGAAATAAATTTGAGTTTAGAATGGTAGGGGCAAAGAATTCGGTTGCATCTTCTACAATAGTTTTGAACACGATAGTTGCCGAGGCTATCTGCGATGCCTGCGATGTATTAGAAAAAAGTGATGATGTTACAAATGAAATACATAACGTAACTGTTAAAAACTTTACAGAGCATCAGAGGGTTCTTTTTGCCGGAAACGGATATTCCAAGGATTGGCTTGATGAAGCAGAAAGAAGGGGACTTCCTAACCTTCCGACAACAGTTGATGCCATACCGGAGCTTACAAGGCCGGAAAATATAAAAATGTATGAGAAATTCAATGTATTTTCCGAAAATGAGCTCATTGCACGAGAGGAAATGAAATACGAAAACTATGCAAAGACCTTGAACATCGATGCAAAGGTAATGGTAGACATAGCAGGAAAGCATATTATCCCTTCGGTTATCAAATATACAAAGGTTCTTGCAGAGGATATTATTTCACTTAAGGCGGCAGGCTTTGATGAGTATTCTGTTCAAAGTGAGATGCTTGAGAGGATAAACCGTTATTTGAAGGAGGCATATGCAGCCCTTAAGGAGCTTGTAATAACGGATGAAACAGCAAATACACTGACACCGGGAAAGGAACAGGCTGTTTATTACAGAGATCATGTTATTCCGGCAATGGATAGGCTCAGAAAGCCTATCGATAAGCTTGAGGTTTTGGTTGACAAGGATTTCTGGTCTATGCCGTCCTATGGTGATCTGTTATTTGATGTTTAAAAAATAAAGAGAAAGCGGTAATAAAAGCATGATTCAGGATTTGGCACCTGCGGTTTTTGACAATCAGTATAAAGAAAAGCAAATGAATGAAAAATCAAGGCTTATGTTTGTCAGAGGCGATCAGGTATTATACAAGGTAGAAGATGACAAGATGATCTATCCAAGGTATTGCAGCTGTGATACAGATGGCATAGATATAAGATATATGTTTTCAATAGATGATGCCGATTACTTTCTGGCATTTGAGGATGAATATATCGATGAGGATGAGGAAGCAGATACTCCCTACAGAAGGCTTGTTAAAAGTCTTGAGGCTGAAGGCTTTGTATTTAAAAACAGAATGTACATAAGAAATGTATATCTGAACAATCCTGATGAAAAGCAGGAGTGCTATGCCGGAGTTACCGCATATCAGCTTGGTGCATGGTATGAGGATAACCGTATATGCGGAAGATGCGGAGCACCTCTTATTCATTCAAAAGAAGAAAGAATGATGCAGTGCGACAAATGCGGGAACAGAATTTATCCGAAGATATGTCCGGCAGTAATAGTCGGAGTTACGGATAACGATAAGATATTGCTTACAAAATACTCCGTTGGTCACAAAAGACTTGCGCTTGTAGCCGGCTTTGCAGAGGTTGGAGAAACAATCGAGGAAACAGTACAAAGAGAGGTGATGGAGGAGGTTGGACTTAAGGTCAAAAATATAAGATATTACAAGTCTCAGCCATGGACCTTTACAGATACTCTTTTGTTCGGCTTTTTCTGCGATGTAGATAAGGACAACCATATAACTATGGACAGAAAGGAACTGTCCTATGCAAATTGGATACCCAGAAAGAAGCTTGATGAGGTTGAGGACGATGGAATAAGTCTTACCAGAGAGATGATCAGAGTATTCAAAGAAGGAAGGGAAAAGGAAAATTATGATAGATTTTAACAGACCTGCCTTTTTGGGTAAAGAGACAGATTATATCAAGGAAGCTGTAGAAAACAGAAAGCTCTGTGGCGACGGAATGTTTACAAAAAAGTGCTCAAAATGGATGAAGGATGAGCTGAAGACAAAATATTCGCTTCTTACAACATCCTGTACGCATGCGCTTGAGATGGCTTCCTATCTGTGCGACATAAAACCGGGTGATGAAGTCATAATGCCGTCATATACATTTGTATCTACAGCAGATGCATTTGTGCTTAGAGGAGCAAGGATTGTTTTCGTTGATATAAGACCCGAAACAATGAATATTGATGAAAGGCTTATAGAGGCTGCAATTACAGAAAAGACAAAGGCTATTGTTCCTGTACATTATGCCGGTGTTGCCTGCGAAATGGATACTATTCTTGATATCGCAAACAGATACAACCTTAAGGTCGTTGAGGATGCGGCACAGGGCGTTCATGCCTTCTATAAAGGAAGAGCACTCGGAACTATCGGAGATTTCGGCTGCTACAGCTTCCATGAGACAAAGAACTATATCATGGGCGAGGGCGGCGCACTTTTATTCCAGAAGGATGAATATCTTGAAAAAGCGGAGATATTAAGAGAAAAGGGAACAGACAGAAGCAAATTCTTCAGAGGACAGGTCGACAAATATACATGGGTTGACTTTGGCTCCTCATATCTTCCGAGCGAACTGAATGCGGCTTACCTCTATGCACAGCTTGAGCAGGCTGATTTGATAGATGAAAAGAGAATGTCGATCTGGAACTTCTATAATAAAGAACTAGAAGCACTTGATAAGGCCGGATATATAGAACGTCCTACGGTTCCCGAATATGCAAAGCACAATGCGCATATGTTCTATATCAAGGTTAAGGATCTTGCGCAGAGATCAAGGCTCATATCATATTTGAAGGAAAGAGATATTTGCGCTGTATTTCATTACATACCTCTTCATTCTGCAACAGCAGGAATGAAATTCGGAAGATTCAACGGAGAGGATGTTTATACTACAAAGGAAAGTGAAAGAATTATGCGTCTTCCGATGTATTATTCACTGTCACTTGAGGATGCAAAAAAGGTAACCGAGGCAATCATCAACTTCCCGGAGTTCAATTGATTGCAGCAGTTTTAAATTTAAAGAGGAAATCACCTTGTCAAAAGCAGGAAGATTTATAAAGAAGCTGAAGCCCTACAATATAAAAAAGGGCTTTCGCTATTTAAAGCATTATGGACTAAAGGAATTTATGGTAAGGCTTCAGGAGAGAATGGAGCCTGAGGAGGTTCCTTATGGTCCATGGTATGAAAAACACAAACGGACAGAGCAGGAATTAAAAAAGCAAAGCGAAAGAAAATTCAAGGAAAATATTCTTATAAGCATTGCCGTTCCGGTATATCATACAGGAGAGACCTTCTTAAGAGAGATGATCGATTCCGTTGTGGCGCAGAGCTATAAAAATTGGGAGCTTTGCATTGCAAATGCAGGTCCGGATGATGAAAAGGTAAATACGATATTAAAAGAATATGCAGCTAAGGATTCAAGAATACGTATAAAGAATCTTGAGAAAAACGAAGGCATCGGAAAAAATACCAACAGAGCCTTTGAAATGGCAAACGGACAGTATGTTGCTCTTCTCGACCATGACGATCTGCTTGCGCCTGATGCACTGTTTGAGGTTGCATGTGCAGCGGAAAAATCACATCCCGATATAATTTATTCGGATGAGGATAAGGTTACAGGAAACGAAAAGGAGCATACACAGCCGCATTTCAAGCCTGATTTTAATATTGATCTTTTAAGAGCAAATAATTATATATGCCATCTGCTTGTCATAAAGAAGACACTTATAGATAAGGTCGGAGGCTTCAGAGAAGGCTTTGACGGCGCACAGGATCACGATTTTATTTTCAGATGCAGTGACAATGCGGATAATATCATACATATTCCGAGAATACTTTATCATTGGCGCACTCATCAGGCATCCACGGCAGACAATCCGGCAAGCAAGCTTTATGCCTATGAAGCCGGAATGAGAGCGGTTAAGGAAAATCTTGAAAGAAACGGTGAGGAGGCAGAGGTTACCCAATCCAAGGATTACGGCTTTTATAAGGTAATCTACAAGGTAAAGGAAAAATCTCTTGTTTCTATCATAATACCCAATAAGGACAACCGCGATATTCTAAAAAAATGCATAGACTCTGTTTTGCAGAAATCAACCTATGACAATTATGAGATCATTGTTGTTGAAAACAACAGCACAGAGAAGGAAACCTTCGAATATTATAAGGAAATAGAGAAGGACGACAGAATTAGAGTAATAAAATGGGAGCAGGGCTTTAATTTTTCTGCAATCAACAATTTTGCCGTAAAGCATGCAAACGGAGAATATATTATTTTCCTTAATAATGATATTGAGGTAAAAACACCGTCATGGATAGAGGGCATGCTTGGAAATGCTCAAAGAAGTGACGTAGGCATAGTCGGCTGCAGACTTATCTATCCTGACAATACCATTCAGCATGCAGGTGTTGTAATAGGCATTGGCGGAATTGCGGCAAATATATTTACAAATCTTCCGGCAGCACGCTCCGGCTACATGCACAGAGCATCTACTCAGGTTGATTATTCAGCTGTAACGGCTGCCTGCATGATGATATCAAAGAGCTTATTTGAAAGAGTCGGAGGCTTCGAGGAAAAGCTGACAGTTGCCTTCAACGATATAGATTTGTGCCTTAGAGTAAGAGAAGAAAATTATCTTGTTGTATATGATGCATATGTTGAGATGATACATTATGAGTCAAAAACGAGAGGAACCGAGGATACGCAGGAAAAGGTAAGAAGATTCCAAAGTGAGATTGAGTATATGAGGACAAGGTGGATTGACATATTGAAAAAAGGCGATCCCTATTACAATCCAAATCTAACTCTTTCAAAATGGAATTTTTCTCTTAAGGCAAATTAAAGGAGCATTTTTTTGAACGAAGTATCTGTTGTTATACCAAATTACAATGGAAAGCATTTTCTGATACCCTGCCTTGAGGCACTTGGCCGTCAGAGCATGAAGGATTTTGAAATCATTATTATCGACAACGGCTCTAAGGACGGAAGCGCAGAGCTTTTAAAAGCAGAGTATCCGGCAGTAAGGCTTATCGAGTTTAGCGAAAATACAGGCTTTTGCAAGGCAATAAACGCAGGTGTCATGGCCTCTAAAGCCAAATACGTACTTCTTTTGAATAATGATACGATTCCGGATGAGGCTTTCGTAGAGGAGCTTTATAAGGGCATTAAAAGCAGAAAAAATGTTTTTTCATGTGCTTCGTGTATGCTTACCGTGAAGGATCATGACATAGTCGATTCGGCAGGTGATCTATACAGCGCCTTAGGATGGGCATTTGCAAGAGGACATGGAAAGCCTGCAACCATGTTTGATAAGCCTGTCAGGATATTTTCGGCTTGTGCAGGGGCAGCCATATACAACAGAGAGCTTTTTATAAGGCTGGGAATGCTCGATGAAAACCATTTTGCATATATGGAGGACATTGACATCGGTTACAGAGCAAGGATAAACGGCTTTGATAACTGGTATATTCCGACAGCAAAGGTAGTTCATGTAGGAAGCGGTACGAGCGGCTCGGCTCACAATGAGTTTAAGGTTAAGCATTCATCAAGAAATAATGTATATATCATATATAAAAATATGCCGCCGGTTCAAAGAATCATAAACGCACCGTTTCTGTTTGCCGGATTTACGATCAAAAAGCTTTACTTTGCGAAAAAAGGCTTTAAGGAGACATATAATAACGGACTCAAAGAAGGAAAAAGGCTTGCATTAAGTGAAAACGGCAAAAAAAGAACGCAGAAATTTAAGCTGTCAAATTTGAAAAGCTATTGCAAAATACAGCTTGAGCTATGGGCAAATATGTTCAGAAGAAGAGCTTAGGTTATAGAATTTTGACAATCTGAATTTATTATAGTATTATATCTCCCTAAGGGGAATTAGAAGGGTTCGATTTATCTATGGGTGAAGCACAAAAGCACTTAAGCCGCGCACTTGTCATTATAGATGCGTTGATAATTGTATTTTCATACATTTTAGCCTGGTTTATCAGATTTAAAACCGGCATTTTAGGTGTATCCTTAGGTGGATTTTCCTTTACCTATTATATAGAAGCACTTCTTTATATTATCCCTTTAATGCTTGTACTCAATTATCTGTTCAATCTGTATCTTCCGATGATGACGCAGAGGCGTTATAAGGAAGCGGGAAATATCATTAAAGCAAATGTTATAGGTGCTCTTTTGGTAATCCTTATTCTTTATTTCACAAAACAGTTTCATTTCGCAAGAAACATGATTGTGGTATTCTTCCTGCTGAATGTTTTTTTCGACGGACTTGTCCGAAATATAATAAGATCCATTGTAAAGAAGAGTGCCAGAAATGAGCGAATAGTCAAGAATGTTATTCTTGTCGGCTACAGCAATTCGGCAGAGGAATTTATTGACAGAGTTATAGGATTCCCAGAGCTTGGATATCACGTTGTAGGTATACTTGACGATATAATCGAAAACGGCACACAGTATCGCGGTGTAGAGGTTATAGGAAGGCTTGCAGCCCTTAAGGACATCCTTCCTGCAAACCAGATAGATGAGATTGCCATAACGCTGGGACTTAATCAGTTCTACAGACTAAAAGAGATTGTAAGTGTCTGTGAAAAATCAGGAGTTCACACAAAATTCATACCTGATTATTACAATGTTATTCCGACAAAACCGCATACAGAGGACATGATGGGTCTTCCGGTAGTAAACATACGATATGTACCGTTAAGCAATATGTTTAATGCCATGCTTAAGAGAGCGGGAGACATAATAGGTTCACTGTTATGCATCATAATATTTTCGCCGGCAATGCTTATAACTGTAATAGGTATAAAGGCTACATCACCCGGACCGCTTATTTTTAAGCAGATAAGAGTCGGACTTCATAACAGAGAATTTGAGATGTATAAATTCCGATCAATGAAGGTACAGGATGCAAAAACAGAGAAGAAGGGCTGGACGACAAAGGACGACCCGAGAGTTACAAAATTCGGAAAATTCATCAGAAAGACAAGTATAGATGAGCTTCCGCAGCTGTTTAATGTATTAAAGGGCGATATGTCATTGGTTGGCCCGAGACCTGAGCGGCCTCAGTTTGTTGAGAAGTTCAGAGAAGAAATCCCAAGATACATGATAAAGCATCAGGTAAGACCGGGAATGACCGGATGGGCGCAGGTAAACGGCTACAGAGGAGATACCTCAATAAGAAAGCGAATCGAATGTGATCTTTATTATATCGAAAACTGGTCAATCGGATTTGATTTTAAAATTTTAGTTTTGACAGCCTTTAAGGGCTTCATAAATAAAAATGCATATTAAATTCAAAAGTAGTTGAGGAGCTAGACGAGATGTCGAACAGAAATAAAAGAAAAAGATACTCCAGAAAAAGACGTAAAAGGATTTTTGCAATTGAAATAATTGTACTTGTATGTCTGTCGGTTGTACTATTCGGAGCTATATGGTTTACACATAAGATGTCACTTATAAATCATACAGAGCTCGATACCTCACGTCTGTATACTTCGGATCAGGTAAACAATAATACAGAGACTGCATCAGGAGATGTCAGTGAGACGACCCAGACTCAGGATCTTACGGGAATAGATGTTATCGCTCTTGTAGGACTTGATACGCGTCCTGACGAAGAGGATGTAAACAACAGTGATACAATGATTATCTGTGTAATCAATCACAATAAAAAAGAGATAAGATTGTGCTCTCTTTACAGAGATACATACCTCAATGTTATAAATGATTATTACGGCAATCCGGACTATTATACAAAGGCAAATGCCGCATACAATTATGGTGGGGCCGAGCAGTTCCTTTCTATGCTCAACCTCAATCTTGATCTTAATATCACAGAATATATGACAGTTGATTTCAAGGCTCTTGCAGAGGTTGTAGACCTTCTCGGAGGACTTGATATCGATATGACAAAAGAAGAAGTAGGTCATGTAAACAACTATAATGTTGAGACCTCGGCAGCATGCGGAGTTGAATATGAAGCTCTTGAATATCCGGACGATCCGAATTTTGACGGAGCAATAACAGAAACCTTCCATTGCAACGGTACACAGGCAGTTTCTTATGCACGTATCAGATATACAAGCGGAAATGATTTCAGACGTGCATCAAGACAAAGAGAGGTGCTTACTCTTATAAAACAGAAGGCACAGGCAGCTGACATAGGAACAATCGATTCTGTGTTGAATGCGGTTCTTCCGGACATCACAACAAATATTGACAATATGAAGCTGATATCCGTTATCACATCCGCGGTAACCTATGGTATGGGTACCGATACACAGGCCGGCTTCCCGTTTGTTCATGTTGAGGATGACGGCTCACGTACAGGAGATGACGTTGTGCTTCCTGTAACACTTGCTTACAATGTACAGAGACTTCATGAGTTCCTGTTCCCGGATGAGGAATACAGTCCATCAGAAACCGTTTTGAGCTACAGTCAGCACATTTCAGATGTCTGCGGATATACCAGTGATGATATAGAATGGGCATCTCAGATAGAAGACGGTGCGGCACTTGACGGAATAAGCTATGAGGATTATGTCGCAACAGTCAATAATAATTCTGATGACACCTCAGGCGATTCAGGCACAGAAAATTCATAATATAATAAAAACCATGGATATCAATTAAATGGAATATAAGAACATGCCATCAGGCAAAAATAAAAATATATCAGTTGATATCATAATACCGACATATAAGCCAGGTGCGGAGTTTGCTAAGCTGCTTCGCAGCCTGGCTTTACAGGTTTTACCCGTAAACAAAATTATAATAGTAAATACCGAGGAAGAGTATTGGGATAAAGACTTAGAAGAAATATGCCCAAATACTACGGTAATACATATAAAAAAGTCTGAGTTTGACCATGGCGCATCAAGGCATATGGCAGCTAAGCAGTCTAAAGCGGATATTATGGTATTTATGACACAGGATGCCATGCCGGCGGATAATGAGCTGATAGAAAGGCTCATCACGCCTATAATCGAAAAAAAGGCGGAGTTTTCATACGCAAGGCAGCTTCCAAAGGCAGATGCAGGCCTTATCGAGCAATTTACAAGAGGCTTTAATTATCCTGAAAAGAGCCGCATAAAGAGCATAAGCGATATCGATGAGCTTGGAATAAAAAACTTTTTTTGCTCAAATGTATGTGCAGCATACGATAAAAAGGTATATGATGAGCTTGGCGGGTTTCCGAGACCTGTCGTTCTCAATGAAGATATGCTTATTGCTTCAAATGCAATACTTGCAGGCTATAGAGTTTCGTATACTGCTGATGCGAGGGTTTATCATTCACACGAATACAGTGCCAAAATGCAGTTCAGAAGAAATTTTGATATAGGCACATCACAAAAACAGCATGAAAGCCTGTTTAACGATTATCCTTCGGTAGGAGAAGGAAAGAAAATGGTAAAGGAAAATGCAGCTTTTCTATGCAAGAAGCATAAATTTCATTTGCTTTTTAAGCTGGTATGGATGAGCGGATGGAAGTTTCTCGGCTATTCATTCGGAAAAAGATACGATAAGCTGCCTATGAAGCTGATAAAAAAATGGTCATTGTGTCCTCAGTACTGGGACAGTATTTTACAAGAACAGGGAGATAAAAATGTTTGATGCTTATGAGATCATAAAGGAAGAAAATGTTGCGGATATCAATTCAAAGGGTATTCTGCTTAAACACAAAAAAACAGGAGCGCATGTAGCACTGCTTATAAATGATGACAATAATAAGGTTTTTAATATTGCCTTCAGAACACCGCCTAAGAATTCTACGGGAGTTGCGCATATTATCGAGCATACGGTTTTATGCGGTTCACAGAAATATCCTTTGAAGGATCCTTTTGTAGAGCTGGCAAAGGGTTCATTGAATACCTTTTTAAATGCAATGACATATCCTGATAAGACAATGTATCCTGTGGCAAGCTGCAATGACAAGGACTTCAGCAATCTGATGGAGGTCTATCTTGATGCGGTATTTTTCCCGAATATCTACAAAAACGAGAAGATATTCAAGCAGGAGGGTTGGCATTATCAGATGGAATCTGCCGATGAGCCACTTAGGTACAACGGTGTTGTATACAATGAAATGAAGGGCGCCTTTTCGACTGCAGATTCTGTTCTTGAAAGAATGGTATTCAGTGCACTTTTTCCTGATACACCTTATGGTGTTGAATCGGGCGGAGATCCCGAAAATATACCGGATTTGACATATGAGGAGTTTCTTGATTTTCACAGAGCATATTATCATCCATCAAACAGCTATATCTATCTTTACGGAGATATGGATATGGAGGAGAAGCTGGATTTTATTGACAAGGAATATTTGAGCAAATTTGACAAAAGAAGCATTGATTCCGAAATACCATATCAGAATCCTTTTGCAAAAAAGCTTGTAATCAACTCGGAATATCCGATACTTGATGATGAGCCTACAGAGGATAATACTTATCTTAATATGAGTATGGTTACAGGGGATGGTCTTGATATACTTACCGCAACAGCATTTAATGTGCTCGAATATGTCCTTCTTGATACACCGGGAGCACCTCTTAAAAAGGCACTTATAGATGCCGGGATAGGCAAGGATGTATCCGGCTGTTACAATGACGGAATACTTCAGCACTTCTTCTCTATAGAGGCAAAATATGCAAATCTGTCGGATGTAGACAGGTTTGAAGAGCTTGTAAATAATACGCTCCTCAAGATTGCCGATGAAGGAATCAGTGAAAAGGCATTGAGAGCAGCTATAAATTATTTTGAATTCAGATTCAGAGAAGCCGATTATGCAACATATCCCAAGGGACTTATGTATATAATGAGTGCATATGACGGCTGGCTTTATGATGAAAATAAGCCGTTTGATTATCTGAGAGAGCTTGATATATATGAACAGCTTAAGAAGAATATCGGAACCGGATATTATGAGAAGCTTATAAGAGAAGGACTTGTATACAATGAGCACAAGGTAATCCTCACTCTTGCACCTAAAAGAGGACTTGCCAAGGAGAAAGAAGAGCGCCTTGCAGCAAAGCTTGCAGATATAAAAGCATCAATGTCGAAGGAAGAGATAGACAGGATAGTAAAGGATACAATAGAGCTGAGAGAATATCAAAATGAAAAGGATTCTCCAAAGCTTTTAGATTGTCTGCCGGTTCTTTCCGTAGCTGATATAGATAAAAAGACAGCTGTCAGGATAAATACAAAGGAAACAGACTTAAACGGAATAAGATTTGTTCATAATGATTTTGATACAAGAGGAATAAGCTATCTTTCGATATTATTCGATGTTGACTGTATATCAAATGAGCTGACTCCGTATATGAGCCTTTTAAAGGCCGTTTTGGGCTTTGTTAATACAAAAAATTACGAATATTCTGATCTTTCAAATGAAATAAATGCAAGAACCGGAGGAGTCAGCTTCGGGCTTCAGAGCATTGCAACAGGAAATAATACATATAAAAAATGCTTCGGAATAAAATCAAAATACCTTGATCCGGAATGCGAATTCGTCATTTCAATGATAAAGGAAATTATATTTACATCGTTTATTGATGACGAGAAGCGCTTGTATGAGATAATCCTAAATCAGAAGTCCTCACTGCAGGCTGCAATTCCTGCTATGGGACATATAAGTGCAGCAGGAAGGGCACTTTCAAATGTATCAATGATAGACGGATGGCAGGAGGATATTTCCGGCATAAGCTATTACAGATTTATAGAAAAGTTGTCACTTGATTTTGAAAACAAGAAGAAGGATATAATAGATAAGCTTAAATCTCTTGCTGAAATGATATTCAGAAAAGAAAATCTGATAATATCCGTCACGGCAGGAGAAGAGGGAAAAGAACTTCTTAAGAAACATATAGTTAAGCTTACAGACAATCTTTCGGATAAAAAGCTTGATAAAGACGGCTATATATGGACAGCATCGGATTCAAGGGAAGGAATACAGACATCAGGACAGGTTCAGTTTGTTGCCTCCGTTGGCAATTTTGCAGATAAGGGATATAAATATAAGGGTTCACTTCGAGTATTCAGGACAATGCTCAACTATGATTTCCTTTGGATGAATCTTCGTGTAAACGGAGGAGCATATGGCTGCATGAGCTCATTTAAGCGAAACGGTGACTGCTATCTTGTGTCATACAGAGATCCTCATCTAAAAAATACACTGGATGTATATAAGAGACTTCCCAAATATGCTGGAGACTTTGATGCAGACGAGAGGACAATGACAAAATATATCATAGGAACGGTAAGCGAGCTTGATACGCCTATGAATGCAAAAAGCAAGGGGGATACTTCATTTTCATCATATTTTGCAGGTCTTACAGAGGAAGATTATCAAAAAGAAAGAGATGAGGTGCTTTCTACAACACCCGAAAGCATCAGAGAGCTTAAGGATATGCTTGAGGACACCCTTGACGAAAGACATATATGCGTATTGGGAAGTGAAGCAGCTATAAAGAAGCACAAGGATATATTTGACCATACAGAGTCATTTATACAGGGGTAAAAAGGCTTTGGAAATTAAACAAGAGGAAATAAACAAAATACAAACAAAATCAGGCTTTGCGGCACTTATCGGAAGACCTAATGTAGGTAAATCAACTCTTATGAATCATCTCATAGGACAGAAGATCGCAATAACATCAAGAAAGCCGCAGACCACAAGAAATAGGATACAGAGCGTTTATACCTGTGATAAGGGTCAGATAATATTTCAGGATACACCCGGAATACATAAGGCAAAAAATAAGCTTGGCGAATATATGGTAAGTGCTGCAGAAAAAACACTTAAGGACGTCGATGTAGCGCTTTGGCTCGTTGAGCCGCAGGCCTATATCGGAGCCGGAGATCAGCATATTGCCGCACTTTTAAGCAAGGTGAATATACCTGTCATATTGGTTATAAACAAATGTGACAGGATAAAGAAGACTGAAATTGCAGGTGTTATAAAGGAATATGAAAAATATGGGAAATTTGACGACATAATAGCTGTTTCGGCTAAGCATGGTACAAATTTGGATGACCTTATAGAAAACATCTTCAAATATCTTCCGTACGGCCCGTTGTATTATGATGAGGATACAGTAACGGATCAGCCGATGAGGCAGATAGCAGCGGAGATGATAAGAGAAAAGGCTTTAAGAAGTCTTGGAGATGAAATACCGCATGGAATCGCAGTAACAATCGAAAAAATGTCTGCAAGAAAAAATCAGAACCTTACGGATATAGAGGCTACTATTATATGCGAAAGGGAATCACACAAGGGCATAATCATCGGCAAAAACGGAGCAAGCCTCAAGAAAATAGGAAGCGAGGCAAGACTTGATATAGAAAGAATGCTTGATGGAAGAGTTAATCTGAAGCTATGGGTCAAGGTCAGAAAGGAATGGAGAGACAGTGACCTGCTTCTGAAAAATTATGGCTACAATAAAAACGAACTGTAATATCAAAAAGCGGATCATGCTATGAATGATGTTATTAAAGCAAGGGGCATGGTGCTTTCGGCCATGCCGATCGGAGAGCAGGATAAAAGACTTGTTATAGAGACCTGCGGGCTCGGAAGAATAACCGTATTTGCAAGAGGTGCAAGACGATCGGGAAGCACGCTGCTTGCAGGCTCAAATCCTTTTACTATGGGTGAATTTTCAATTGTACCGGGCAGGAATTCGTACAGACTATATGAGATCTCTGTAACGGAATATTTCAGGGAGATAGCGAATGCACAGCCTGGTGTATATATAGGCTTCTATTTTCTTGACCTTGTTGACTATTACGGAAGAGAAAATATAGACGGAACGGATATGCTCAATCTGTTATATGTTGCTCTCAAGGCTATATTAAACAATGAGATAAGCAATGTGCTTGTAAGGCGGATATTTGAGCTTAGGCTTATGTATATAAACGGAGAATATTATCCGGATAAGGAGGAGCTGTCACCGTCAGTATATTCTATCTGCAGATATATAACGGATACGCCTCTTGGAAGGCTTTTTTCCTTCAATGTTAAGCCGAATATCCTTGCAGAGCTTGAAAAAACAGCAGACAGAGCACTCAAGAAGACCATAGACAGAGAGCTTAAAAGCAAGAAAATAATGGAAATGATGATATGAAAAAGAAAAAATCACATGGCTGGCTTATTCTTATTTTAATTGCGGCAGCACTTATAGGATTTGCACTCTTTAAGATCATTTCTCCATGGGCAGACAGGTGGAAGTCGGCAAAGGATTATGAGGAGCTTGCAGATAAATATGTAAGCGTTGATGAAGCATCTGATGCCGAGGATGACAAAAAACAGAAGCAAAAGGACTGGTGGTTAACAGACGTAAAGGTCGAATTTGATAAGCTTAAGGAGCAAAATCCGGATATTATTGGATGGATAAGGTTTGACAATCAGGAAGAGCTTGGCATAAATTATCCTATTCTCTATTCGGGAGACAATGAAAAATATCTAAGAAGTGATATTTACGGAAATGAGCATATAGCCGGAAGTATATTTCTTGAAGGCTTAAATAATTCAGATTTTTCTGATTATTATAATATATTATATGGTCATAAGGTAATAGACGGAAGCATGTTCGGAAGCCTTTACAAATATAAGGAAGACGGTTTTTGGGAAAACAACCAGTATTTTACGATATATACAGAGACTACCGCATACAGATATAGGATTTTTTCATACGAGGATGCTGTAAACGGAGGAGATGTTTACAAAGTTGGATACAAACCCGGAAATGAATACCAGAAATTTATAGATGAGATGGTAAATAATTCTGATATTTCGACAGGAATCAAGCCTCAGTCCTCAAATAAGATAATTACACTTTCCACATGCACAGGAGACGGCTATGACAAAAGATTCGCAGTCCATGCTGCATGCATAGATGCTCAGACAACAGACAGCACAAAATTGAAGTAAGAAGAACAGTAATAACAAGAGGAACCGGAAGATATGGAAGAAAGGACAGAAGAAAAAAGTAAGATTGAGATCCCTTTGCATTCAAGAGAAGAGCGTGAAATCGATATTCTGGAGCAACTTTGTATCTGGCGGCAGCAGGACAAAGAGCTGAAAATAAATGAGGCAATAATCTGCCGACAGCTTAATCTTCCGAAAAAGATAGTGGGAACCGCATTAAAGAAGATGGTCGAAAAGGGATATATTTATCCATATCAGTCAAATGAAACGATTCGTGTAACTTCATACGGAATCTCAAAGGGCAACGAATGTCAGAAAAGACATCATTCTGTCAGCCAGTTTCTTCAGTATATCGGTGTGTCAGAAGAAAATGCGGAGCAGGATGCATGCCGGGCGGAGCATTTTCTGACAGACGAGACAATAAAAGCACTGTGCATGTTTGTCAATTCAGATCTCAAGGGATATGAACGAGTCATACGTAATTCAAATCTCTCGGACCGCTATGCTCCCGGCAGATATGAGTTCATGATGCAAATTTACAGCATGGACCGGAATTGTCCGAGAAAATTCGCAAAGGAAAATGACTTGTATACCGGAAATATTACACTGGAAATCATGACAGATTCCGGTTGGTTTGAATTACAGTATGCCGATGATAAGCAGAAGTACAAAAAAAAACTGTGGTATAAAAACGCAGGAAGCATAACCGTTGACTGGAAGGAAGCAGAGCAAGGGAAACAAGGAGAGCGCATCCCGGCAGAAGCCTTTGAATATATAAAAAAATCAGGGGAGAGTCTGATAGAGGGAAGTCTGCTGATCGCATTAACAGAAGAACATGAAAGTCCTGATTTCTGGAACAGCTGTCAGCTGGAAATCGAAATATGGTAGAGGACAAGAAAAAATATGAAAGCAAAAACAGAGGCACAAGAGAATGAAAGATTTTCGATAGAGCAGATCAGATTTCTGACAGAATTAGAAAAATTGGATAAAAAACGTGGTGCAGTTGAGATGATCTCTAAAAAGTTTGGGTTCAGTCATTCTAAGATAAGCCGCTTTTTTAAGTCATGTGTGGAAAAAGAATATCTTACAAGCGATCTGAAAACAACAGAAAAGGGAAAAAGGCTGCTGGAGTGGAATCAGCACTTAGAGCAGGATGTCCGCAAGTATCTGATTCGGATGGGCGTCAAGGATGGACTCGATAATCTGACCAAGGCACTTTATGAAAATGCAGATTATGAGATACTGGAAAAGACGATTGCAGAGTATCCAAGAATTCAGGGGAATATATCAAAGATTCAGAAAACTGTAGTGACAGATGTAAGGGAAGTGCTTGACTGTGGCAGACACAAGGTACAGATTGCAATATTTCAGAGCAACAGCGATGAGGGACTTAAAAAATCTATGGCAGATCGGGGCTTTGAGAGGTACGCATGGCTGGTATATGAAGAGGATAAAAGCTTTCTGGAGCTGGAGCTAAAAAATATGCATGCGCTTTCAAGGGTAAACGGAAGAGATATGGTTGGACATCTGGCTTCCTTAAAGTATCTTGAAGCAGGAATAGTTCAGAATGCAGAGGTTGAAGATGGAAAAGTAAGGATTCCGTTGAGTGCCTGTTATTACGAGAATTTCGGAAGAGGAATTATCTGGGGAAATGTTATGATAACCGTTGGCTGCTCTGTCGGTTCGGCTCATATGCCGGAGAGTACGGCAAGACTGGTGTTTATATTTTAATAATTACGAGTGTTTTGAGGATTGCGGGAGCGCAGCTCGTATAGCAATCAGTTATCAGTTAGGGTCAAAAGACCTTTTGAACTTAACATCATAATTGTACGAGAAAGATAGGTTTGAAATATAACTTATCTTTTTTTTATGTCAAAATAGATCGAATGAGACAAATCATAATACAAAATCGTGCGCAACTGCACGGAATTGATTAATGAAATATGATATATGATAATAATTCTCAAAAAATGCATTATATATTTGAATTTCAAGCAAAAAAACCGGGATTTGAATCAAAAAAAGCAATAAAAGCGGAGTTAACAAGGCATCGAAATCAAGAATAACCGTGCAGTGGTGCACGAAAAAATATGTTGACATCATTCGATTTTTTATGCTATGTTCTGATTAATTGGTTAGATTAGGGTAACTGCAAGAGCATTACAGCTAATGCAAGAAATGAATAGGACTAACAATGACGAGAAGAAGGAGATAAGAAATGAAATTAGCAGCGAAAAAAAACAAAATATTGTCTGTCATTATGATTTGTGTGCTTGCCATTACTTTAATGTCAGGCTTTCTATCTGTTAAGGCTTATGCCGCAAGCGGGACAGTGTATAGCTGTACAATTAACAGATGCTACGCACACCCGATTACCGGAGTAATCGAAGATTCCGGCGGAGAGAGCTCTTATGCAACAGGACAGGGTATGGTAGAAGGCTGTGTATACAGCAATGGTATTCTGGAAGTAACAGACGATGGAGCTTATTATCTGACCATCCGCATGAGTCTGATGGACTACACCAGTGGACATAGCTTTCAGGTACAGAGTGTAGGTGATTCCGGCTGGTCTACACCATCAGAAATCGGTATTACGGGAAATGGTTCAGACAGCAACGGCACAACAGCTGATGTGTGTATGCGTGTGCCGAGTGAAAACTGTATTGTCAGAGGCGAGATGTATGTAGAGCCGATGGGAAGAGACGTTATTTTCTATCTCTATCCAAGTGATTACAGTGAAGGTAACAATACCGATATGAATGCAACAATGGTAACCGAAAGCAGCGGAGCTTCTTCAAATAATGACACTCAGACATATACAGAACAGACTGAGTCAGTAAACAGCGGAGAAACTAACAGTAGCACAGGCACATCAGGTCTTAAAAGCTCAAATGAATCACTTAAGAGCACAATAACAGAGGCAGCAAAGCCGGAATCTGAAACAGACAGCAGCACACTGGATCAGGCAGACGGACTTAGTCTTTCAACAGCTAATGATACATCGGCAAATAACAGCGATGATGCAAATGAAACAAAGTCAGCCAATGAATCAAGCTCACCTGTCATATTGGGGTTTGTGATAGTTATTTCGGGAGTCATATTGATTGCCATTGCAGCAGCGGTAGTTTATTTCTTCAGAAGAAACTGGAAACGCTGGGGAGGTGCTGACGACGATGATGAATAAACATATTAAGAAGACATCAATAATTTTGCTTGCGGGACTTATGCTTGCCGTATCGACAGGCTGTGTAGATCAAAGTAACGGAGATAAAAGCCAGGATCAGTCAGGCACAGAGAGTACATCAAGCCAAAGCAGCGATGATTCGGAAGCATTGAGCCTTTTAAATATAAGTGATCCCGAGGAAAAGGCTGCAGTTGAGGCTGCTAAGAAAAAGGTCGCGGCCCTTGAGGATTCTCCAAGGATAATAGCAACATCACCTGCAACCGCAGATATATGTGATAAGCTTGAGCTTGATCTGGTAGGTGTTTGCAGCAGCACGGTTTCTACGATTCCTGACAGATATAAGGATGTTGAAACCGTCGGAACAGCCATGAGTCCTGATATGGAGATTGTCTCCTCACTCAATCCAGACTGGATATTAAGTCCGGTGTCACTTAAGAGTGATTTGCAGCCTAAATACGAAGCAATCGATACAGACTGGGCATTTTTGAATCTCAGAAGTGTACCGGGAATGTATAGATCTATTCAGGAGCTTGGAGAAATCTTTGACAGAGAGGATCAGGCACAGACCCTTGTTGATGAATTTGTAAGCTTTTATGACGAATACAAGGAAAAGAATGAGGGTAAGGACAAACCAAAGGTAATGATTCTTATGGGACTTCCTGGCTCTTATATTATCGCAACACCGAATTCTTATGTCGGAAGCCTTGTCGAACTGGCAGGCGGAGAGAATGTATACTCTGATACAGATCAGGAATTTTTGACCGTAAATACCGAGGACATGAAAACCAAAGAGCCGGATATTATCTTACGTGCGGCACATGCACTGCCGGATCAGGTGGTAGAGATGTTCAATAAGGATTTTGCGGAGAATGACATCTGGCAGCATTTCGATGCGGTGAAGAACGGCAGAGTTTATGACCTTACCTATGAATATTTCGGAATGAGTGCAACCTTTAAATATCCGGAGGCACTTGAGGAGCTTCAGCCAATTCTTTATCCGGAAAGTGAAGAGGATGAACAGAAGGCAAAGGAAAACAGTGACAATGCCCAGCAGGCTGCAAAGGATTCGGATGCAACAGAAAAATATAATGAGCAGCAATAAACAATAGAGAGAAGAGAAATTTCAGATGAATGAATCAGAATTACAAAAAACATCTAAGCAGGAAATAGATGAAGGGCTCTTTGTGCAGGACAAGACATTAAAAAAGAAAAAAACAGCAAGAGCGGCAATTTCATTTATAGTTATGATACTGCTTTTGGCGGCTCTGTTTTTTGCAGCAGTCAATATAGGAAGCCTGAAGGTTAGCTTTTCGGAGCTTTTAAAGGGCTTGTTTGTAGAATATAACGAGAATGTAGCTACAATATATGATCTGCGTTTTCCGCGTATCTTTATATCAATGCTGGCAGGAGCGGCGGTAGCGGTTTCGGGAGTATTATTTCAGGCGGTTCTTAAAAATCCGCTTGCGGATCCTGGCATAATCGGTATATCGAGCGGAGCAAGCTTTACTGCGGTTCTTATAACTGCATTTGCACCAAGCCTTTTCTTCTTTACACCGTTATTTGCCTTCTTGGGAGGTGTGTTTGCGTTTGTATTGGTCTACAGTCTTTCGTGGAAGGGAGGCTTAAGCCCTCTTAGGATAATCCTTGTGGGCGTTGCTGTTGAGGCTATGTTCTCGGGACTTTCATCTGCCTTAAATTCAATGAACGGCGGTAATATGTCAGGTGTTGCTTCTATAGTCAACGGAAATATTACTATGAAGACTTGGGATGATGTATATACCCTTCTGCCATATGTAATAATCGGACTTGTTCTCGCAATTGTATTTACTAAAATATGCAACATTCTTTCACTTGAGGATAAGACAGCCAGAAGTCTCGGAATAAACGTAAATGCGATGAGAATCGTCATATCGATGATAGCTGTATTGCTTGCAAGCATATCAACGGCAGTGGCAGGAGTGATAAGCTTCCTTGGGCTTATAGTTCCGCATATCGGAAGGATACTTGTAGGCTCGGATCACAGAGCATTGGTTCCGTTTTCGGCACTTTTTGGAGCGTTTACATTCCTGCTTGCAGATACGATAGGAAGAACGATTGCATCACCATATGAGGTATCGGCTTCAATAATTATGTGTGTAGCAGGCGGACCGTTCTTTATTGTTCTTTTAAGGAGGTCGAAAAAATATGGAAAATAATTTAAACGAGATTGTATCGGCCGTTGAGGAAAATAAGGAGAAAAAATCAAAATATGCCGACAAGCCCGCAATGGAGGTCAGAGATCTGCATTTTTCCTATGGAAAAAATAAAGTCTTAAAGGGTGTATCTCTGAAGATCGAAGAGGGTAAAATTACAACGATCATGGGAGCAAACGGCTGTGGTAAATCAACGCTGTTTTTCCTTATGACAAAGAATCTTTACCCGAAAAAAGGCAATATTTATATTAAGGGAAAAAATATTCAGAATCTGAGCCTTAAGGATTTTGCAAAAAAGGTTGCTATCGTACAGCAGTATAATACAGCCTCAGATGATATTACGGTTGAGAGTCTGGTAGCCTTCGGACGCACACCGCATAAGAAAATGATGCAGGGTGACAGTGCCGAGGATGAAAGAATGATCGAGTGGGCACTCGAGGTTACAAATCTTACCGAATATCGTGACAGAGAGGTTTCAAGGCTTTCGGGAGGTCAAAGACAAAGAGTCTGGATTGCAATGGCACTTTGCCAGGGAACCAAAATACTCTTTCTTGATGAACCGACGACGTATCTGGACATCAGATATCAGATAGATATTTTGAAGCTTGTAAAAAAGCTTAATAAGGAATATGGCATAACTATCATAATGGTTCTTCATGACATCAATCAGGCAATTGCCTATTCTGATCATATAATCGGTATGAAGGACGGAGTGATAGAGGTCGAGGGCGATCCTAAGGAGGTTATTGACAGTGACAGCATCAAGACTCTGTACGGAGTCGATATAGACGTTACGTCAGTAAACGGACAGAAGGTTGTTCTTGCATTTTAAAGCATGAAAGGAATACAAATGAAAAATCCGATAAAAATCCTGTGGCTTATTCTTGGATTTGTATGCCTGGGACTTGGAACTGTAGGTGTTGTACTGCCTATTTTGCCGACCGTTCCCTTTTATATGGCAACATTGTTTTGCTTTGCAAAGAGTTCAAAAAAACTACACGACTGGTTTACCGGAACCGGTTTGTATAAAAAGCATCTGGAAAGCTTTGTAGAGAAGCGGGCAATGACTCTTGGTACAAAGCTCAAAATTGTCGGAACCGTTACTGTGGTAATGGCAATAGGATTTATCTGCATGAAAAATGTACCGATTGGAAGAATATGTATTGCAGTGGTTTGGGTATGCCATCTGTTATATTTCTTCCTGAGAGTAAAAACTCTAAAACCGGGAGAAGAGTTACAAAATGGTGCGGAAGCAAAATAGTAAGATGAATAAAACCGAAAAGAAACGGCAAAAAGAACAATATATCGTAGAAGAAATGATCCGGCTGTATTGCAAAAAAAAACATACGAAAGAAAATATAAAGGGTGGACAGATGTGTCCTGACTGTCAAAGACTTTCGGATTATGCAAAACAAAGAAGTCAGAAGTGTCCGTTTATGGAAGGAAAAACGTTTTGTGCGAACTGTAAGATACATTGTTATGAGCCAAAGATGAGAGAACAGATTCGACAGGTAATGCGTTTTTCGGGACCGAGGATGTTAATATATCATCCAATCCTTGCAATATGGCATTTGATATGCAGTAAAAGAGAATCTAAGAATAAACAAAAAGGCAAGCTTTTATGATAAAAACAAGACTGGTGGGAATGCTTTCCCATGCAAAAAAATATATTGTATATACAATCCTGTGGCAGTGGGTAGCATTGCTGTCGCAGGTAATAGCAGTCTTTTCAATAGCAAATATTTTGGAAAGAGTGCTGTACAGAACACTTACGGATGAAAGTATTATTAAAACGATCATAATTCTTACCGCTGTGATCGTAATACGATTTATATGTGAAAGAATGGGAGCAAGGTCTTCATATTTGGCATGTGTAGATGTAAAGCGGATTCTGCGTGAAAAGATTTATGAGAAAATGCTTAGACTCGGAGCCTCATACAGTGAGCAGGTTTCATCCTCGGAGGTGGTACAGGTTTCGACTGAGGGTGTGGAGCAGCTTGAAACATATTTTGGAAAATACCTTCCGCAGCTGTTTTACAGCCTGATCGCACCGCTGACACTATTTATCGTCCTTTGCGGGGTGAGTCTGAAGGCAAGTGTGATTCTGCTGATATGTGTACCGCTGATCCCTATATCTATCGTAGTGGTACAGAAGATAGCGAAGAAATTACTGAATAAATACTGGAGCATTTATACGGGACTCGGAGATTCGTTTCTTGAAAATCTGCAGGGACTTACAACCCTGAAGATATATCAGGCCGATCAAAAGAAGGCAGATGAAATGGACAATGAATCACAAAGGTTCAGAAGGATCACAATGAAAGTGCTTACAATGCAGCTAAACTCCACGAGTGTAATGGACATAGTGGCATACGGCGGAGCGGCTGTAGGAATGGCGATTGCGGTTTCGGAATTTTTAAACGGAAATATTTCGCTTTCGGGAACAGTATGCATAGTTCTTTTGGCAAGTGAATTCTTTCTTCCGTTAAGACTTCTTGGCTCATTCTTTCATATAGCCATGAACGGAATGGCAGCAAGTGACAAAATATTTAAAATTTTAGACCTGCCTGAGCCGCAAATGGGAGAAAAGGCTCTTCCTTGGGGCACACTTGATATATCAATGAAAAATGTAAGCTTTTCTTATGATAATGAGAGGGAAATCCTTAAGGAAATCAACCTTGATATGCTATCAGGCAGATTTATATCACTTGTAGGAGAGTCCGGCTGCGGAAAAAGCACCATAGCAGGAATCCTATCTGCAAAGAATAAGGGCTTTACGGGAGATGTTGAAATATGCGGCGAGCCGATACAGGATATAGACGAGGCTGAGCTTATGAAGCAGGTTGTATTGGTAAGACATAACAGCTATCTGTTTAAGGGAACCGTAGAAGAAAATCTAAGGATGGCAAAGCCGGATGCAGCTGAAGAGGAGCTGAATGAGGTTCTTAAAAAAGTAAACCTTTTAGATTTTCTTGAAACACAGGATGGGCTTAAAACAAAGCTTTTTGAAAGAGCCGGAAATTTTTCGGGAGGACAGTGCCAGAGACTTGCAATTGCGAGGGCACTTCTTATGGATGCCAGGGTTTATATATTTGATGAAGCAACGAGCAACATCGATATCGAGAGTGAAGAAATGATCATGAAGGTTGTTCATGAGCTTGCCGAAACGAAAACAGTCCTCCTTATCTCGCACAGACTTGCAAATGTTGTAAAATCGGATTTTATTTATTTCATGCAGGACGGCAGGATAAAGGAAAGCGGCACGCATTTGCAGCTTATGCAGCAAAGGGGAGATTATTTTAATCTCTATGAAAGTCAGAGAAGGCTTGAAACATATGGAAAGGAGCGGATGGATTCTTGAAATCAGAAAAAAAGAGAAGAAGTGCACTTTCAATAATGGGAAGGCTGATCGTTCTTATTAAGCCGCTTATTCATATAATGCTGATTGCCATAATCTTAGGAACACTCGGATATCTGTGTGCCATATTTCTGACTATTCTTGCAGGCCAGGTAATCGTTCACGGACTTCTTACGGGTGCCGCGGGAGAAATCCCTCAAATTGACAGCATGTGGCTGGTATTTACACCTGTCAAAACGATTTTCATAATAATGATAGCAATTGCCGTACTCAGAGGCGTGCTTCATTATGCAGAGCAGTATTGTAATCATTTTATTGCATTTAAGCTTTTGGCAATAATAAGACATAAGGTATTTGCGGCACTTAGAAGGCTTTGTCCGGCTAAGCTTGAGGGAAAGGACAAGGGGAATCTTATTTCAATAATTACAACAGATATAGAGCTTCTTGAGGTGTTTTATGCTCATACGATTTCACCTATTGCGATCGCTTTTTTAACATCTCTTGTCATGGTAATCTTTATCGGAGGATACAGCATATATGCTGCATTGCTTGCACTTGCGGCATATATCGTAGTCGGAATCATAATTCCGATGTTCAATTCGAGACGCGGAGCCGAAAATGGAATGAAATTCAGAAATGAATTCGGCGAGCTGAACAGCTTTGTACTTGATTCGCTAAGAGGTCTTGATGAGACTATACAGTATGGACAGTCAGAGTGCAGAAAGAAAGATATGCGGGAGCGTTCAAATAAGCTTGCTAAAATGCAGGGAAGCCTGAATAAAATGGAGGGCTTACAAAGAGCTGTTACAAATCTTGTTATTCTTCTTGCATCATTTGCGATGCTGGCACTTACGATAAGGCTTTATGCAAACGGCGAGATAGGCTTTGAGGGCATAATAACCTGCACAATAGCAATGATGGGATCATTCGGACCTGTTGTTGCACTTTCAAGTCTTTCAAACAATCTGAATCAGACACTTGCAAGCGGTGAAAGAGTTCTTACGCTGCTTGAGGAAAAGCCTGTTATAAATGAGATTCAAGGTGATGGACTCGAAAAAGAAAATCACAGTTTTGACGGTGCTAAGGCAGAGAATGTATGCTTTACATATAATGAGGAAGCTGATAAAGCTGATGACTCATATGTTATCCTTAAGAATTTTAATATTGAAATAAAGCCAGGAAGGATAATAGGAATACACGGCCCAAGCGGTTGCGGCAAATCGACATTCCTTAAGCTGCTTATGAGGTTTTGGGATGTAAATGGCGGAAGTATTTCATTAAACAGAGAGGATGTAAGAAGCATACCGACAAGAAAATTAAGAGATATGGAAAGCTATGTAACACAGGAAACACAGCTGTTTCATGATACTATTGCAAACAACATTGCACTTGCAAAGAAGGATGCAACAAGAGAGGAGATCATTGAAGCAGCAAAGAAGGCTTCTATTCATGACTTTATCATGACGCTTCCGAAGGGCTACGATACAGAGGTCGGAGAGCTTGGAGATACACTTTCGGGAGGAGAAAAGCAGAGAATCGGAATTGCAAGAGCGTTTCTTCATGATGCTGATCTTATATTAATGGATGAACCAACCTCAAACCTTGATTCTCTTAATGAGGGTATAATAATAAAGGCTTTGAAGGAAGTCTCAGGTAAGAAAACGGTTGTCCTTGTATCTCACAGAGATTCGACAATGAATGCTGCAGATGAGGTTTATGAAATGCAGTAAATTTATAAAAGATATTGAATTCCCTATCAATATATTCGGCACTCCATTGCTGTAACAGGCAGTGGAGTGCTGTTTTTATGTGCGGCAGTAAAAGCAATATACACAAGGACAGGCTGATAAAGCATCTATTCACATAAAAGTGCAAGAAATCGCAATTTATTTGGCTTGAAAATATATACGATATTACTATAATTGTAATTGGATTAAAGAACGGTACACTTATTTGGAAATCGCTGAAGGCAGGTTTTTATCCTGCAAAATCTAATCAAGGGAAGGGTTAACGAAAAGGGTAAATTTATGACAGCAGCAATTCAAAAAAAACAGACCTTTTTTACACATGAAAAAGGCTTCAGACACAGATTGTTTGTTTTACTGGCAACAATTACACTGCAGAATTTTATTGCCTACAGTGTAAATATGGCTGACAACATCATGCTTGGCGGATACAGTCAGGCAGCTCTGTCAGGAGCGGCAACGGTAAATCAGATTTTCTTTGTTATACAATCGCTTTCACTTGCAATAGGTGATTCGGCTGTGCTTATCGGATCGCAGTATTGGGGCAAGAAGGAACTGACACCTATCAGAAGAGTGGCAGGAATTGCATTAAAGACAACAGCAATTTCGAGCATTATCGTATTTTGTCTGTGTGCGTTTATGCCGCATTTATTGCTTCAGATTTTTACATCGGATGCAGAAATCTTAAATGCAGGACTTGAATATATGAGGATCATAAAATATACATTTGTATTGTTTATGTTTTCAAGCTGCCTAATGTCTATACTTCGTATTGTTGAGGTTGTCCGCATTGCTTTCATATGCTCGATAGTTTCGCTTATATTGAACTGCAGCATAAACTGGCTGCTAATTTTCGGCAATATGGGCTGCCCGGAGCTGGGAATTACAGGTGCATCGATCGGAACTATAGTGTCACGTATAGCAGAGTTTCTGATAATCCTGATATATGTACTCAAAAAGGATAAGGTTTTAAAGCTTTTTTCTGAAAATCCGTTTAAAAAAGACAAAAATCTCAGCAGGGATTACAGAAAAGCTGCAACGGTAATGATATTTACAGAGCTTTGCTGGTCTGTTGCAACACCTATTCAAAGTGCTATACTCGGAAGCATGTCCGCAAATGCAATAGCCGCAAACTCTATAGCAACTACTTTTTACAATTATCTGAAGGTTGTAATAAGAGCAGCGGCATCCGCTTCGGCCGTCATTATCGGCAGTGCAATAGGTGAAGGAGATATAGAAGAGGTCAAGGCTAAGGCAAGAACACTGAGTGTTGTAGATGTATGCCTTGGAATTGTGCTCGGGGTTTGTCTGTTTTTGCTTAGAAAGCCATTGCTTTCGCTTTATGTCTTAAATGATGAGGCACTATACCTTGCCAATCAGATGATAATGCTTTACAGCATAATCATGGTTACAATGTCATATCAGATGCCTGTAACAAGCGGAATAATAAGAGCAGGCGGAGATACCAAATTCCATATGCTTATAAATATCACAGGTATTTGGTGTGTATGTATACCTCTTTCATTTCTGGCCGCATATGTATGGCATGCACCGGTTGTTATTATCGTGCTCTGTGCTCAGATAGACCAGATTTATAAGGTATTTCCTACATTTATGCGATTCAGAAAATATCAGTGGATCAGGAAGCTTACAAGATAAAATTCATATTTTGCTGTATTAAAAAGGGGCTGCCGTATACGGTAAGCCTCTTTTAAATGCTTATAAAATGCTGATTGATTACACAATAATTTAAAGTTAGCATTGACAAATCATTTTTACGGAAATATACTGCATAGAGGTTAGCATTGTCTAACGAAAGGAAGTAAAAATGAGAGATCAGGTAATCAAGGCTTTAAGCGTTACGTTTGCAGCTGTGCTTCTGGCGGGGTGTTCGGGTAAAGCAGCAGGTAATTCGGTGAATACAGAGAGTTCGTCAGCAATATCCGACAGTAGCTTTAAGACTGCATCAGAGAGCTCATCGGCATCAACAGTCAGCAGCTCACAAAATGAGGCTTCAGAAGAAATCTTTGCAATGGATACAGTTATGGATGTAACAGCCTATGGCAATAATGCAGATGATGCGGTAGAAGCGGCAATTGATGAAATAGAGAGACTGGATTCTGTTTTGTCAACAGGAGATGAAAACAGTGATATAGCAAAGATAAATGCAAATTCAGGCGGAGAGCTGGGTGAGGATGCAGGATATCTTGTAGAAAAATCGCTTGAACTCTATAAGGAAACAGACGGAGCATTTGATATCGCCATATATCCGGTAATGGAGGCATGGGGCTTTACCACTCAGGAATTTAAGGTCCCTGATGATAATGAGCTTTTGGAAAAGCTTAAGCTTACAGATGCATCAAAGATAAATTATGACAGCAAAGAAAGAAGCATTTCATTTGGAATTGATGGGATGGAGATTGATCTCGGAGGAATTGCCAAGGGATATACATCATCTCGCATAATGGAAATATTCAAGGATTACAATGTTGACAGCGGTCTTGTAAATCTTGGCGGAAATGTGCAGGCATATGGCACAAAAACAGATGGAAGCAATTGGAGAGTTGCGATTAAGAACCCTGATACTGCAGATGATGATACGGATGATTATATAGGAATTTTAAGCATTGCCGATAAGGCAGTCATTACATCCGGAGGCTATGAGAGATATTTTGAACAGGATGGAAAGACATATCATCATATTATTGATCCGTCTACAGGATATCCTGCAGAAAACGGATTGATTTCCGTAACAATTGTGAGTGATGACGGAACACTTGCAGATGGCTTGTCTACATCGCTTTTCATAATGGGAAAGGACAAGGCTGTTGAATTCTGGAAGACGCACAGCGATGAATTCGATGCCGTTCTTGTGGCAGATGACGGGACAATATATGTTACAGAGGGAATTAAGGACAGCTTCACATCTGACGGAACTGTTGAGATAGTTTCAAAATGATGAACAGAAAAGGAAATGAAAATGGATGTCAAGGACACAGTGAAAAAATTAAAGGCCTATGCCCCTGCAATTTCTATAGTACTGGTTGCAGTATGCACTTCGGCATCATTAAGCGGATATAAGGCTCCTGTTTATGCGGTACAGGAAAGCTCATCGGATGATGATGAAAATGCTTCTAATATTAAGCAAAACAGTGAGCAAAAAGAAGCCAAGACAAATAAACAAAAGGGCTCCTTTGATCTTGATGACGGCATATATCAGGGAACAGGAACCGGATATTCGGGCAATATAACCGTTGCTGTAACGATTAAGGATAAACAGATAGCTTCAATAGATATTTTAAGCTCTACAGATGATGCAGAGTTTTTTACGCGTGCAAAAAAGGTTATCGATCTTATTATTGAAGGTCAGAGATTGGATGTTGATGCGATATCGGGAGCAACCTACAGCTCAAACGGAATCATAAATGCGGTTAAAAATGCCCTGACAGGAGAAAAGGACAGCGGTGAGACAGGACAGTCGCAGTCAGGAGCAACACCTGCTTCAGGAGGCTCAACATCTGTTGAAGCCGTTCAGGATGCAGCCTCATATAAGGACGGAACATATTACGGAACCGGAACAGGCTTTGGCGGAAGCCTTAAGGTTCAGGTCGTGATAAGCGGAGGTAAGATTTCATCAATACAGATAGTTGAAACCAGTGACGGCTCTGCATATATTTCAAAGGCATCGTCTTTGATAAATTCAATTATTGCAAATCAAAGCACGAATGTAGATACGGTATCGGGAGCAACCTACAGCTCGGTCGGAATCATCCAGGCTGTAAGGAATGCACTTAGTCAGGCTGCCGTAAATGCAGCAGACAGTAGCAGCAATGACAATAA